>JAZSOD010000053.1:0-7589 GCA_045536775.1 Eubacteriales bacterium | reverse complement strand
AGGCTTTCGGGAGGGGAAACCCCTCCCCTACGGTGCAAATTTCAAATCTCTTGTAGGGGCGACCATTGGTCGTCCGCCTACAAACGGCGGGAGCAAGCCCCCGCCCTACAAGAAAATTTCGAATCCCACCGCATACTCTCCCCCAGGCCCACTACCGCCAAGCGCGCCTGATTTGCGAAAACTTTAGGGTATGGGTCGAGACCTCTCTTGCAGTAAAGCTGCACGCGCTCTTTGCCCGCGGAGGCGCCTCCGCAAAAAAGGTCGGTGAAATCACCGACCCTCAAAGCAATATTTGCACTAAATGGTTTGGGCGTACTCCTCTTTTGCCTGCGTTTCGGCTATAATAAGCTCCTTTTCGTAGGCGTCGATGACCGCACGCTCAAGCTCTTCCCTGAACTCTGCGTTTATGGGATGAACTATGTCGCGGTAGGTGTTATCGGGGTTTTTGCGGCTGGGCATCACGATAAAGAACTTGTCGCGTGCGTTTATCACCTTGATATCATGTACTGCGAGCTGATTGTCAAAGGTAACCGAAACCACCGCTTTCATCGGGCCCTCGTCAAAAAGCTTTCTTACTTTAATGTCCGTAATTTGCATAAGCGCCTCCATTAAATTGAATTTTTCTTTTGTTCTCTGCATATATTGTACAATTCGTTTATGAAGTTTACGCGACCTGAAAATAGGTTTTTTTGAAACTTTTATGAACTTTTTTCGAGCTTTGACTAAAACAGACCAAAGTTCTTTTTCCGTTCACAAAATATTAGTACCCTATTAAAGAAACGAACAGCATCAATGCGTATATATTATTATCCCGAAAGGTAAAAATTATGTATAAGACAACACATTCCGTCAAAGAAATTGAAGAAATTCTAAACAGTTCCGGTCACATATTTTTTATAGGCATTGGCGGAGTGAGTATGTCTTCCCTCGCCCACATTTCCATTGAGGCGGGCTTTTGTGTCAGCGGAAGCGACAGAGTAAGCTCTCCTGCCACCGAGAAGCTTGAAGCGGCGGGCGCGAGGGTGTTTATCGGTCACGATGAAAAGAATATAGAGGGCGCTGACGCGATAGTATATACGGCGGCAATACCCGAAAGCAACCCCGAGCTTCGGGCGGCGGAAGCGGCGGGAGTTCCGCTTATATACAGAGCCGACTACCTCGGCTATATTATGAGTCGATACAAGACCCGTATCGGAATTTCGGGTATGCACGGCAAGAGCACCGCTACCTCTATGACGACGGGCGTTTTTATGGCGGCGAACGCTGATCCGACCGTAGTTTCGGGCGCGGCGACACCCGAGCTTGACGGCTTTGCGTACAGAACGGGCGGCGACAGCTTTTTCATAATGGAGGCGTGCGAGTACTGCGACTCCTTCCTGTCGTTTACGCCGAATATTGCGGTTGTTCTCAACGTCGAGATGGATCACCCCGACTACTTTAAGGACATTGAGCAGATAAAGTCCTCCTTCCGCCGCTATTTAAGCATTGCGGCGGGCGGCTACGCGGTCATAAACGGCGACGATCCGCTATCGCGCGAGGTGGCAGAGGGCTTTGACGGCAAAGTTATCACCTTCGGACTCGGTGACGGCTGTGACTACACGGCGAAGAACACCGAGCTCTCCGACGGCTACCCCGAATTTGAAATATACGCTCACGGCAAGCTCTTCACGCGAGTGAAGCTTGGCGTAACGGGCGACCACAATATAATGAATGCTCTTGTTTCGGCGGCGGTTGCCGATATTTGCGGACTTGAAGCGGACGCGGTCAAGCGCGGGCTCGAGAGCTTCCGCGGCGCGAGCAGACGAATGGAGTCGCGCGGAAAGATATTCGGCAAGGCGGAGCTTTTCGACGATTACGCACACCACCCCACCGAGATAAAATCCACCTTAAAGGGTGTTTTGAAGGCGGCGCGCGGCAGAGTCTGGTGCGTCTATCAGCCGCACACGTATACGCGCACAGCCGAGCTTTTTGACGAGTTTACGCGCTCGTTTGACGGAGTTCGCGCGATATTTGCCGACATTTACGCGGCGCGCGAGGTGAACACCACGGGCATCAGCTCAAAAATGCTTGCCGACAAGGTTTCGGGCGCGGTCTATCTCGAGAGCTTTGAGAAGATCGCCGCTTATCTTGAAGAAAACGTGGAGGCGGGTGACACGGTAATAGTAATGGGTGCGGGCGATATAATAAAGCTTAGCGACCTGCTTGTAAACGGAGACTGTAAAAATGCTTAAAAATCTTATGCCGGACGGAATGTTCGACAGCTTTTGTGACATAACCCCCGAGCTTCTCACAGAAATGGGGATAAAGGCGCTTTTGCTCGACATCGACAATACTCTCGTCACCTACGATGACCCTGAGCCTACCGCAGAGGTGATGGCTTGGCTTACTGCTATGGAGACGGCGGGGATCAAGGCGGCGTTCGTGTCGAACAACGAGAGTCCCGAGCGTGTTGACACCTTCAACCGCGGACTCGGTCTTTACGCAACGAGCAGAAGCAAAAAGCCGCTTCCAACAGGGTTTCGCCGCGCAATGCGTGCGCTTGGAGTGAAGCCTTGTGAGTGTCTGTCGGTGGGCGATCAGATCTTCACGGACGTGTGGGGTGCAAAAAACGCGGGCGCGAAGGCGTTTCTCGTTCCTCCGATAAAGGACAGAACGGACTGGTTTTTCAGACTCAAGCGTAAGCTTGAAGCGCCGATAATAAGAAGATACAGGAAGAATTGCGGCAAGGAGACTTGCGGAAAGGATAAAAAATGAGTGCATTGTTCGGACCGGGCGGAAACAGCGAGGAGTTTTATGCCGACGGTAAAAAAAGCACGGTCGAGGCACCTGCGTGGGTAAAGGAAAAGGGTCTCGACGCATACGAATATCAGGCGGGTAAAGGTATTACCGCAGGCCCCGAGTCGCTGAAAAAAGTCGGCGACGAGGCGGCAAAGGCAGGGATAAAAATGTCTATCCACGCGCCGTATTTTATTTCGCTTTCAAGCGTTGAGCTTGAAAAGCGCATCAACAGTATCGGTTATATAAGGAAAACGCTTGACGCGGCAAAGCTTCTCGGTGCGGACACTATGGTCATTCACGCGGGAAGCGCCGCAAAGATAACTCGCGAGGAGGCTATGAGACTCGCGTCCGACACGCTTTATAAGGCGGCAGAGGAATTTGACGGCGAGACTGTCCGCTTCGGCATCGAAACTATGGGTAAGATCAATCAGCTCGGCACACTCGAGGAGGTTCTTGAGCTTTGCAAGGTGGCAAAGATATACTACCCCGTCGTTGACTTCGGGCATCTGAACTCGCGTAACGTTGGCGGTTATTACGTTACCGAGGACGATTACAGGCGCACGTTTGAAACAATAGGTGAGACTCTCGGCGACGAGTACGCGAGGTATTTACACTGTCACTTCTCGCGTATCGAGTACACGAACGCGGGCGAAAAGAAGCACGTTACCTTTGCTGACGAGGGCTTTGAGCCGCCGTTTGAGCCGCTTTGCAACTATCTGGCAAAATCGGGTCTTGAGCCGCGGATTATCTGCGAGTCGGCGGGCACTATGGCGATGGATGCTCTTGCTATGAAGAAGTGTTATCTTGGCGCTAAGCGAGATAGTTAGCTTGTGCCTTGTGGGGAGTATGACCTGATTTTGTTTTGTGTAAAGCGGTGTTTGTTTCGTTCATTTCTGTGTGCACAGAAACGAACCAACACAAATTTCCACCAAACAAAATCAGGTTATACTCCTTCCAAGGCAAAAACTCACCTCCAAACCTCACTTCTCCCCTGTTTTTTAATTATTTTTAGCATTTTTTTGCCTTAAGGTCTTGAAAAATTCAGACTTTTATTATATTATATATATGGAATAATATGCAGACGTACAAAAGTACGTACAAAATTAATTATCCGAAACTATTGGAGGTTTTTAATAATGGTAGTAGCAGGAGATTTCAAAAACGGTATAACATTTGATATGGACGGTAACGTAATGCAGGTTATCGAATTCCAGCACGTTAAGCCCGGTAAGGGTGCAGCGTTCGTAAGAACAAAGATCAAGAACGTTGTTACAGGAGCAGTTATAGAAAGAACTTTCTCTCCTACAGATAAGTTCGAAAACGCTATCGTTGAAAGAAAGAAGATGCAGTATCTCTACTCTGACGGCGAGCTTTACTACTTCATGGACAACGAAACGTTCGAGCAGATCCCGCTTGATGCGGCTAAGCTTGGCGACAACTTCAAGTTTGTTAAGGAAAATATGGACTGCACCATCGTATCCTACAAGGGTAACGTATTCAGCGTAGAGCCCCCCATCTTCGTTGAGCTCGAGGTAGCTGATACCGAGCCCGGCTTCAAGGGTGATACGGCAACAGGCGCTTCCAAGCCCGCAACACTTGAAACAGGCGCACAGATCAAGGTTCCGCTTTTCATCAACATCGGTGATGTTCTCAGAATCGATACACGTACCGGAGAATACATCGAAAGAGCATAAGCGTGAAAGCTTTGTCTCTATAAATTTTGATTAGTGATTTCACGCTCGAACCCCTTGCAAAATGGGTCCCGTCCCATTTTGTCGCACGAAGTGCGATGCCAAGGGCTTCAACGTATATTTGTGCCGTGTATGGCGGCAAGCGTGAAAGTGAAACCTCTAAAGGGTTACGTTTTGTGATTTCACGCTCGAACCCCTTGCAAAATGAATATTTATTCCGCCTATGGCGAAACGGAGGAAAATTATGACACTCAACGAAAAGGTTGCATATCTTAAGGGTCTTATCGAAGGTCTTCAGATCGACGAAAGCAAGCCCGAAAACAAGATAATCAAGGCAATGGCAGACGTTATCGACGATATCGCTCTTACGGTTACCGATCTTGAGGACGTTGTTGATTCTCTCGACGAGTACATCGAGGAGATCGACGAGGACCTCGCGGCAATCGAGGACATCGCGTACGAGGATGACGAGTACGACGATGACGAAGACGATGACGACGATTGGGATGACGATGACGACGCAGAGTTCTATGAGGTTATGTGCCCGAACTGCGGCGAGGTAGTTTACCTTGACGATTCCATCGATCCTTCCGAGATCACTTGCCCTAACTGCTACGAGGAGTTTGACCTCTCGGGCGAATGCGGCGACTGCACAGACTGTGACGGTTGCGACGGCAAGTAAGAGATGTAAATTGAAAAGAACGGTGCAATGCACCGTTCTTTTTGTTTGTTGGAATGATAACCAATCATATAAAGCCAATCCCGCTACAAAAATACCCCGACTAAGGCATTTGCTTTAGTCGGGGTGCTTCTTATTTTTTGGGCTCAACGCTTGGGTCGATTCCCTCGGTCTCTTCTGCACGGACAATAACTCCGTTTTCAAAAATTCCCGAATACGTGCGTCCGCTCGGCCAGGTGTACGTGCCTTTGCCGTGCATTTTGTTGTTTAGGAATTCGCCCTCGTAGATCTCACCGTTTGCCCAGGTGTAAACGCCGTTACCCGAGCGCACGTCTGCCTTGAACTCGCCTGTGTACTTGTCTCCGTTGGGGAAAACGTAGGTGCCGCTTCCCTCCCTGAGATCGTCGACGTAGTCGCCGTCATAGACTGTGCCGTTTGGCCAGGTGTGCTTGCCGTGACCGTTTTTGCGGTCGTTTACAAAGCTTCCCTCGTAGACACTTCCGTCCGACCATACGTACTTTCCGACACCTGACTTGAGACCGCCCTTGAACTCACCCTCATAGGTATCGCCGTTTGCATAGGTCATCATGCCCTTGCCCTCGAGCGTGTTGTTTAAGAACTCGCCCTCGTATCTGTCGCCGTTGGCGTAGACGATGGAGCCCGTGCCGCTTTTGCCGAGGTTTTCGATGTCGCCCTTATATACGTCACCGTTTGAATAACTGATAATGCCCTCGGCGCCGTTGACGTCGGCGGTAATTCCGTCTGAATAATAGAGCTTGCCCGAGAAAAGATCGCCGTTCTTGTCTACCTTGCCGAAATATTTGACCGTGCCGCCGTCAGCGGTTGCCATAGATATGTATCTCGTTCCGCTGAAGTATATGAAGACCACGGCAATGCACAGGCAGATAGCCGCAGCGAGAAGCACGAGAAGCAGGGTGTTCACCGGCTTTTTCCTTTTTGGGGGAATGTTTCTGTTGTTATCCATAATTTATCTCCGTGTTCGTTTGGTTTGGTGGGTCAGGAGCTCGCGCCCGTGAACGCGTTCTTGACCTCGCCCGCCATTTCAAAGAGCTTTGGCATTATCTTATACGCCGCCGCGGCGAGAGCTATGAGCAAAACCAGCGTGATTATGAAGCTCAAAATGCTTGCGCCGTTTTTGGAATAAAGATTCTGCGCTCTGAAGGAGTCTGCGGGGAGAATGTAGTATTTGCGCTTTTCGGGATCCTTCTCGTCTTTGTCCTCTGTCCTGACTATTTTCGAGAAAACCCCGTTTGTTCTGAGCGCTCTTCTTGTGAAGGCGTCAAGCTTTAATTTTCCGTCGGGAGATGCCGCCGTTTCGGGCGACTCTGCCTTCTCTTTTATAAGGAAGTTTATCAGACGTCCGAGGAAAATTTTGTTGAAAAGCGACACCGCCGCACAGACAGCAAAGCCGATGACGATAGCCCAGATGATGATTTGTCCTGTGACGAGCGGTCCGCCGAAGCCAAGCGGCGCGCTGAAATACGCCGTTATATCCTGCCATAAGGCAGAGAAAAAGTCAGCTATGATTTCGGTCATAAAACCTCCCGTAATTTTAGAAATATTACTTTATAACGTCGACGCCCATATACTTGCGCAGAGCCTCGGGTACTGTTACCGAGCCGTCTGCGTTCTGGTAGTTTTCGATGATGGCGGCAACTGTTCTTCCGACTGCAACGCCCGAGCCGTTGAGGGTGTGAACGAATTTAGCCTTGTCCTTGGGGTCTGCCTTGTACTTGATGTTTGCTCTGCGTGCCTGATAGTCAACGAAGTTCGAGCAGGAGCTGATTTCAACGTATCTGTTGTAGGAGGGCATATATACCTCGATATCGTAGGTCTTTGCGGACGAGAAGCCCATATCTCCAGTGGAGAGGCAGACTACGCGGTGAGGAAGTCCGAGGCCCTTGAGCACGTTCTGTGCATCGAGAGTGAGGCTTTCAAGCTCGTCCCACGAGGTTTCGGGCGTGGTGAACTTAACAAGCTCTACCTTGTTGAACTGGTGCTGACGGATAAGACCTCTCGTGTCGCGTCCCGCACTTCCCGCCTCTGCTCTGAAGCAAGCGGAATAAGCGCAATACTTGATTGGAAGCTGAGCGGCGCTGAGGATCTCGTCGCGGTGCATGTTGGTAACGGGCACCTCTGCGGTCGGAATAAGGAAGCAATCGTTATTGGCAACTCTGAACGCGTCCTCCTCAAACTTGGGGAGCTGACCGGTTCCGCGCATGGACGCACGGTTTACCATAAAGGGCGGGAACACCTCGGTATAGCCGACCTCGGTATGTGTATCAAGGAAGTAGCTGATTATAGCGCGCTCGAGCTTTGCGCCGAGGCCCTTATAGAAATGGAAGCGTGCACCGGTTACCTTTGCGGCGGTCTCGGGGTCGAGAATGAAGTCGGATCGTAGCCATGTCGTTCTGTGAGCC
>JAZSOD010000091.1:0-15125 GCA_045536775.1 Eubacteriales bacterium | reverse complement strand
ACTTATGCCATCGGCTGATAAACCGTATAACGGATTTCGTCCTTGTCCTGTCTGATAACCGCCGTCTTACTTTCGTTTTCCCAATCTACCATAGCCCCAAGTGCCTCCGATACAAATCTGATTGGTACTAAAACTCTGTCACGTTGGTCAATAAACGGTTTTGCATCTGGGAAATAAATCTCATTTCCATCCAAGGTTACTTTTACATCGCTATGAGCTGATACGCCCACACACATTGCCATCATTACAACCATTAATAAAATACTTATTGCTTTTTTCATAAATTTCACCATCCTTATTCAAATACAATTTGTTTCTTTAAGTACAGATTCACAATCGCCTCAAGAACTTCTGCTTTACACTTTGAAAATCTTGTGTAGTTACCAAAGATATCTGTATCCTCGTGTTCGTCATAAGCAAGTGGAACAATATCTTCTTCAGACTTTATATCCCACAAACCTTTGTCATTGATGCGGATAAGCTCTGCACCCGAAACCTTAAGTCTTTTTGAAAAACCGATAATTTGCTTTTCAATATCTTTTAATTCGAAATCACACATGGTCTCTCTACATTTATCAAGTGGAATTCCTTGAATGAAAACCATATATAAAAACATCATTGCTCTTTTAAATTTATTAACTGTTCCAAGGGGTACTACATACAAATCCTTCACCAGATTGTATAATGCATCTACCGCAAGATAATCAGACTTGCCTACTATAAGTTCTCTGGTCTTTAAGCGGTTAAGTGTCTGCTCAAAAGAAACATCTAAATTCAGATTGTATTTTCTCATTCTTCTGTCAAACTCCGATTTAAGAGTTTCCTTATTTAAAACATTCCAGTGCAGGCTCGTCCATAAAATGAACTCTACCTGTGAAAGAGCTTTTTCTTCTCCATCTAACACTACAAGTGGCGCTCCGTTTCTTACTACCAATTTTCCTTTTGTTACTAAATATTCAACCATAAAAAGCCTCCTGTATTTTTTGATTTTTGGGTACAAAAAAACACAACCTCAGCGATTGTGTTTTTTGAAAAATTATAGTTTAAAAAACTAACACCTCCAAATACAAAAATCGTCGCAAACACGCATAAATTGTAGAGATTTAGCACATCGCCTTATGGTGTTAGTTTAACACTTACAGGAGCCATCGCCGCGCCCATATTGTTGACGTCGCTGATGCCGCGGTCCACCACCTTGCCGGGCATCACCGCGGTAATTTTCGGATTCACGCCGTCGCTCTCACCGAGAATAAAGGCGCCTGCACCCGTCACGGTCCACTGGGACGTTGGAGTGCGCTGGCCGCCGTACTCGAGAGGAAAACGGAACTGACGCTCAGCGCTGCAGTTGTGCGACGAGCATACCGCGGCGGCGCTTTTGAACTTGCCCGAGTCAACGAGCATTGACGAAAGTATAAGCGATTCGGCACAGGTCGAGCAGGCACCGTAGAGACCAAAGTAGGGAATGTCGAAATTTGCAAGACCGTAGGACGAGCTCGTACACTGATTCATAAGGTCGCCCGCAAAAAGCGCGCCGACGTCGGATGCCGACAGACCCGAGCGAGTGAGAGCCGTGTCGAGAGCTATCCGTTGCATCTCACTTTCGGACTTCTCCCACGTGTCAGCGTCAAAGGTGTCGGTTTCGTCGCAGAGGTCAAACAACTCTCCGAGAGGCCCGTCGTGCTCCTTTTTGCCGACAACACTCACTGCGTACTTGATAGCGGGAGTGCTTTGTAATTTTATTATTCTCATTTTTCCTCCAAATAAGGATGTTTCTAATAGCATTTGCATAAATGCAGGAAATATACAAAAAAGCCCGACCTTGAGGTCGGGCTTTTTGCTTTAGAATAAAGTTGTTATCCAATAAATAACCCCGTACACCACGCTTGCCACCGTGCCGTAGAGAATTACGGGGCCAGCTATTGTAAACATCTTTGCGCCGACACCGAGGATGAACCCTTCTGCTTTGGTGTCAATGGCGGGGGAGGCGACTGCGTTTGCAAAGCCCGTTATTGGAACGAGAGTTCCTGCGCCCGCAAATTTGGCTATCTTGTCAAACACGTTGAGCCCCGTCAGAAGCACCGCGAGAAAGATAAGCGTTACCGAAACAAGCCCCGACGTGTTTTTGACTCCGAGTCCGAGAGGGATATAAAGTGTGTGCAGAATTTCGCCGATAAGGCAGATGAGACCGCCCGTCCAGAATGCGTTTACGCAATCTGTGGCGAGATTGGACTTTTTTGCTTTTTTCTCGGCGTATTTTTTGTATTCCTTGTCGCTGAGGTTCATTATTTATCTCCGTTTCAATAATCTATACGTTAGTAATTCCCCGAAAGACGTGTCAATATCCCGTTTGTGCGAAAAAGTTTATGAAAGCGTATTGCAATTTCTCTGAAATGTGTTAAAATTATAAAAAAGCCGCGTTTTTTTGCGGAGCAAGGAAAGGGAATGACTATGCGACTCAGACGACTTCTCAAGGACGGAAAAATAAACGCGCTTACAATGAGCTACGACGACGGAGTACTCGAGGGCGACAGACACCTCATCGAAATATTCAATAAGTACGGAGTCAAGGGTACATTTAACTTAAACGGCGCAAAGTATGACGAGGGCGGAAAATACGCAGATATAAAGGACGAGATAAGAGAGCTTTACCGCGGACACGAGATCGCGATACACGGCTATCGTCATCCTTATCACAGCAGACTCCCGAGAGAAGAAATGATATACGAGCTCCAAAAGTGCAAGCAGGTGCTCGAAACATTGACCGACTATCCCGTTCGCGGAATGGCGTATACCTTCGGCGCGTTCAACGATGAGCTTATCGGGGTGCTGGACATGCTCGGCGTCAAGTATTCGAGAGCAGGCAAACCCACCGACTCCCGTTATTTTCCCGAAAGATTTACCGAGTGGCATCCGAACTACCACCATAACGGTCCCATTCTTGACAGTCTTGTGAATATGGTAGAGTCGAAGGAGCGCCGCGACCTCGCTATTCTCTACGTTTATGGTCATTCATACGAGTTCGATAACCTTACCCCCAAGCGTACGTGGGAGGAAATGGAAGAATTCTGTCAAAAGGCATACGAGTACAGGGACAAGCTTTGGTGTGCTACCAATATCGAGCTTTACGATTACTGGATGGCGATGAAGAGAATTGAGATATCCTACGAGAGAAAAATGTTCTACAATCCGAGCAACATATCCGTATGGATGGCGATAGACGAGGTCCCGCACGAGCTAAAGCCCGGCGTTACTATCATAGATTGGGACAAGGAGTGATGGTAAAGTAAAATGGCAATACTTAATCTTTTCAAGGACGGAAAATCAAAAGCCCTAATAATGAGCTATGACGACGGTAATATCGAGGGCGATAAGCAGCTTATCAATATATTCAACAAGAATGGAATAAAAGGAACTTTTCACTTGTGCGGCTATAACTACGTTCCCGGCGGAAAGTACGCGGATATGCTTCCCGAGCTCCGCGAAATGTACTCGGGACACGAGATAGCAATGCACACCTACTCTCACGCTCAGCTTCAGCTTTTGCCGAGGGCTGAGGTGGTTTATCAGGTGCAGCGCGATAAGGAGGTGCTTGAGGAGCTTGCAGGCTATCCTATACGCGGACTCGCGTACCCCTACGGCACCTATAACGAGCAGGCGGAGAGTGTACTCGAAGCGCTTGACGTAAAGTACGCGAGAACTGGCGCGTCGACATATAAATTTAAGCTTCCCGAGCGCTTTACGGCTTGGCATCCCACAATGTCGCACGCGCGGGGAATACCCGAAAAGCTTGACGAAATGCTTGCAAGGCAGGGGCGAGATCTTATGGTGCTTTACGTAGTGGGACACTCGTGGGCGTACCTCGGAGAAAATCCGAAATGCTCATGGGACATGCTTGAGGCTTTTTGCAAAAAGGCAGGCGAAAACAGCGACAAAATATGGTCTGCGACCAGCATTGAGCTTTACGATTACTGCACGGCGCTCTCGAGAATTGAAATTTCGGCAAACAGAAGAATGTTCACAAACCCGAGTGCCGTGACCGTGTGGCTTAGCGTTGACGGTGAGACCGTCGAGCTGAAGCCCGGAGTCACGAAGATATAGGACAGCCTTCTCCTGAGGGAGAAGGGGGACCGCGATAGCGGTGGATGAGGAGTTTCGAATGATTCCGTATAACAAAAATCTTGTGTTCAATGCTAAAACTCTTCGAAAAAATATGACTCCAGAGGAAAAGCATCTCTGGTATGACTTTTTGAAGAGATTGCCTTTTAACGTAAGGCGACAGCATAACATCGAGAATTATATAGTTGATTTTTATATTGCAGAAAAAAAGACAGTTATAGAGATTGACGGAAGACAACATCTGTTGCCGGAACATAAATTGGCAGATGCGAAAAGAGATAAAGACCTTGGTGAATGGGGAATTGAGGTATTGAGGTATACTAACGAAAATATACACAAAAGCTTCAAATCGGTAACGGAAGATATTTTAAGACATTTTGGCTTGGAATATAGTGATTTGAAACCGTTGTGAAAACACCTCATCCGTCACTCGCAAAGCTCGTGCCACCTTCTCCCACTGGAGAAGGCTGATTAGTGTAAATGATGATTGTACAAAAAAAATTAAGCGTAGCGAAAAGTATAAATCGCTACGCTTTTTCTATTTCCAGAACGAAATCTTATCAAGCTCAAGCATTTTGCGTACAAGTAAAAACAGATTGTCTTTGGTTTTCTTGTCAACTGTATTGAGCGATTTCAGTATGGTGCTGAGGCTCTTGAGCTTACCGTCGGTGATGTCAGACAGGGTTTTTGCGCCCGTCGACTCAAGAATACTGAAAAGCACCTCGGTCGAATGCTGTCTTTCCTCGGGGGAGAGCGAGCTTATCCAACCTCTGAGCGCGGTGTCAGTGTGCTTGCTGAAGCTCGAACGGTCGGGAGCCTTTATAAACTCGGTGCCGAGCAGCTTCCAGGAAAACGGATCGTGTTGAAAAAGTGCGGTCTGTGAGCTTTTCACCACCTCGTAGTCCTCGGTGTGCTCGAGCAGCATACCCACCACCGAGGATTCGGGAACGAATGTAAAAAGCCTGTCGGCGATGGCCTTGTATTCGGCACGCTCGGTGATCTTTTCTTCAAATCCGGGACCGTCGTTGTTGTAAGCGCCGACAATGCGTCTCTGCACTCTTACGGGCGCATTTACCGCCGCCCATATAGCGAGATTACCGCCCTTGGAGTGACCGCCTATACGGATACGCCCTCTCATAGAGTACGCGATATCAAGTAAATACTCCACCGCCGCAACCTGTGCGGGAACGGGAGAGGCAAAGCTCATATTGAAGTTTTCCTTCCAACCGACGAGCGTATCGTCTGTTCCGCGGAAAGCTACGAACAGGCTCTTGTCGGGAAGCAGAAACGTGATTGCCGAAAACTGCATTTCAAGCTGCTCGTCTATTTTGTCGACGTATGAATAAAGCTTTATTTCTCCGAATCGGCGGGTTTTGGCGGCGCGTTTTACAAAATCGTTAGTCAGGTCGGGCATCATAAGACCGAGATCCTGATGGTCCATCTTGAGCTCACACAGACGCTTGACCGCATCACTCAGGGTTATGCCGCCTTCGCCCGCGTCCGTGGGAACGACGTTGTTGAAATCCATATACGCGATAACCGACAAAACAAGGTTGTCGATCTCGTTAAAGCCGTCGGTATTTATCGAGAGGTCGCCTCTCCAATCAAGGTAATTTGAAATGTTGTTCATAGAATCTCTCCGTACAGTGATGTTAACATTATACGCACGGGATATTAAACGTGATTATTTTGCTTCAAGCACGATGGCGCACCTCGGAGGGAGGATGACACTGCCCGATACTCTCGGTGTGCTTCTGCTTCTGCCGCCAAACGAGGGCGAGTCGGTGTAGAGAAGCGTACGGTAGCCGTTGTCGGCGAGGGGGAGAGTAAAGCTTTGAGGCGCGGCGCCGTTAAAGTTGAAGAGGAAAATGAGTCCGCCGCGCTTGTAAGCGAGGGTCTTGTTATCGTTGTGAGTGGAGATAAGCTCGGGAACGGACGATAAAACGGGGTGCTTTTTGATAAGCTTTATCATCGCGTTATCAAATTTGTTAAGATACTCGTATTTGAGGTCGGGGTTGTCCACAAGACTCCACTGACGGCGCGCGTACTTGCCCGAGTCGCCGTTACCCTCTCGGGGGAAGTCTATCCACTCGGGGTGACCGAACTCGTTGCCCATAAAGTTGAGATATCCTTCGCCCGCAAGGGTCGCGGTCACGAGTCTTATCTCCTTATGGTAGTCTATTGCGCGGTCGATGATATGGCTTTCCGAGTCCTTGCTCATAGCGTAGTACATTTCCTTGTCGGCAAGCCAGAACATAATAGTCTTGTCGCCGACGAGTGCTTGATCGTGGCTCTCTGCGTAGCCGATGTTCTTTTCAAACGGGCGTCTTGTGGTAAGCTCGTACCAGAGGGTGTCCATATTCCAGTCCTCGTCACGCATTTTTGAGAGGTATTTTATCCACATATCCGGAACACCCATAGACAAGCGGTAGTCAAAGCCAATGCCACCGTCGGATATGGGTACACACATACCCGGCATACCGCTCATATCCTCGGCAACCGTGATGGCGTTCGGATTTACCGTGTGAATAAGCTCATTTGCAAGCTGGAGATAGGTCACCGACTCGGTGTCGGTGTTAAGGCTGAAGTACTTTTCGTAGGAATCAAAGCTTACTCCGAGACCGTGGTTGTGGTAGAGCATTGAGGTAACTCCGTCAAAGCGGAAGCCGTCGAAGTGGAATTCCTCGATCCAGTACTTGACGTTTGAAAGTAAGAAGTGAAGCACCTCGTTCTTATCGTAGTTAAAGAGGCGTGTGCCCCACGCGCTGTGGTAGCCGCGCTCACCCTCGTGGAAATACTGATAGGTGGTTCCGTCAAACTCGGAAAGTCCCTCGACGGCGTTTATTGCCGCGTGGGAGTGGATTATGTCAAGAAGCACGAATATGCCCATTTTGTGGGCGGTGTTGATGAGGTTTTTAAGCTCCTCGGGAGTACCGAAGCGCGAGGAGGGTGCGAAAAAGCTTGACACCTGATATCCGAAGGACGCGTAGTACGGATGCTCCATAATAGCCATTATCTGTATGCAGTTATAGCCGTTTTCTTTTACACGGGGAAGCACCTTTTCGGTGAATTCGTTGTAGGTGCCGATGCTTTCGTCCTCGTTTGAAATGCCGATGTGACATTCGTAGATGAGGGGGGTGTCGGGCTTCTTTTTCTTAAAGAAGCGCGAGTCGGTCCACTTGAATTTTTCGCTAGCGTCCCATACCTGACCGCAGAAGCTGCCGTCAGCCCAGCTCTGTCCGACTCTGTTCATATAGGATGGCACGCGGTCGAGAACTCTGCCTCCCGATACGAGCTTGACACGGAGATTTTGTCCGTGCTTCAGGGCATCAAGCGGCAGCTTTATCTCGAAATTACCGTTACCGAGATTTTGCATCATTCCGTAATGCTCGTCCCAGTTGTTGAAGTCGCCGACGAGAGCCGCCTCGCTTGCCGCAGGCGCCCATTCTCTGAATACCCAGCCGTCAGAGGTCTTGTGAAGACCGTAATAGAGGTGACCGTTGGCAAAATCCGAGAGGGTGGGAGCGAGCTTCAATAGCTCCTTCTTTTTTCTCTCGTAGTTGTTCATTCTGAGTCTGAGGTCAGCTTCAAAGGGAGCGAGCCCCTTGTCTATTTTAACGAGTGCGATCTTTTTTCTTGCCATTTTAATTCCTTTCGGACTTATGTCCAAGCGTATGTTGTTTATTACAAGTATACCGCCGTAATGGGCAGAAAAATACATAAATGTGTCGTTTAATATAATTTTAGCACAAGGAGAGAATAAAATCAAGGGCGTGTCGGGTCAACTGCTTCCAAAAAACAAACACCGCCTACTTGAAATTAAAGAAATCTGTGATATAATATAGCCATAAATTACAGAAGGACAAGTATCATGAACACTAAAGCTCCCCAAAAGCAGAAAGCGGGCTCCCTCATCAAACGCTTTTTGCCGTATTACAAAAAGTACAAATTCACAATGGCGTGCGACCTTTTGTGCGCCGCGCTTACCACTGTTTGCGAGCTCGCGCTTCCTCTTATCGTAAAAATGATAACCGAGCGCGCAACAAATGATCTCGCATCGCTCACCGTGCCGCTGATACTTGGCTGTACGGCACTCTACCTTGTGTTAAGAATAATCGACACACTCGCTTATAACTATATGGCGTCGGTGGGGCATATGATGGGTGCGTGGATAGAGACCGATATGCGTACCGATTTCTTCGCCCACCTGCAAAAGCTGTCTTTTTCCTACTTCGACAACACCAAGGTCGGCTCTCTGATGTCGCGTATAACAAGCGACCTTATGGACGTTACCGAATTCGCGCACCACTGCCCCGAGGAGATATTCGTTGCGGGAATAAAGATAATCGGTGCGTTTACCATTCTTTGCTTTGTCAACGTACCTCTCACCTTGATAGTTTTCTCGATCGTACCCGTAATGGTGATCGTCCTCATACCGCTTAACAAAAAAATGAGGGCAGGCTTTAAGGAGTCCCGCGCCAAGATCGCAATACTTAACTCGCAGGTAGAGGACAGTTTGCTCGGAATACACGAGGTCAAGTCCTTTGCCAACGAGGAGATAGAAAAAGAAAAATTCGAGGACGGAAACAGGGGATTTCTCAAAGTAAAATCGGTAATATACAGATATCTCGGTGCGTTTCAGTCTTCAACACGTTTCTTCGACGGTCTCGCGTATATCATAGTCGTTTGCTCGGGCGCACTCTTTTTGATGAGAGGCGCTATTACACCTGCAGACTTCGTTGCGTACCTACTCTACGTCTCGACCCTTTTGGCAAGTGTCAGACGAATAATAGAATTTGCCGAGCAGTTCCAGCGCGGAATGACGGGAATCGAGCGCTTTGCCGAGGTTATGGACACCGAGCCCGATATAGTTGACAAAAAGGGCGCGAAAGTCCTTGAAAACGTTGAGGGCGAGATTTTGATGGACAACATCACCTTCGGCTACGGAGACGATGACAAGAAGGTCATAAAGGGACTTACCCTGCACATAAAAAAAGGCGAAAGCATAGCTCTTGTCGGACCGTCGGGCGGCGGAAAGACTACGCTTTGCTCACTTATCCCGCGCTTTTATGAGCTTGACGACGGCGTTATCAGGATCGACGGGCAGGACATAACCGAGTTAACTCTCGAATCACTCAGAAACAACATCGGAATAGTAAATCAGAACGTCTACCTGTTCTCGTCCACCGTCAAAGAAAACATCGCGTACGGAAAGCCGGGTGCGACAGACGAGGAGATAAGAGCTGCGGCGCATCTTGCGGGTGCGGACGAGTTTATAGAAAAGCTTCCCGAGGGGTATGATACCTACGTCGGAGAGCGCGGAGTCAAGCTGTCGGGCGGACAGAAGCAGAGGATCTCCATTGCGAGAGTGTTCCTCAAAAATCCCCCCATACTCATTCTCGACGAGGCTACAAGCGCGCTTGATAACGAAAGTGAGCGTCTCGTGCAATCGTCGCTCGAAAAGCTCGCGCACGGCAGAACTGTCATTACCATTGCCCACAGACTTACCACCATCAGAAACGCAGACCGAATAATCGTGCTTGACGAAAACGGAATCTGCGAGGAGGGAAGTCACGAAGAGTTGATAACACGCGGCGGTATTTACAGCGAGCTTTATAAGCTCTATTCAAATTGACGCAGGAAAAGACTATGCCGATAGGCAGGATCTTTTTTGCAAATTGTAATATTTGACAACTTTTTTGTAATATTTGAGTAGTATTGTTGGATATATTATGCTAAAATTGATATAAGTATAATTATATTTCAAAATTTCAAAAACAAGGAGCTTTTGTATGAAAACGAACGCAAGTAAGATCCTCAGTATTTTTCTTGCCGCGCTTATGATCGTCGGATGTATGACGACGTTTGCCACGGCAATTTCCGCGGCAGGCGAAACAAGCGTCACCTTCCTTGATGAGAGTGGAAACACCATCGCAGCTATACCATTTAGTGGCACCGCGACAATAAGCGGACTTTTGTCGGGTGACACTACCGGAGCGGAGGCAGTAAATGCTGCTATGATCCGCACTGAAACCAAAGTGTTTGCAGGCTGGACGCTTGTCGACGGTACCGCCGTTGATAACAGTGCGGAGATCACCGAGTCTACGACCGTAAAGGCAAGCTTCTCGAAGTATAAGCTGTATACCCATGAGGATATCCTGGGCTTTTACAATTCGAAAAATCTCGTAATGACGTATCTTTCCTATGATGATTCGGTTAAAAATGTATTCAGAATCAGGTCTAGCAATACGGTTTCTCACGTAATAAACTGGGCGATCGCATTTGATAGTCCTAACAATGCGTACAATGCTACCAACGGAACATATCCGGAAATTGATGAAACCAAGCTTATCGACAACGCTGCAGCAACCAGAGAGTACGAGGTGTTTGTTGCTAAGTATAAGACCAATCAGTCGGATACCAGCAGCAGTAATTTGTCCTGGATCCAGATCTACGATGAAAAAGGAGCAACGGTTGGTTCCTCCGGATATAACGGAACAGGAGACAAGGCGAAAAGAATTGAATATACGCTTTCTCATACAGATGTTAATGCGGACGGAACGGGAATAGACGATATTACGGCGGTTTATGACCTTTCGATGGTCAAGAATGACACAAAGATATCGGGCTTCAGATTTGCTCCGTGGGCAGGCGCTACTATTGAAAATAATAAAAACAGCCCTGCGGCTGCCGATTATAAGGCTGCTTATGTTGAGATCGAGCATTTTGCTTTGTTCGAAAAAGCATCGGCTGTACAGTATTTTGACTACGGAACGGAATCCGAGGAGGAAGAAGAGGACAACACCGTAGACCTCACCGACTGCCACGTATTTGAGGCGGATGAGGTTACGGGAAGCGCCGCAGGTTATTTTGCTGACGGCGTAACGACTGTTGACGGAATCGATTACTACCGATTCACAGGTCCGGAGGAAGATTACGAGTACACGAGCAACTTTTATACCGTTATAAACGTCCCCGAAGACGTTCCGGCGCACAAATATCACTATGCGGTGATCGGTTACAGAACAAACATCACTGATACTGCTTCGGTAAGCGTTGGACTTCTCCCGACAGACGGGACAGCATATAAGCGTTTCTGGGGACTTTACGACGGGCTTAATGCCTCGGTCGGTGCAATGGTGGTCGATATCTCCGCCATCAACGAGGGTGAGGTGGACATCACCTCGTTTGACGAAAGTATTGATAAAAATTCAAATGTAACATATCTGCGTATTGGGCCGCACAAGACCTACGGTACGACCCATGTGGCAAACGAATATCTTGACATTCAGTATATAGGCTTCTTCAAGAATCAGGCGTCTGCAGACGCATACGCCGAATCAAGAATACCCGAGATAGTGCCCGAGCTTGATATGGATATAGATTCTCCTTATCACATCTTTATGGCAAATCAGCTTGCCGGAAAAATGAACGGACACACCGCCAACGGAATCATTGAGGAGAACAACAGTCAGTATTTAAGCTATTCAGGACCTGTCGGCGGAGCTACTTATACAGGAGAAGAATACGTACAGTTTTCTTTCCCGAAGCAGATACACGCTCAGACCTACAAGTACGTTGCAGTAGGTTACAAATCAAACATAAAGCTTCTCGATGGAGTTATGACTGCGACCAGTGCGGCTGTTGCAATAGACGGAGCCGTAACTCGTGTAACCGGCTTTACAGGTGAGCTTATTCCGTCTGAGGAAAACGAAAAAATGATAGTTGACCTTACAGGCGTAGATAAGTATAACGGATGCGACTATGAGTCTCCCGTATCTTATTTCAGAATTGCTCTCTACGGCGGAAGACCCCAGTTCAACGTTGCATATATGAAAGAGACTGACTACTTCGACGTTGAGTACATCGGCTTCTTCAAAACTCTTAAAGATGCACAGGCGTACGAGTTTGACTACGAGGCAGAGCTTAAAAACCTCGAAAAGAATTACGGCGACGCTAACGGTGACGGCGAGGCAACTACGCTCGACTCGGTAATGCTTATGCGTCAGCTTGCGGGCTGGCCGGGATACGAAACCCTTCCCAAGCCGAAAAACCTTGACGTAAACCTTGACGGAAAGATCAACGCACTTGACGCTACCATTATGGTGAGACACCTCGCAAGATGGTCGGAGTATAAGACTATGCCATACTTACACGATTACAACGGTTACATTAACTACCGTGAACCTCTTAAGAATTCTTACACCAAGCTCACGAAGGAAAAGAAGCTCAGCGTTGCATATCTCGGCGGCTCGATAACCCTCGGACGCAATTATGAAGACAACTGCTGGAGAACTATGTTTGACGCTTGGCTCAAGGAGGACTATCCGACGGCAGAGATCAGTATGATCCACGCAGGTATCGGCGGTACGGGCTCGTCCTACGGCGCATACAGAGTAGACGAGGTGCTCAAGCAGGACCCCGACCTCGTATTTATCGAGTTTGCGGTAAACGATAACCACTTTGACTCAGCGAAGTATGGTGAGTACACTCTGACAGACGAGATCGTTCAGGAGTTCTATGAAGCGATAATTCAGCAGGTTTATGCACACGATCCCGAAACTGACATTGTAATGGTGTATGTTCAGACAAGAGAGACGTCAAGAACTTCTCCGGCCACGGTTGCTCAGGAAGAGCTTGCCGAGTATTACAACATCAATTCGGTTTATTTTGGAAGCGCGTTAAATGACTACATTGATGAAAACTCGCTTAATTCAAAAGATTATATCTATGACGACATTCATCCCACAGACAAGGGATATGAAATAATGCTCAAGCCCCTCAGAGAAATGTTTGTCAATAACTGGGGCAGCATAAGCGAAACGGGACTTTCGAACAAGGTTCTTCCCGAGAATACTATGTCGGCTCACAACCGTGTGGATGCGTACCTTTTAGACAGAGAAGATATAACTTATAATACTGCCGAATGGACAAACAAAGAGTTCGGTCTTTCATCAACCACCTGCGGAGCAACGCTCAGCTTCAGCTTTACGGGCGACGAGGTTGCTGTATACACCTCCGTAAATTCGACGGCAGGAGAGGTTGAATTCAGAGTTGACGGCGGAGAATGGTCGAGAAAGAGCCTTTGCGGAAAGGTGGTTTCCGAAAGAGTACCGCTTATAAGCGGACTTGATTACACGACTCACACGTTTGAGATCAGAGTTCCCGCAGACCTCACTGCAGGCCACACCGTAAACCTCAGAGCAATTTTGATAAACTAAAACAGTACAACAGGGGCGAGCGCCCATTGGCACTCGCCCATAACAAGAAAAAGGAGTTAATATGAAAAAACAATTAAGCTTTTTTGCAGTAATTCTTGCGAGCATTTTGCTTTTTTCACTTTGTGCGCTTGCGGCAAGCGAGTATATGACGGCGACAAAAGCCGAAAACCCGCCCATTGCAATGAAGATAACATGGCACGGCGAAAGCGGACAGGCTCAGGTGTTTGTAAGACCCGTAGGTGAGAAAGAATCAAATTTTGACGACGGACTTTACGATTTCCACAATATTGGCGGAAGTATGTATCTCCCGATGAGAAAGATATGCGAGAGACTCGGTGAAATCGTTGACTGGGATCCCGTGCTCGGCCGTGCGTACGTTGTGCGTGGCGAAAACAGGATAGATATGACGGGCAAGCTTATTAACGGAACTACCTTTATAAAGATACGCGATTTTGAGAAGCTCGGATATCTCGTTGATTATTACGTTGATGGGGAGGGAAAACCGTGGGCAACTCTTTTTGCAAGACCCACGTATGACGTTATGAACAAATACACCGTTTACGACGAATACAATAATTACCGTGAAACTCTCACGAATACTTACAATAAGCTTACAAAAGATAAAGAGCTTACCGTTGCTTATCTTGGCGGCTCGATAACCGTCGGCAGAAACTACGAATCAAATTGCTGGAGAACGATGGTCGATGCCTGGTTCAAGGAGCAATATCCCGATGCTAATGTAAAAATGATAAGAGCGGGAATCGGCGGAACGGGCTCGTCTTACGGCGCATACAGAATAAACGAAGACGTTCTTGCACATAACCCCGACCTCGTGTTTGTTGAGTTTGCGGCAAATGACAACCACTTCGGAGCAAAATACGGTAAGCATGCGGTTACGCAAGAATCTATTAAGGAATTTTACGAAACCATAATTCTGAAAATATACGAGCATAACCCTGAGGCTGATATAGTAATGCTATATACCCAGACGAGAGATATGGCAAAATATAATCAGACGGAGTCGACCGAGGCACACGAGGAGCTTGCCGAGTATTACAACATCAACTCCGTTTACTTCGGAAGCTACCTCAACGACTATATAGACGGAAAATCACTTGTTTCCACAGACTATATCTATGACGGTCTTCACCCGACCGACAAGGGATATGCCGTAATGTTTGAGGTTCTTAAGGAAATGCTTGCAAACACGATCACAGGCACGAAGGACTCCGCAACTGTTGCAAAGGTGTTGCCGGAAAAAACAAAGTCGGCGCACGTACGTTTGGATTCGTATTTAGTTCCCAAAGAGGATATAACGCTTGACTCGAATTGGACCGCCTCCGGACTTTGCGGAAAAACCACAACACCCGGTGCGCTTTTGAGTTGTAAATTTACGGGCGATGAGGTTGCGGTCTATACTTATATCAGGGGCACCGCAGGCGCGATCGACTTCAGAATAGACGGCGGCGAGTGGATACATAAGAGTCTGTCTGGAAGCGCAGGAAATGACAGAATACCGCTTATCTCGGGTCTTGAATACGGTGAACACACACTTGAGATCAAATGCTGGGATAAGCTCATCAAGGGACACACGGTAGACATCAAGTGTATTATGATAAACTAAAATAATAACAGGGCGGGTGCCAATGGGCTCGCCCATAACAAGAAAAAGGAGTTAACATGAGAAAACAATTAAGCTTTTTTGCAGTAATTCTTGCGAGCATTTTGCTCTTCTCAAGTCGGAGGCCAAGCGGTCTTAGGAAGACAAACCAAATGATCAACTCCTTG
>JAZSOD010000008.1:0-6656 GCA_045536775.1 Eubacteriales bacterium | reverse complement strand
TGTCGATTTTTTGGTGCGGAAGACGGGACTTGAACCCGTATGGTAAAACCACACGCCCCTCAAACGTGCGCGTCTGCCAGTTCCGCCACTTCCGCGTCAACAGTGATATTATACTGCAACCGACTCGGTTTGTCAATACCTAATTTCAAAAAAATATAAAAAAATTGACCGTCATGTAGACGGTCAATTTTTGCATCAATAAAACGTAGCGACTTCTTCCTCGGGTACGTCTGCAGGGGCGAGTGACTTTACGTACAAAACGGGTCCCTCACTCTCGTAAAGAGGATGCGACTCAAACTTGAAATCGGCAGTCAGCATAACCCAATCGCGGTTCTTGAGCTTCGCCGCCTCACCCCATACGGCAACAACGGGACGGTAGGTGATATCGTTCGCACAGCACACCATAACGTGACGTCCCACCGCAAAGGTGTTCTTCGGGAATTGTCTGTCTACCGCAACTATGCCCTTGAACGTAACCGTCTTTCCCTCGTACTTCTGCGGCTCCTCGGTCATATCTCTGTACCAGAGCGCGTAGTCGCGGTCAGCGATAACAACGTCGCGTCCGTCTGTGTCGAAGGGCAGGGGATCGATGGTCTCGTCATACTCAATGTGTCCGTCGGGGTAAACGTACGATATCGCAGCGGCACGGCTGACTCCGCGCACTATCTTGTGGTATGCGTCCTTGTCGGTCTTCTCGCTTGCGCGGTTCAAGATTATTACCTCGCAGTTGTTGAGCTTGTCTACCGTGAGAGTACGCATATTCGCGTTATACGAGCCAAACGTGCCGGCATCCGCGAGCATTATTTCCTGATATATCATCCAACCCTCGGGGATTCCCGCGTAAAGCTCATCGAGCATCCACATTCCGTTGTATTCGACTAAAACTCTTGCGCTCTTGTGCTTTTTCTGAAGACCTGCAAGATATTTCGCGTTAAGCTTGCTCTTGTCGTCGATTATTTCGAGCGCAACGTCGCAGGAGAATGTGGAGGGATCGAACTCCTCCTCGCCCTCCTCGCAAAGCAGAAGAAGGGTGTTTTCATCTATCGCAAAGCGCTCGTCCTCAAGAGTTTCCTGTATAAATTTTGTCTTACCCGCCTCAAGAAAGCCGGTAAACAGGTAGATCGGTGTCTCAACTGCCATTTTTCTTGTCCTCAATTACTTTTTTATCCTGAAAAGCTTTTCGATAGCGTCGGTGTTTATTCCCGAGCCGATAACGCAGAGTCTGCCGATGATCGCAGCACTGCCACCTCTTACGTCGGGCTCACCGGGAATATAGTCAAAGTGGATAAAGCTTCCGTCGGTAGCTTGAACTATACCTTTTGCGCGGAGGATCATACCGTACTCGCTCTCGTTTTCAAGCTCCTCGAGCGCAACTCTGATTTCCTCAGCCGTGTACTTCACGGGAGTCTCACAGCCCCAGCTTGTGAATACGTCATCTGCGTGATGATGCCCGTGCTCGTGACCGTGACCGTGACAGCCGCACTTGCAGTCCTCTCCGTGCTCGTGATGATGTTCGTGACAGCCGCACTTGCAGTCCTCGCCGTGCTCGTGATGATGCTCGTGATGGTGGTGTTCATCGTGATGATGTTCATGCTCGTGATCATGTTCGTGACAGCCGCACTTGCAGTCCTCGCCGTGCTCGTGATGGTGGTGTTCACCGTGATGATGCTCGTGTTCGAGCTCCTCAAGCACGGACGCAAGAGTGTCCGACTTTTCCATCGCGTCAAGTATCATCTTGCCGTCAAGCTTGTCCCACGGAGCCGTTACGATGACCGAGTCGGGATTGATCTCCCTTAGCATAGCAACGCACGCCGAAAGCTTTTCGTCGCTCATGTTATCGGTATGGCTTAAAATTATTGCGCCTGCGTGCTCGACCTGATCGTTGTAAAACTCGCCGAAATTCTTCATATACATCTTGCACTTGCCCGCATCTGCAACGGTTGAGAAGCTGTTCAGTACAGCTTTGTCAGAGCCAACGCTCTGAACCGCGCGGATAACGTCGGATAGCTTGCCCACTCCCGACGGCTCGATAATGATCCTGTCGGGTGCATACTCGTCAAGCACCTTCTTCAGCGCCTCGTTGAAATCGCCGACAAGACTGCAACAGATGCAGCCAGAGTTCATTTCGGTGATTTCGATTCCGGCATCCTGTAAAAATCCGCCGTCGATACCTATCTCGCCGAATTCATTTTCGATAAGCATAAGCTTTTCTCCGCTAAACGCCTCGCCGATAAGCTTCTTTATAAGTGTAGTCTTTCCGGCGCCGAGAAAGCCGGATATAATATCGATCTTAGTCATAATTTCCTCCAAACGCGCACCTGCGCGAATATTCTTCAATATAAAAGTATATCCCTTTTTAAGCCAAAAGTCAATAGAGGCAATAAACAGGTATAAAATTTCACTTTGCGTTAATAATTAAATACGTGAGCACAAAGATATTGACAAAAGCCGCCGCATAGAATATAATATACATGCAGGGAAGACCCCTGAAATCAACAGGACGCGATGCACAACGGAGGCAATATGGCAGAAGAATTCTACGACGATACTATATACACCCTCACAGATGAGGAAGGCAACGAGGAGGAATTTGCACTTCTCGGAAGTGCTGAAGTAGAGGGTAAGATATACCTTGCGCTCATTCCGGCGAAGGATATTGACAAGGCAGACGCCGAGTTTGTAATTCTCAGACAGGAGAAGGAAGACGGCGAGGACGTTCTTGTTACTATCGACGACGATGACGAATACGAAAATATTGCCGAGCTTTTTGAAAACGAGATCCTCGGAGATATCGACTACGACGGAGAATCCGACGGAAACTGACCTTTTGGTAAGCAACCTGCGGAGTACGTGATACCCTGTCATTCGGAACCCACATCAGAATAAAGGAGTCTGACTTCTGCAGACGGGATGCAGACCTCCCGTATACCCCCTGCTTACGTCACGGGATATGCGGATGCTGGGAGCGCAAAGCTGCGGAGAGGACACCGCCTTGCATAAAGCAGGGTTTCTATTGCAGGATACACGGCTTTGTGGGGTAATATGCAAAAATGCGGCGAAGCTTTGGCTTCGCCGTTTATTTTTCTCCTATTGACAATAATTTTAACGGGTGTTATACTGAAAGTATAAAACTTGACGGCGGAGGTGTTTGGATTGAAGATCTACAGAATTGCGGGACTGAATATCGGTATTGAAGCATCAGACTATACCTATGAGAAATGTCGCGCATACGAGATTTTTGACGCCACCCCCGATTTTTCGGTAGCCGTCACCGCCGAACAGGTCAGACGTGAGCAGGAGATCTCGCAGAACACATCGTTTGAATACTGCGAATTCGTGTGTATCTACAGAGCCATCTGCAGTATTACTCCCATCTTCGACAGACTTCTTTTGCACGCCGCAGTTATAGAAAAGGATGGCTTTGCGTACGCGTTTGCCGCGAAGAGCGGAACGGGCAAGACCACGCATATAAACCTCTGGAAAAAGCTTTACGGCAGCGGCGTCCGAATGATAAACGGAGATAAGCCTCTCCTTCGCTTTGACGGGGATACCGTGTACGCCTGCGGAACACCGTGGTGCGGAAAAGAGGGCTACAACTCAAACCGCGAAGCTCCTCTGCGCGCTATCTGCTTTATCGAGAGGGCGGAGAATAACAGTATTATTGAGCTGAACGAGGACGAGGCGGTAAGCCTTGTTATGAGACAGGTGCTTCTTCCGAAAATCGGAGAGTCGGCGGTAAAGACCCTCGAGCTTTGCTCGAGCCTTCTCAAAAACGTAAAAGCATATAAGCTATACTGCAATATGGATACCGACGCCGCGCGTATTGCGTGTGAAAAAATATCGGCAGAGCCGTAACTTGTCAGAGGTGCTTATGAAAATCAGAAAGGGATTCGTTCTCCGCGAGGTCGCGGGCAGACAGGTGGTAATAGCCACGGGTGACGCGGCTAAAAATTTCAACGGCATCATCAAATTAAACGAGTCGGCGGTCATGCTGTGGAGACTTATAGAGAAGGGTGCTGACGAGGAGACCCTCGCGCAGAAGATAATCGAGACCTACGAGGTCGACGAGGCGACTGCGTATAACGACGTGTCGATGTTTATAACCAAGCTCAAGGGGGCGGGAATAGTAGATGAGTGAAAAATTCAGTCTTGCCGAGCTTGAGCCGGTAATGCTCGAGATTTTGGACTCGGGAAACGAGTTCGTGATGAAAACCCACGGTGTCAGTATGATGCCGATGCTCTCGGACGGCAAAGACGAGGTCGTGCTTGTAAAGTCTGCGGGTAAGCTTAACAAATATGACGTTGCACTCTTCAAAAGAGCCGACGGTCAGTTTATTCTTCACCGCGTAGTGGGCGAGGACTCTGACGGATATATTTTCCGCGGCGACAATCAGATAGTAAACGAACACGGCGTTACCGACGCTATGATAATCGCGGTTATGATAGCATACGTCAAGAACGGTAAACGTATAAATGTCACAGACGGCGAGTATAAACGCTACCTAAAGACAATAAAATCTCGCTACATCAAAAAGCGCGCAAGAAACCTCTTGTCGCGAATTTACAGAAGTATATTTCCAAAGGCATAAGAAAAGCACCCAAAAGGGTGCTTTTCTTATGCCTTCTTTTCCGTTATCTTGTCGCTGATACGGGCAAAATCCTCAAGTGTCAGCACCTCGCCGCGCACGCTTGGCGATATCCCCGCACTCTCAATCATTTCTGCAAGCTCATTCTTGTTAAATTCGCCAAACTCACTCGACATGGAGTTCGAGAGGGTCTTACGCCTTTGCGCAAACGCGCCGCGTATTACGCGGAAAAGTATTTGCTCGTCCTTGACACTAACGGGCGGCTCACCGTATAGCTTTATGCTCATAACGGTAGAGTCTACCTTGGGAGCAGGCATAAAACAGCCTGCAGGCACGTTAAATAGCTTCTTTGCCTCGCCGTAATAGGAGATAGATGCGGTGATAGCACCGTAATCAGAGTCTCCCGCACCCGAGCAAAGTCTCGCGGCAACCTCTTTCTGTATCATTACCGTAACGTATTCAAATCCCGCTTTTGATTCGAGTAAATGCATCATAACTGGAGTGGTGATGTAGTATGGAAGATTGGCGCAGACGGAAAAACTCATGCCGCATTCGCCAAACTCCTCCAGACACAGCTTTGCCACGTCGGTTTTCAAAATGTCGCCCGAAATTATCTTCACATTGTCAAATTCCCCGAGCGTGTACTCGAGCGCAGGCAGCAGAGTGGTGTCTATCTCCACTGCAACCACTTTTTTGAAGCGCTTTGCAAGCTCATACGTGAGAGTTCCGATGCCGGGACCGATCTCGAGTATTCCGCAGTCGAAATTGCCACCCGTACACTCTTCGGCTATCCTCTCGGGAACCCACGAATTAATAAGGAAATTCTGCCCGAATTTCTTTTTGAAATTCAAGTCGTACTCACGCATTATCTCCTTGACCGTGCTTATATCTGTAAGACGCATAATTATCTCCAAGCTCTGTATTTCCAGTTTAGTATAGCACATCGACGAGCTTAAATCAATACCGAGTCTGCTCAAAAGCCCGTTTTGTACGCAAATAGTACAAAAAAGCAGACTGTGCGGTGAACAAAATGTAAATAAGGGATAAAATTCTAAAATTTACTTGCATTATAGTAAATATTGTAGTATACTATATGCTGGGTGGGGATTGAATGCCCGTGAAAATTTTAGTAAAATTTATTGAAATAATAGATAGGAGAAACCATTATGACACCGAACAAGCACGTTTTGAAGTGGGTCGACGAAATGGCTGCTATGACACAGCCTGACAAGATCGTCTGGATCGACGGAAGCGAGGAGCAGGCAGAAGCACTCCGCGCAGAAGCTATGTCCACAGGCGAGATCATCAAGCTCAACGAAGAGCTTCTCCCGAACTGCTATCTTCACAGAACAGCAGTAAACGACGTAGCAAGAGTTGAAGGCAGAACCTTCATCTGCACAAAGACAAAGGAAGACGCAGGAACCATCAACAACTGGATGGACCCCGCTGAAATGTACGCAAAGCTTACAAAGCTCTTCACAGGCTCTATGAAGGGAAGAACAATGTACGCTATTCCTTACTCTATGAGTGAGGTAGGCTCTCCCTTTGCTAAGTACGGAATCGAGCTTACAGACTCTATCTACGTTGTACTCAATATGATCATCATGACAAGAGTCGGTACAGACGTAATCGAGGCTCTCGGTGACGGCGATAACTTCATCAAGGGTCTTCACTCCAAGGCACAGCTCGAAGAAGAGAACAGATACATCGTTCACTTCCCCGAGGACAATACCATCTGGTCTGTAAACTCGGGCTACGGCGGAAACGTTCTTCTCGGTAAGAAGTGCTTCGCGCTCAGAATTGCATCCTTCCTTGGACGTAACGAGGGCTGGATGGCTGAGCATATGCTTATCCTCGGAATTGAAAACCCCAAGGGCGAGATCAGCTACATTACAGCTGCATTCCCCTCTGCTTGCGGAAAGACCAACCTCGCAATGCTCATCCCGCCGGAAATTTACAAGAAGCAGGGATATAAGGTATGGTGCGTAGGTGACGATATCGCATGGATCAGAATCGGTGAGGACGGAAGACTCTGGGCGGTTAACCCCGAAAACGGCTTCTTCGGTGTTG
>JAZSOD010000088.1:0-10548 GCA_045536775.1 Eubacteriales bacterium | reverse complement strand
ATTTCCCTCCTATGGTTTTCTTTAATTATACCATAGGAGGGTTCTTTTTTTCATTGTCCGTTTTTAACGGTTCGGTTCAATAACAAATCGAGGGGATTTTTATATTCTTTTTCAGTCCTTCTTGTCAAGCGAGATTTCGAGAACCTCAACCTGATACGAGCCTGCGGGAGCTTCAACAGTTACAACGTCTCCAACCTTCTTCTTGAGAAGCGCGATTCCGAGAGGCGATACGTCTGAAATCTTTCCTGCAAGAGATTCGGCTTCGTTAGAACCTACTATCGAAATCTCTTCAATCTCATCGTATCCGAGATCCTTGATCTTTACCTTTGTTCCGAGTCCTACAACGTCAGTGCTGATAGAGCTTTCATCAATAACCTTGATGTTTCTGAGTATCTCCTCAAGCTCTACTATTCTCGCTTCAACCTTTGCCTGTTCGTTTTTAGCTTCATCGTATTCGCTGTTCTCCGAAAGGTCACCGAAGGATCTCGCTACAGCTATAGCCTCCTGTACCTCACGTCTTTTAACGTTTCTTAAAAAGTCGAGCTCGCTTTCAAGCTTCTTAAATCCCTCGGTAGTTACCGTCATTACGTTTGCCATTTGAACTTGTCTCCTTTTGTATTTGCTTAAATTGTTTACTTTGAAATTTCTCTGACTGCCGCCGCAAGCTGCGAGTCATTGTCATCTGTGAGTAAGAATACCGACGTGTTCTTGTTTTCCTCACTCTGCTCTGCTCTGATATCGGGCTCGAGTCCCTTGCCCTCATAATTATCGGACACAGGAGGCGAATAAAGTCTGTCCGACACGCTTATGGCAGAGCCGTCATAAAGCTGCCTGATGGTTTGCACCGTGCCCTTACCGTAGGTCTTTTCCCCAACGAGAAAGGCTTTGTCAAAATCCCTGAGTGCAGAGGCGAAAAGCTCTGCCGCACTCGCAGTATTTCCGTTGACAAGCACCGCCATCTCGCAGTCGATGCTTGACGCGTCTGAGGTGCGTGTCTCCTCTTTTCCATCCGCGTCATACATTCTTATTATGACTCCCTCCGGAAGAAGATAATCAAGTATCTCGTGTATTGAATCGAGCGCTCCTCCCGAATTGTTTCTTACGTCAAAGATTATTTTTTTGACTCCCTTTTCAAGAAGTCCGTCAACAGCAGCCTTGAACTGTGCGGGTGTTCCCGTGTCAAATTCAAGTATCTGTACTATACCGATCTCCGCGTCCTTTGAATAGATTCTCTCGTAAACGGTATATTCGGTTATCTTTCTTCGCTCAAGCTCATAGTCGCGGACCTCGCTTCCGCTTATCGCGGTAAACCTTGCCTTAGTTCCCTCTTCACCGCGGAGCATACCCATAGCTGCAGAATACCCGAGAGTGCCGACAGGAATTCCATCGACCGAGATTATCGAGTCGCCCGGATTTAATCCTGCCTCAAGTGCGGGAGATGCAGGCATTACGTTGATAACGCGTAGGACCTTCTCGTCGCTGTCATATATCACACTGACACCTATTCCCACAAACTCTGCGTTACTGTCCTTTAAGAGCTCTGTAAACTCGTCCTTGGTAAAATACGAGCCATACTTATCTCCCGTTCCCGCAACGTAGCCCTTGAGCATATTATCAATAAGCTTTGTTTCGTCTATCTCTCCGATGAAGCTATCACGGTAGACCGAATCCACCGACGCAAGCTTATCGTAAAGAAGCTGTGTTTCGCGTATTTCATTAAGCGCCTTCTGGTACTTATTGTTTACTCTCAGATAGGTTAGCTGAAATGTCACAAGGACACTAAGCGCTATAAGAACGATCACCGTCGAAATTGATAGCTTTTTATCCTTCAATTAAATTCCTGCTTTCTTTATTTTGGAAAATACTTTCTCGGGTTGATTGTTGAACCGTTTTCGTACATTGAAAAGTGGCAATGATTACCCGTTGAGTCTCCCGTGGAGCCTGCCTTTGCTATAACCTGTCCGCGCTCAACGTAGTCACCGACGGATACGAGCAGCTTACTGTTATGCGCGTAAAGTGTCGCGTATCCGCCGCCGTGGTCTATCATTACGTAGTAGCCGTAGCTGTTGTGCCACGTGCTCTTTACGACCGTTCCCGAGTTTGATGCGTATATGTCCGTACCGAATGCAACGGGAATATCCATTCCGTTATGGAGCTCACGGTTACCGTAAAGAGGATTGTTTCTCCAAGCGTACTCGGATGAAACGTAGGTATACTTTGTAGGTACGGGCCACATAAACTCACCGCCGATATACTTGGTGTTCTGCTCTGCGAGCACCTTTGCGTAATCGTCGATCTCCTTGTCTATCTTTGCCTTTTCCTCTTCCTTTTTACGAAGTGCCTTTTCGTATTCGGACTGATTTGCTATAAGATTATTAATGTAGCTTGCAGATTCTGCCGCCTGACGCTCAAGGTCTATCTGTGCCTGTTCAAGCTCTGCCTTGAGTTCAAGCTGACGCGAAAGCGCCACCTCGTATTCTGCCTTCTGTCCCTCAAGCTCTTCCTTTTCGCCGACGATAGATTCCATAACCTTGTTATCGTATTCTATCATCGCGCCGATCCTGTCAAGCTCGCCAAAGAAATCAGCAAGACCCGAGGAGCCGAGAAGCATATCAAGATAGCTTATGTCGCCTTCCTCTCGGTTTATTCTGAGACGCTTTTTGAAGTTGTCAAGCTTTTTATCGTATTCCGCCTGCTTCTCATCGATCTGCGCGATCTTTTTTGCAATGTCCTCACTTAAACCGTCGATAAGCTTGATGGTTACCTCGATATTATCGTGGGTAAGCTTTATCTGATTGTCAAGATAAGCCTTGTTCTGCATAGCCTCGGCCTTGTTGTTCTTGGTCGAGTTTATTTTTGTCTGAAGCGAGCTTATCTCCTTTTTTATGCTCGAGAGCTGATTTTCAAGCTTTTGCATCGTGGCGTCAGATGTGCCGTAGTAGTACGCGCTGTCGACCCTGAAAAGCGACGCCGTACCAACAAGCATTAAAGCTACGAGAATAACTCCGACAAGCAAAGCAATAATTCTTTTGCTCTTTAGTAACGTTTTTTTCACTGTTTATTCTCTCCCGAATTTATGCCTTCAAATACTTTTCCATTGAGAACAGACTTCCAACTACTCCGCAGAAAAGTCCTGTTCCAAAGAATATCCAGAACACGTTTGCGCTGACGTCCGCAAACGGACAGAATGAAAGTATGCTTATACCGTTTCCGAGCGCGTTTATGAGGTAATTGTATGCAAAGGATTGCGCGAAATATGCCGCAATACTTGATACAAGTCCGATTATTATTCCCTCAAATATGAACGGGAGAGCAATAAACGTACCCGTCGCGCCTATGTATCTCATTATTATTATCTCGTCCGAGCGCGCCATGACCGTAAGACCTATGGTGTTTACGATAACGAAAACGCACACGATAACGAGTATTATCATAAATACTACGATAACGAACAAGATTCCGTTCTTGAGACTTTCAATGTTGTTTGCAAGGTCAAGACGGTTGTTTATCTTTTCAATTTCCTCTATCTGATTAAGCTGATAAACGAGTGTGGAAACGCCCTCTGTATCAAGATAAGGTATCTCAAACGAGTCTCTGAAGGGGTTATCACCCTCGAGAATATCATAGAGGTCGCCGTAAGCGGTGTACTTGTCCGCCTCCTCCTCAAGCGCCTGAGCCTTTGATATGTATACGACGTTCTGACTGTCGACGTTATCAAGAGCCTTGATCCTCTCACCGATAGCGTCAACTCTTTCCTGCTCGGTTTCCGAGTTCAGAAAAACGATTATCTCGTTGGCAAAGCCGAGCTTTTCCATATTGTAATCGACGTTTTCGTATATCAGGTACGTGCTACCGAAGATAACAAGGCATCCGATAAGAACCAGCATAGTCGTAAAGCTGTAGCGCTTGTTACGCCATATTCCCTTAAACGCCTGTCCGATAAAGTGTGCGGGTCTGAAGCTACTCATTGAAACATACCCCCTACCTTATCGCTTATTATCTTTCCGTCGTCTATTCGGACAACTCTCTTCTGATAATAGTTAACGAGCTTTTCCTCGTGAGTTATTACTATAACGGTTCTTTCAAACTGCTGATTGATCTTAAGGAGAAGCTCCATTATTCCGCGGCTCATTTCGGGGTCGATATTACCCGTGGGCTCGTCGGCAATTATTACCTTGGGCTCGTTAACGATGGCTCTTGCTATTGCAAGTCTCTGCTGCTCGCCTCCCGATATCTCCTTGGGCATACAGTTAGCCTTTTCAAGAAGGTGAACCAGCTCAAGCGCAGTTCTTACGTTGCAGTCCTTTGCCTTCTTGGACTTTCCTATAACGTCCATTGCAAATACAATGTTCTCGCAAACAGTCTTGCTCTCGAGGAGCTTAAAGTCCTGAAAAACCATTCCGAGTCCGCGTCTGTAGAACGGGACCTGCCAATGTCTGAGCTTTGAAAGCTTATAGTTATCAACGATTATCTCTCCGCTCGTGATTTCTTCTTCCTTGATAAGAAGTCTTGTAAGCGTGGTCTTTCCCGAGCCGTTCCCGCCTACTATAAACACGAATTCGCCGTCGTTTATAGTGAGGTCGATACCGTCAAGCGCAACAGTGCCGTTGGGATACACCTTTCTGACGTTTTCAAATTTTATCATAAAACATAAACCTTTCATCTGCGGAAGCCGACTCCGGCTTCACTGTCTTATCGAACAAAATCGCCGAAGGAAAGCAAAAACTTATCTCCGGCGTTGTTGTTATTCTTTTTCCGAGCTAAGCTCTGCTCAGAACTTTACCGGCTTGCTGGACAGATATTTCTTTACCATAAGCGCTACCTTGAAGGTTATCGCGTGTTCAAATTCTCTGAGGTCAAGTCCGGTGAGCTTGCGTATCTTTTCAAGTCTGTATACGAGTGTATTTCTGTGAACGAAAAGCTTTCTCGACGTTTCGGAAACGTTAAGATTGTTTTCAAAGAAGCACTGGATGGTCGAGAGTGTTTCGTGGTCAAGCGACTCAAGAGAGCCCTTCTTGAACACCTCGGCCAAAAACATCTCGCAAAGGGTGGTCGGAAGCTGATATATGAGTCTTCCGATTCCGAGGTTTTCATAGCTGATTATATTCTTTTCGGTGTCAAACACCTTACCTACCTCGATAGCTACCTGCGCTTCCTTATAGGATCTTGCGAGGTCCTTTATACTATCGACCGCAGTACCGATACCTACCGACACCTTAGCGTAGAACTCTGTGCTGAGTGTATCCGAAATATTCTTCGCTATCTTTTCAACTTCCTTGATATCGTAGTTGGGCTTTATTTCCTTAACTAAAACGATATCGTGCTCTCCAACGCTTATAACGTAGTCCTTGTTCTTGTCGGGGAACATATTCTGCACCATATCAAAAGGATTTACGTCGCTCTTTCCTGTGAACTTAACGAGATAAACTATTCTCGATGTGTCCGCGTTGAAGTGAAGCTCCTTGCTCTTTACGTATATGTCGCTCGGAAGAATATTATCGAGGATGATATTCTTGATAAACGAGCTCTTGTCGTACTTCTCGTCGTAAAGGCTTCTGATATTTCCGAGAGTAACCGATAAGATCATTGAGATCTTGTCCGCCATCTTGTCCTCGCCCTCAACGAAAACTATGTACTCAGCCTTTGCCGCAGTTCCGATAGGACGGTAGGTATATCCGCCCGAGGTGACCGCATCGGTGGTATAGCTGAGCTCGTCACGGATGCCCTGTCTGGGTTCTCCTATTTTTACAAGCTCCGAGCAGGAAATGATTATACCGTTCTCATCGATAACGCCGATGACACGGTCAACCGCTTCCTTCATTTGATGTATGACTCCCTGAAACATTCTGTTTGACATACGGAGTCTCCTTTCAATTTACTACATTTTTTTGTGATATTATCTATATTTTACAATACTTTTTTGTATTTTTCAATAGTTTTTTCTATTTTTTATCCAAAAATTACATCATTTCTATGGTAGAAATGACTGCAATTACCAAATACGCGGCTACAAGGGTAAAGGTTGCGTACGTGGAGATGCCTGTCACAAAGAGGGAAAGCAAGACTGCCGCTATTACTATAGCAGACATTATGTAAAGCTTGAGTTGTCCGTCTGTGTCGCCCTTTTTGCCACCAATAAGTCTGAAAGCAACGATTCCGCCTACTACCGCAACGAGAAGAAGCACTGCCGCCGCAACAATTCTTACGTTTGCCGAATGTGTAATATCAGAGCAAAAGCTTATCGCCGCAAGGGCGATAGCAAGCTGCGCGCTGGCTACGAAAAACGCCGTTTCGTATATGTTGTAAATAAAGTAAAGCACTGCGATAGCAACCATTGCAATTATTCTTACGTTTGCGTATTCGCCGCCCATATCTATTTTGTAGGAAAGAAAATATACAAGGGAAACAAGCGACGTTACGAGAAGCATCGCGCTGGTAAAAGCTTTCGTGCTTTCATCCTTGCCGCTTTTACGCGCACGGATGAAGAGCCAGGCTGAGAAAAGTGTAAGCAGAGCAAACACGATTATAGCAGGGGTCAGACCGTACTTGAGCGTCTGATAACCCGCAAGTCCTCCGCGAAGGAAGTTTACAGACATTATTCCGAGTATCATAAGCCCCGTAACGATGAAGTATCTGTACATCATCACGGTCTCGCGCAAACCGCGAGCCTCTTTTCTTGCGTTTATTTCCTTTTTAGATCTGATATTTCCCATTTTTATCTCCATATAACTAATGATAAATTATGCTTTTATAACTCAAGCGCGTACGATATTGCACTAAGCGCAACTGTCGGTGCGGTCTCACACCTCAGAATTCTCGGTCCCAGTCCCGCAATGAGTATTCCTTTTTGTCTTGCAGACTCGACCTCCGTCTGTGAAAAGCCGCCCTCGGAGCCGACTATCAAAGCAATTCTTGCGTTCCGGCTGACTCCGTCGAGTATACGATTAAGCGGCACGACTCCGTCACCCTCGTAAAAAAGGATAGCAGCATCGGCACCCGCCGCCGCCTCGAGCATTTCACCATACGCGAGTATATCCCTGACCTCGGGCACGATTCCCCGTCCGCATTGCTTTGCTGCCTCAAGCGAGATCTTGTTCCATCTTTCTGCCTTTGAGCGCTTCGCCTTGCCGTCGGGTCTCGATATACATCTCTCGCTTATGAAGGGGACTATCTCATAAACTCCCGTTTCGACAGACTTCTGTATTATGGTCTCCATTTTGTCTCCCTTCGGGAGCGCCTGGTAAAGAGTAGCTCTGTACGGAGTCTCGGTTCTGCCTGCGGCAGACGACACCACCTTCAGCAAAACGTCACCGTTTTCAAAGTCGTCTATAACGCACTCGTGCTCGGTGCATTTCATATCGCACACGGTAACAACCTCGCCCACCGACATTCTGAGCGAACGAGAAATATGAGCTGCATCGCTTCCCGTTATGCGGATACGATCGCCCGTTATATTATCACTTGGCACAAAAAAACGCGGCAATCTGCATAACCTCACTTCAGAATTTCACTCATTACCCAAACATTATACTATATAAACTACATTTTGTCAATTTTTTTCGACATATTTCACAAAAAGTTTTACCGCCCGCGTGTTTTTATGTCCACGCGGGCGGCAAAGTGATAAGCGTTATTTATTTGTTCTTGAACACAATGGCACACCATCCGTTTTCGCGGACGGTCTCGACTCTCTCAAAGCCCTTTTCCTCCATAGCCGAAACAACGTCGTCTTCTCTTTCCTCTATTATACCCGAGGTAATGTAGAAGGCACCGTGCTTCAGGCAAGGACCTATATCGGGAGAAAGCCTTATAATTATGTCAGCAACTATGTTCGCAACCGCAAAATCGAATTTGTCGGACGGAATATCCACCTGCTTGAGAAGGTCCGAAACTCCGCACTCGATTATATCGTCACAGCCGTTCTTTTCGCAGTTTTCAACCGCTATTCTTACGGCAACGGGGTCGATATCGTAAGCTCTGCAAAGAGACGCGCCGAGCTTCGCCGCGCATATCGAGAGAATTCCGCTACCCGTTCCGACGTCGAGCACCTTATCGCCCGTATTCATATACTTTTCAATAAGTCCTGCAACGAGTCTCGTAGTCTCATGCGTTCCCGTGCCGAATGCCATTCCGGGATCCATTCTGACAATGGTCTCGCCCTCATCTGCGGCATATTCCTCCCACATGGGAACTATGGTGAGTCTGTCGCTGACCTTTATCGGCTTGTAGTATTTCTTCCACGCCGTCGACCACTCCTCTTCCTTAAGACCGATAAGCTCGATCTTCGCATCTATCTTGAGGGTGGCGAATCTTTCTCTCAGAAAAGCGATATAATCATTGTAGTTCTTTTCCTCGGGAACGTAGATGGATACCGACGCGCGAGTCTTGTCTGCATTAAGTATGCTTTCGTCTATAAGATCGCCGTAAACCGTCTTGAGGTTTATCTCAATATCGCTGTAGTCCTCTATCATCAGACCGTTGTCGAGCATTCCCATTACCGCCGCGGTATCATCAAGTCTGTCAATATCAACCGTGACCTTGAGCTGTGTCCATTCCATTATCTTTTACCCTTGAACTTCTTAAAGAAGCCCTCCTTTGAGGCGTTTTCGGTATTGAGAGTTGAATCAAGAGACTTCAGAAGCTCCTTTTGCTCGTCTGTGAGTTTGGTGGGTGTCTGTACCGTTACGGTAAAGTAAAGGTCGCCCGTACCCTTGTATTCAAGTCTGTTTATACCCTTACCCTTTACAGTAAACTCAGTTCCCGTCTGCGTACCCTCGGGGATCTTATACGTCATATTCCCCTCAAGCGTCGGAACGGTTATCTCTGCACCGAGAGCCGCCTGCGTAAAGGTTATGGGGATGTTACAGAATATATCGTAGCCCTCTCGCTCAAACACGTGGTGAGGTCTGACACCTACGGTGATTATAAGGTCGCCCGACTGTCCGCCGAGTCTGCCAACGTCGCCCTGCGAGCGCAGTGCCACGCGCTGACCGTCGTCAATTCCGGCGGGGATTGAAACGTCAAGCTTCTTTCTGAGCCTTATATAGCCTGTACCGCGGCAATTCGTGCAGGGGTCCTTTATGACCTTTCCGCGTCCGCGGCAAGCATCGCACGTATCCGTGGTCTGCACCATTCCGAGAGAAGTTCTCTGAGTCCTTCTTACCTGACCCGAGCCGCCGCAGGCGGTACAGGTCTCGGGAGCTGTTCCCTTCTTCGCACCCGTTGCCGAGCAGTCGGGGCATTCTTCGATTCGGTTGAACTCAACCTCTTTCTTACATCCGAATGCCGCCTCCTCGAAGGAGATTATCACTCTCTGCAGTATATCGTCGCCTCTGATGGGACCGCGGCGGCGCGAAGAGCCCGAGTTTCCCATACCGAATATGCTTGAGAAAATATCGGAAATGTCAAAATCGTCACCAAAGCCGCCAAAGCCTCCGAAGCCACCGCCTCCAAAGCCCGACGACGGATCAAACGCCGCGTGACCGTACTGATCGTATTTAGTTTTCTTGTCGGGGTCAGAGAGCACCCCGTAAGCCTCGTTTATCTCCTTGAACTTCTCCTCTGCCTCGGGATTGTTCGGATTCAAGTCGGGATGATATTTTTTTGCAAGCGTCTTGTACGCTTTTTTTATTGAAGCCTCGTCCGCGCCCTTGCTAAGACCGAGGACCTCGTAATAATCCCGTTTTTCTGCCATTCTTGGACTCTACCTTTCTGAAAATCAAACTGCCGTAAAAAGCCTGTTTATTATACATTAAGCGTTCGGTGAATTGTATAATAAATTGTAAACTTTAAGTCAATCTTAAACGAACAAAGCAGCACGGCTTATGCCGCGCCGCCCTATTCCTTTGTTAAAAGCTATTACTTAGCGTCGCCGCTCTTGTCTTCAAAATCAGCGTCGTAGTAAGTTCCGTCACCGGATGCTCCCGCACCTGCGTTCGGATCGAAGCCTGCACCGCCCTGTGCGCCGCCTGCCTGCTTGTAAAGCTCCTCGGAGAGCTTATAGAACTTCTGCTGAAGTGCTTCTGTATCAGCCTTGATAGCTTCGATGTTGTCGCCCTTGAGTGTTTCACGGAGCTTTTCGATAGTCGCCTTAACGTCAGCCTTGTCTGCTTCGCTTACCTTGTCACCCATTTCGCCAAGTGCCTTTTCAGACTGGAAGATAAGGTTATCTGCCATATTCTTGGTTTCAACGGCCTCCTTCTGCTTCTTGTCCTCCTCGGCAAACTTCTCGGCATCCTTAACTGCCTTGTCGATGTCCTCCTTGGACATATTGGTGCTGCTTGTAATTGTGATATGCTGCTCCTTGCCCGTACCCTTATCCTGCGCGGTTACGTTAACGATACCGTTAGCGTCGATGTCGAAGGTTACCTCGATCTGAGGAACTCCACGGGGAGCTGCGGGAATACCGTCAAGCACGAAGCGGCCGAGAGTGGTGTTTCCTGCGGCCATCTCACGCTCACCCTGAAGCACGTGGATCTCAACAGAGGTCTGACCGTCAGCGGCGGTGGAGTATACCTGGCTCTTCTTTACGGGAATAGTGGTGTTACG
>JAZSOD010000050.1:0-8021 GCA_045536775.1 Eubacteriales bacterium | reverse complement strand
CGCCGATGTCCCAGTGAGCCTTTGGCTCAAAGTCGAAGGTGGGGATCTCGCCCCATCTGCGGACCTCTACGTTTTCGGAGTCGTCAACACCCTTTGGAACCGATATATCGGGGAGGTTCGGGATGCAGAGGATGATGCTTTCGATTTCTGCATCTATTGTCGAAATCTTACTGTCGTTTTCCTTGATCTTGTCGGAAAGCTCCTTCATTTCGGCGAATATTGCGCTCGTGTCCTTGCCCTCCTTCTTAAGAAGAGGGATCTGCTTGGAAACTGAGTTCTGACGTGCCTTTTCAGCCTCTGTGTCTGCAATAAGCGCGCGTCTTTTTTCGTCGAGAGTCATAAGCTTCTCGATCTCTTCGCTGTAATCCTTGCCTCTCGAGAGGAGACGTTCCTTTACGAATTCTTTGTTTTCTTTAATAAATTTGATGTCTAACATAATTTTTTCTCCGTTATTCCGCGTTTGCGGTGTGAATTTTTAGTCTATTTCCTTGAAAATATCTGCGCCGCAGAGTCTTTTCAGAATGTCCTCAAGCTCATCGTGGTTTTCGTAGTCGATAACGATCTGCTTGTTCTTGGTGTTTCTCTTGATCTTGACCTTGCTTCCGATGCGTTCTGTTGCCTTGCTCTCGAGCACCTTGAAGTATTCGTCTTTCTGTATCTTTTCGGGATCGGGAGTTAGTATAACAGTTTCTTTGTGAGTGTTAAGTTTTCTGACCTTTTCCTCGACGGCACGCACCGAAAGATCGTTGTCGCGTGCGGCAAGTGCAAGGGTGAGCATCATGTCGGAGTTCTTGAGTCCGAGTATCGCTCTTGCGTGGCCCGTGGATATCTGTCCTGAGGATACCATCTGCAATACCTCGTCGGGTAGCTCAAGCAGACGGAGCGCATTCGTGATAGTGACTCTGCTCTTCCCTACTCTCGACGCGAGGTCGCTTTGTGTCAGATCATATTCGTTTATCAGCGACTTGTAGCCAAGCGCTTCTTCAATGGGGTTAAGGTCTTTTCTCTGGACGTTTTCGATCAGCGCAAGCTCTGCCGCTTTTCTGTCGTCAACCTCCATTATAATAACGGGTATTTCCGTAAGACCCGCCATTTTTGACGCTCTCCAGCGCCTTTCTCCCGCGATTATGGTGTAAAACCCATCTCTTGACGGTCTTACGGCTACGGGCTGAATAAGTCCGCTTGTTGCAATGGATTCTGCAAGCTCGGACAGGGATTCGGTGTCAAATTCACGTCTGGGCTGGTCGGGATTGGGCTCTATCTTCGCAATGCGAAGCATAGTTGTGCCCGATGAGCCGCCCTCGGTTTCTACCTCGTTGTCGACGAATATGGAGTCCATACCGCGTCCGAGGCCCGATTTCTTTGCCATAGTTGCCTCCTTGTATTCCAAATCAGGTTATATGTACTCTCTTTTTGCCTGAAAACAGGCAAATTTTGAGGATTAGCCTACTCTCTCGATAATTTCCTTGGCAATATCGTTATATGCCGCGCAGCCCTTTGAATACTTGTCATAATACAGTATCGGCTCGCCGTAGCTTGGAGCTTCGGAAAGCTTTACGTTTCTGACTATTGTGGTCTTGAAGAGCTTGTCTGCGTAGTATTTCTTAAGCTCGTCCATAACCTGCACCGTCAGATTGAGTCTGCCGTTATACATAGTTATCATTATGCCGGTTATGTCGAGTGTCGGGTTGTATAGCTTCTTGACCTGCTTGATGGTAAGTAAAAGCTGGGACAAGCCCTCGAGCGCGTAATATTCGCATTGCATCGGGATAATTACGCCTGTGCTTGCGGCAAGAGCGTTGATGGAAAGAAGCCCAAGTGACGGCGGACAGTCGATTATAACGTAATCGTAGCTGTCGATAACGGGTTTAAGCGCATCTCTAAGCTTCGATTCACGTCCCGACTCCTCAACAAGCTCGAATTCAGCGCCTGCGAGCGAAATATGCGACGGGATAACTGACAAATTCTTAAACGGTGTATCAATTATCGCGTCTTTTGCTGCGCATCTGCCTATAATAACGTCATAAACCGAGTTCACAATGTTTTTCTTGCTGATACCTACGCCGCTTGTTGCGTTTCCCTGCGGATCACAATCAACGAGCAGGACTTTTTTGCCTAAATTACCAAGAGCAGCGGCGGTATTGACCGCAGAAGTAGTCTTCCCTACGCCGCCTTTTTGGTTTGAAAATGCTATAATATTGGTCATAGCCGACTCCTTATAGTTGTTTACCCATATATTATAGCACCGAGACCTTTCTATGTCAAGAACAAATAATGAAAGCTTGTTAAATTTCGGGTGAATTTGAGGAATTTTCCTGTCTTTTGACCGAAACGCGCTTTGCTGCTATTTTCGATTGGTTTGCCCGTAATGTTTCACGTGAAACAACTTTTGATTAATCCGACTCCGATTAGACTTGCCAACTTCGCAAATGTTTCACGTGAAACGTCTATTATACTTGTGCTTTGATGTTTCACGTGAAACATTATTTGCAAATTTGCGCGGCTCGGGTTTTGTCACCGTGATCGTATAGCTTGTTGTGCTTACGGTTTCCTGTTTTCTTAGAGTCGCGCGTTTCCCGACGCTCTTTAACATTTCCAAAAGCTTGCCAAAGGAGTTGTCTATGATTTCCGTACCGTTTGCGTGTTCCGCGATCCGTTCAGAACGGATTTGACGGACAATTTTGCGTATTCTGGTGCTTTTTCCTGCGTTTTCTTCGTACAAGCGCATTATTACGGAGTTTCGCACGTCGGGATCGCTTAGTTTTGCAAGCTCGATTATTGCGTCTTCTGTAAGATTTATTTGATTAATTATTCTGCGTTCTTCAAAACTGAAACACTCAAGCTTCACAAGCTCTGAGATTCTTGAAGGTGTTATTCCAAGTTTTTCTGCTATCTCACCGAAAGACAAAAGCTGATTATCTTGAAAATAGCAGATCAAACTGTATATATCAAATGGATTTGGAGTTTTTTCGTGCATTATTGAAGCTATCAGAAGCTTGTCGCGAGTTTCTGTGCTTGTGTAAACGTGGCATATAATGTTTTTTCTGCCGAGAAGCATACAAGCGGCAATTCTGCGGCTTCCGCTTATGTATTTATACACTTTGCCGTCAGTATATACCGGAATAGGGAAGAGTACTCCGCTTTTGCAAATACTGTTAGCAAGCTTTATTATATCTTTTTCAGAGAACTCCCGACGTACCATTATTGGCTCAAGCTTGTCTATGTCTATTTGCCTCAGATAACCTTCGCTTTCTTTTGTCTGTTTTTTTGCAGGGAATATCCTGTGTTTTATTTTTTCTAACAAAAAAATCACCTCTTTTATAGTTTTCGAGGTGATTTTACCAGATAATATACGAATATTTACGCAATTTATGTCGAAGGGCAGGGAAGTGTTGAATTATTAAATAGAGTTTAATAACAAATACGATTTAATAATTATAAATTAGATGTGCCGTCTTTTTCTTGACCTTTGCCTCTGTTAAATAGAGTCGGTATCAGTTGAGTTTTCATCTCCAATTAAAAATAGTTCTTTTGATACCGTAGCTATAAAATTTACGTGTAATATCAGATCTATGCCATTTTCTTCATTATAGGGCTTGATAATCATTATAGGTATATTTTTTTCCATACAATATTTTTCTATCTGAGCGCATATACCGAATTTATTACTTGTAAGCACTACAGAAGTATTTTCGGGTAATAATTTGTGTACATCGGGAATTGTGCATTTGCAAAAGGAATCAAAATATACAGTCATATATTTATTAACCACCTTCTTTGTAATACTATATTAGATATAGACTTAATGCGATTATACCACATATTAATTAATTTGTAAATAGGATATAATAACATTAAGATATAAAAGGTGGTGTTTGTATATGCTTGAAAGTCAGTATAAAATGAATTTGGTTAAGATAGGCTTGAAAATTGCATATTACAGAAAGCTTGCCGGCATGACTCAAGAGGAGCTTGCCGAGGCAATAGAGTTATCTGCGGGTTATATTTCGCAGCTTGAAGCGCCCGGACTATATTTTTGTCCGTCGCTGAAGACCTTGTTTAAGATAGCAGAGGTGCTTGGTACTACTGTTTCAAATCTTACGGATATTGAGGACTGATCTTGTTTTTTTATAATTATATGAGAAAGCTGTTTTAGTAATAGCTTTCTTTTTTGTTTGGCGGGGAAGCGTAAACGGTTCGTTCTTGCGGACGACCGATGGTCGCCCCTACAAAAGATTTGAAGTCCGCATCGTAGTCTAAATTTCTTCCAATGTTGGCGGTATGGGTTGATACCTCAATTACCTCAAATCCTCACGCGCTGATTGCCCGCGGGGGCGTCCCCGCGCCCCTACAAGAGATTTGAAGTTTGCACCGTAGGGGAGGGGTTTCCCCTCCCGAAAGCCTTCTCCTGAGGGTAGCGAAGCGGCACCGAGGTAGTGAATGATATGCCGGTGGCATATCAGAGCCGAGGTGTGACCGAGTCGCAACGAGACAAGGGGGACCGCGATAGCGGTGGATGAGGAGTTGTATAAATTTGATGACACCTCATCCGTCACTCGCGATGCTCGTGACACCTTCTCCCACTGGAGAAGGCTATTAAACATTATTTTTTGTGTAAATAAAATTGTTTGTTTTTACGGGACGCCGAGGTAGTGAAGCGGCGCCGAGGGAGTGAATGATATGCCGAGAACATATCAGAGCCGAGGCGTGACCGAACCGCAGTAGACCGTCGTCCCCTACAAGAGATTTGGAATTTTTACCGTAGGGGGGCTTGCTCCTGCCGTTCAAATTTCCACCAATGTCAGAGTACGGGTAGAAATTTCATTTCTCACAAAACCTCACGCGCTATCTGGGAGCCGACCCTTGTCGGCACAAAAAAAGGAAGCGGATTTTCCGCTTCCTTTTTTATAAGGTAACTTTTAATTAGCCAAGCTTAGCGTAGTTTATCTTGATGCCGGGGCCCATTGTGGATGCGATAACGCAGCTCTTAATGTACTGACCCTTAGCAGCCGCAGGCTTAGCCTTGATGATTGCGCCTACGAGAGTGTCAAAGTTTTCAGCAAGCTTTTCTGCACCGAAGGATGCCTTACCGATGGGGCAGTGGATGATGTTTGTCTTATCAAGACGGTACTCGATCTTACCTGCCTTAGCTTCGGTAACTGCTCTTGCAACGTCCATTGTTACCGTACCTGCCTTCGGGTTAGGCATAAGTCCCTTAGGACCGAGCACCTTACCGAGACGTCCGATAACGCCCATCATGTCGGGAGTTGCAATAATAACGTCGAATTCAAACCAGTTTTCTGTCTGGATCTTCTGAACGTACTCTTCAGCACCAACGTAGTCAGCGCCTGCTTCCTCAGCAGCCTTAGCGAGATCGCCTCTTGCGAATACGAGAGTTCTTACGGTCTTACCTGTACCGTTAGGAAGAACTACCGCACCTCTTACCTGCTGGTCAGCGTGACGGGAGTCAACGCCGAGTCTTACGTGGATTTCGATGGTTTCATCGAACTTAGCCTTTGAAGTCTGGCAAACGAGAGCAAGTGCTTCTGCCGGATCGTAAAGCTTAGCTTTTTCTATAAGCTTAATGCTGTCCTGATATTTCTTACCCATTATACTATGCCTCCTTCTCAGTCAACAACTTCAACGCCCATGCTGCGTGCGGTACCTGCGATCATGCTGATAGCGGTATCGATGCTTCCTGCGTTGAGGTCTGCCATCTTAGTTGTAGCGATCTGCTTGAGCTGTTCGCGTGTTATCTTAGCAACCTTAGTCTTGTTGGGGGTTGCGGAAGCGGTCTCGATGCCGCAAGCCTTCTTGATAAGCACGGGAGCAGGGGGAGTCTTAGTGATGAATGTGAAGGAACGGTCAGCGTAAACTGTGATAACAACAGGGATGATAAGACCCATGTCGTTCTTTGTTCTTTCGTTGAATTCCTTAGTGAAGTTAGGGATAGCAACGCCGTACGCACCGAGAGCCGGACCTACCGGGGGAGCGGGAGTTGCCTTTCCTGCGGGCAGCTGAAGCTTGATGTAGCCCATAATTTTCTTTGCCATTTTAATACACCTCCATGTGGTACTTAATCGGGAGCATTAAAGAATTTTACTCCCTCCCACTTGTCGCCTTTATATAAAAGACGGAAAGTTTAATTTGCGAGCTTAACGCTCTTAGTGTCGAGCTCGAACGGAGTTTCGCGTCCGAACATATTGACCAGAACCGTAACCTTTTCAAGATCAGGCGAAATGTCCTGAACCTTTCCGCTGTTACCCTGGAACGCACCGTCAATAATAGTAACGGTATCGCCCACCTTGAAGCTTACTGCGAGCTTGGGCGTGTTTTCTTCAACGCCGAGAGCCGCAACCTCTGCCTCAGACAGGGGAACGGGCTTGGATCCGGGTCCAACAAAGCCGGTAACACCGCTGATGTTTCTGACGATATGCCAGGTTTCGTCCGACATGATCATCTTGATCAGCACGTAACTCGGGAAAATCTTGTTCTCAACCTGCTTTTCCTTGTCGCCATCCTTTTCGATAACGATCTCAACAGGAACTCTGATATCAACGATCCTGTCGCTGATACCGCGATTTTCCACGATCTTTTCAAGGTTAGTCTTAACCTTGTTTTCGTATCCGGAATATGTGTGAGCAACGTACCATTTAGCTTCGTTACTCTGTTCGTAGAATTCGTCAATAAATGCCATTTAATCCACCTTTTTCAGCATATCCGTACTGTTTTGCTCAGCCTATAAGGCTTCCGAGCGCTACGAGACCCTGATTTACACCGAAGTCAACAACGCCGACAACAACAGCGATAATGACAGCGCATACGAGCACTACCCATGTGTTGTTTATCGTCTGCTTTCCGCTTGACCAGGAGATCTTCTTCATTTCACTCTTGTATTCACGGAAAAACTTTGCAACCTTTTGTGTAAAAGGAGTCTTTGCGGGCTTGTTTGATTTTGTTGCAGCCATTTTTCTGACCTCCCGCTTACTTTGTTTCTTTGTGCAGAGTGTGCTTACGGCAATGTCTGCAGAACTTGTTCATTTCAAGTCTGTCAGGATCATTTTTCTTGTTCTTTTTCGTGTCGTAATTTCTCTGTTTGCACTCACTGCACGCTAAAGTGATCTTAACTCTCATATTTTCGGCACCTCCCGATAAATTTAGGCAGAGCGTGCGGCTTTGCCTATTGATGTTACCTCCCTCTGACAAGTCTTCGTGCCGAAACGGTGTTACCGATACGCGTTTTCGGGCACAAAAAAAGAACCCTCGACAGAGGTAGAGTCAGTATAACACACATTTGGCTTGTTGTCAACAGTTTTTTTGAAATTTTCTATATATATAATTAAAAAAAGAAGCTCCGCGGTTCACAGAGCTTCTTTTCTGAGGTCGTAACTTTATCAGTCGCGTGAGATGATCTCGTTTCTTTCTCTGAAGAGAAGAGAGATGCACCAGATGCCGCAAAGACCGACTACCGTGTAGATGATACGGCTGATAAGTGCCGCCTGACCTCCGCCGATCCAGGCAACGAGGTCGAAGCCGAACAGACCGATGCTGCCCCAGTTGAGAGCTCCGATAATAACGAGAATAAGTGCTATTCTGTCAAGCATTTTGTTTTCACCTTTCCGAAAACTATGCCGTTTTGCCGGCGTTTGCCGCCATCAAAACGCGTCCTCTGAATTTGTTTATTACCGTGCGGGTGCGCGGTTTATAAGTATTATGGACGGAAAAGTGGGGGATTATTCAAGTTTATGGGATTTTTGTGGGTTGGAGGTGTGGTGTTTTGGAATTTATTTTGTAGGGGCGATTCACGAATCGCCCGTTCGCAATGAGGATTGGAATTTATTTTGTAGGGGAGGCTATCAGCCTCCCGCCTCGAAATGAGTATGACCTGATTTTGTTTGGTTTGAAATTCGCGTTGTTTTGTCCTTTTCTGTGCGGACAGAAAAGGACGAAAAGAACCGCCGAGGGGAACCCTTCCGATTGGGTTCCCCTACGGATACCCTTCCGCGAAACGGCACAAAGGG
>JAZSOD010000056.1:0-20632 GCA_045536775.1 Eubacteriales bacterium | reverse complement strand
CCAGCATAACATAGTTGGTGATATCCACCAAAGCGTTAATGGGCCGCAGGCCGACCTTCCAAAGACGGGTCTGCATTTTAAAGGGCGCAGGTTTGACTTCCAGACCCTCGATCCGGGTGCCGGTGTAACGGGGGCAGCGCTCTTCGTCTAAGACCCGCACATCATAGGTCAGATAGTTGGTGGGAACGAACTTCTTGAAAGGCTTCAAAGGCAGATCAAACAGCGCTGCCAGCTCTCTTGCGATGCCGTAGTGACCCCACAGGTCCGGGCGGTTGGTCATGGACTTGTTATCGATCTCCAAAATGATATCGTCCAGGTCCAAAGCTGTGGCCAAAGGCGTACCTGCCGGCGCGTCGAAAGCGGACATGTCCATAATAGCGTGATCATCCTCTGTGGGGAACAGGTCGGCAAGACCGACTTCCACAGCGGCGCAGATCATACCAAAGCTGGGAACACCACGGAGCTTGGCATTTTTGATCTCCACAGGCTCGCCTTCGCCATGCCAGCGCACCATAGCGCCGGGGCAGGCAACGACAACCTTCATACCTGCGTCTAAATTGCTTCCTCCGCAAACGATATCCTTGATCTCACCGTCTCCGATATCGACCTTACAGATGCGGAGCTTGTCCGCATTCGGATGGGGTAAAACTTCATTTATTATACCGACAACTATCTTGTCAAACTGCTTGCCGAGGTCGTGAACTCCCTCAACCTCAACCGTAGACATCGTGAGGTCAAAGGCAAGTCTTGACATATCCATATCGTCGGGAATTTTAACGTAATCCTTGATCCAGTTAAGAGATAATTTCATTGTCTGTGCCTCCTCAATGGAACTGCTTTAAGAATCTGAGGTCTGTTCCGTGGAACATACGCACGTCATCAACGCCGTAGCGCATCATAACGAGTCTGTCAAGACCGATGTTAACGTAGAAGCCTGTGTACTCGTCGGGGTCAACGCCTGCCGCACGGAGTACGTTGGGGTGAGGAGTACCGCCGGGCATGATCTCTATCCAGCCTACGTGCTTGCACACGCTGCAGCCCTTGCCGCCGCACACAAGACAACCCATATCTATTTCAAAGCCGGGCTCAACGAAGGGGAAGAAGCCTGCTCTCATACGCACGGGAACGTCCTGCCCGAACACCTTCGAGAGAATGCTCTTTATCATGACCTTACCCGAGGTGTACGTCAGATCCTTGTCAACGATAAGCGCTTCATACTGGAAGAAGGCGCGCTCGTGACGGGCGTCGGTGGTTTCGTTTCTGTAAACTCTTCCGGGGTAAACGAAGCGGTAAGGAGGCTTGTGAGTTTGCATATAGCGGACGCTGCCACCCGTGAGGTGAGGACGAAGACAAAGCTTTTCGTTTGCCTCGCCCGAATCGTGTCCCTCGAGCCAATAGGTGTCCATGCTTTCTCTTGCAGGGTGATTGGGAGGGAAGTTAAGATTGTCAAACGCGTAGTATTCGCTGGTTATTTCGGGGCCCTGATAAATTTCAAAGCCCATTGAGCGAAATGCGTCGTTTAAGTCATAGCACATCTGGGTGATGGGATGGAGACCGCCGATCTGCGGCTCAATGCCGGGGAGAGTGCAGTCAAAGTCGGGAGAGATCTCGGACGCCTTGAGCTTAAGCTCCTCGCGTCTGCCCTCGATCTGCTCTGCAAGAAGATTCTTGACGTTGTTGACAGCCTTACCCATTTCGGGTCTGAGTGAAACGTCGAGCTTGGGAATCTCCTTGAGAAGCTCGGTTACGGCGCCCTGCTTTCCGAGCAAGGCACCTTTTATTTCCTGAAGCTCGGCTTCGGTCTGCGCGGCTTCGATCTTTGCGGCTCCGTCTCGGAGCAGCGCGTCTAATTTATCCTTCATTTCAAAAACCTCGTTTGAAAAAATAAAATAATTCATAGTATTATAACATAATTTAGAAATTATTGCAATAGCTTTGAAGACGATTTATTGCATCGAAATTCTGTTTCGGGGGTGTAAAAAAGCTGTGTCCGACAGAACAAGTCCATTAAAAACGGACAATGACAAAAAGCACCTCCTATGGTAGTTCTTTAATTCTACCATTGGGTGCTTTTTTGTGCTGTCCGTACAAAATGGAGCACAACAATGAAGCAGGTGTTTTTTCTTAAATTGAATACAAGAGCATTCCAAGAATTGCGGATAAGAGTATCATTGCGATAGGTGAGGGCTTCTTTTTTGCAAAGTGCTTGTATATGAGCGCAACTACCCATAAAAGTGCGAATATGATCAAGCCTCTGAGGTCGACCGAGACGGCGTCACCGAGCTTGCTGACACCAAGGACCGTGCTTGAGAACAAAAGCGCGGCAGTTCCGAGTATCAGACCGACAACAGAGGGACGTACTCCGCCGAGAAAAGCCTGCACGCCCTCGTATTTAAGCAGATTGCGTATCAGTGCCGATATCACGAGTATGACGGTAAACGAGGGAAGAACAACACCGAGCGTCGCCGTGAGCGCGCCGAGAATGCCCGCCTGTGACGAGCCGACAAACGTCGCCATATTGACCGCGATAGGACCGGGCGTTGATTCTGCGACCGCTATCATGTCAAGAAGCGCCGCTTCGTCAAGCCACCCGTGTGCAAGTGCGGTCTCGCGTATGAACGATATCATAGCATAGCCGCCGCCAAAGGAGACCGCGCCGATTTTAAAAAAGCTTAAAAACAGCTCGAGACAGATCATTTTTTCGCCTCCTTGCTATCGCAGAATCTTCTGCAGAGGTAGACGGCGACTCCCGCACAGCCGAATATCAGAACGTAGAATACCGATGAGAAGCTGACCGAGAGACGTGAAAAGACTATCATAGAAGCCGTTACGGCAAAAACTGCTATGACGTTAAAGGGCGTTTTCTTTATCTGAGCGAGCATCCTGAAGCCTGCCGACAGAATAAGGTATATAACGCAAGCCTTGATCCCTTTGAATGCGTATGCCACGAGAGTGAGTGAAAGAAACGCGTCAAAAAACAGGGATATCAGGTATATAATAACGAATGAGGGAATACATATTGCGACGGTTGCCCCGAGTGCGCCCCCAAAGCCGTAAAGCTTGTAGCCGATATAGGTCGCGGCGTTAATTGCGATGGGGCCGGGAGTTGACTCGGCGATAGCGGTCATATCAAGAAACTCGTCCCGATCAAGCCAGTCACGCTTTGATACGAATTCGTTTTCAAGAAGCGCAATCATGGCGTAACCGCCGCCGAACGTGAAAAGCCCGACCTTTAGCATCGTGAAGAAAAGATCAAAATATTTTTTCATTATAATTCTCCCCTGAGTACTGGCTACATTTTACCACAAATCAAGCAGATTTTCAACAGGGACGGAATTTGCCCGAAAAATTTTTCTGTCTCCCCTTGACAATGGCAAAAAACTGTGGTACAATACATTTAACAGTTAAGTTAAATGTTAAATGAAAGGAAAAAGACAATGGGACTTCAAAACACTATGAAAGCCCTCTCCGACCCCATACGCAGAGAAATTCTCAACCTTTTGAAAGAGGGAAGAATGTCTGCGGGGGATATAGTCGAGCGCTTTGACGTAACTGGCGCGGCAATTTCAAGACACCTGTCGGTCTTGAAGGACGCCGACCTTATCCGCGACAGACGTGAGGGCAAATTTATTTATTACGAGCTTAACGCCTCGGTGCTCGAGGAAATAATGCTATGGATAGCAGATCTGAAGGGAGATTGTAACAATGATTAAGAAATACAAATGGAAGCTTATAATTTCCTCGTTGATAACCCTGCTTCCCGTACTGTTCGGACTTTTTGCCGACAAAATACTTCCCGAGAGGATAGCGGTGCATTTTGATCTTCACGGAACGCCCGACGGATTTATGGCACCTATGACCTTCTTTGTTATGATGCCGTTTATACTTCTCGCAATACACTGGCTGTGCATAGGTGTTACTGCTGCAATTGATAAAAACAACGAGCAGAGCGCAAAGGTTACGGGAATAATGTTCTGGATCATGCCCGTAATGTCGCTTTTCACCTGCGGTATGGTTACTGCCATTGCGCTCGGATATACGGCTAATATCTATTCGTCGGTTTTCGTGCTGCTTGCGGTGATGTTTATAGTCATCGGTAACTATTTGCCGAAAACCACACGCAACAAGACTGCGGGTATAAAGATAAAGTGGACTTACTCAAGTGACGAAAACTGGAATGCGACCCACCGTTTTGGCGGCAAGGTGTACGTTGCAATGGGTGTTCTGTGTCTTCTCGGAATATTTCTTCCCGAAAAGAGCTTTCCCATATTCGCGATCGCTTTAATACTTTTATGCGTAGTGCTTCCCACGGTATACTCATACAGGTTTTACAAAAAGCAGCTTGAAAACGGCGAGCTTACAAAGGAGGATGCCGACGCGCAGCTTGCGTCGATGTTTAAGCATTCAAAGACGGCAACCGTTGTAGCCGTTATTATTTCGGCAGTTGTCGCCGTGCTCGTTTGTTTTCTTATGTTTACGGGAGATATTGAACTGACTCTCGGTGAGAGCGCCGTTACGGTTGAAGCAAGCTTTTGGAATGACGTCAGCATAAGCTACGTCGACATCGACTCGGTCGAATACCGTGAGGATGGCGTTGACGGTACAAGATTATACGGCTTCGGCTCGGCAAGGCTTCTGCTCGGCAGCTTCCAAAACGACGAGTTCGGCACCTACACGAGATTCACCTATACGGGAGATAAGCCCTGCATCGTGCTGACGGTTGAAAAAGAGATTATAGTTCTCGGAACAAACCGCACTCAAGATCTCTATGAAATATACGAAGCGCTATCGGATAAAACCAAATAAAGAGAAAACGCACCTTGTGGCACCTGCGATAGAGCAGGTGCCACAGTTATATTCGCCTGCGGCGAGTTCTATTGCTTCGCAGTGGTATTCGGCTATCGCCGAGTGGTATTCGCTGCGCAAGCTTGAGAGGCGAATATAATATCACTGCGACCATCGGGAGCAATATCACTTTTGCGAAGCAAAAATATCACGCTGACATGGTCAGCATATCACTTCCAATTTGATATGGCATTTGTGTCCACAAATGCAGTGCTTGTCAAGAAAAGAGGACAGAGAATGCAAAACACTCTCTGTCCTTTTCCTGTCAGTTAGAGTATACTGCTCTATGGCAGGCACCCACGGGTGCGTTTTTTTGATTGAAAAAAGGAAAAAATTGTTAAAAAAATAACTTTCGCCTCAGGGGAGAAAATGCCTTATATTCATAGTATTTGCACTTGACAATATTCGATCTCTAAGGTATAATTTTTACGGTGTTAATTATTATTGAAGAAAGGTATCAGGAAATGGCTTTTTTTCTCACGGGTGTTCGTACCCCTCACAGAAAACAGACGATAAAACAACCAACGGTATCAATGATAGCGCCCAAGGTCGTAACCATACCGATGTCTATGCATATCGGACGTCCCGCGATCCCGACTGTCAAGGTCGGCGATACCGTCTGCGTCGGCACTAAGATAGGTGAGGCTGACGGCAGAATATCGGCAACCGTTCACTCGAGCGTTTCGGGTAAGGTTACCAAAATTACAGACTATCTTTGCGCTGACGGCTCGGTGACTCCGGCAGTCGTTATTGAATCCGACGGAGAGATGACTCCCGACTCCGAGATCGCCCCCCCCACGGTCAACACCCGCGAGGAGCTGATCTCTGCGCTCAGGGAAAGCGGAATTATAGGACTCGGCGGCGCGGGCTTCCCGACTCACGTCAAGCTTGACGTTGACCCAGGTCACCTTGAATATCTTATAATAAACGGCGCGGAATGTGAGCCGTATATTACGAGCGACACGGTGACTATGCTGACAAGAGCAGAGGATATGAGATACGCTCTCACAGAGCTTTACCGCGTGCTCGGTATCAAGAACGTGATAATCGGCATTGAAAAGAATAACAGATGGGCAACCGCATCAATGCGCGAAATGGCAGGGACGGTTGGCGGCGAGCTTTCGATAGATGTAAAAGTTCTCCCGAACCTTTATCCGCAGGGCGGAGAAAAGGTGCTGGTATATCATACTACGAAAAGAAAGATACCCACGGGCAAGCTTCCCATCGACGTCGGATGTGTTGTCATCAACTGTACGACGCTTGCCGCTATCGGTGAATACTTGAAAACGGGTATGCCGCTTGTCAAAAAATGCGTAACAGTCGAGGGCGGTGCGGTAGCAAAGCCCGAGAACGTCGAGGCTCCTATCGGCACCTCGCTTCACGACCTGTTTGAATTCTGTGGGGGACTTACCGTAGACCCTGCCAAGATAATTTACGGTGGACCTATGATGGGCGTGACCGTGCCGAGCGCGGACGTCCCTCTGCTTGCAAACTCAAACGCCGTTTTGGCTCTTACAGCCAAGGAAGCGTGGCTTCCCAAGACCACAGCCTGCATCAGATGCGGAGCTTGTGTCAACACCTGTCCCTTCGGACTCGCCCCCGCAAATATTGCCGAGGCGTATGAGAAGAAAGACACGGAGGCACTCGAGGAATTGTCTGTAAACACCTGTATGGAATGCGGCTGCTGCAGCTTTGTCTGCCCTTCAAACCGTCCGCTTGCACAGATAAACAGACTTTCCAAGCAGTTACTTAAAGAAAAGAAGAAACAGGAGGGCAGATCGTGAATAATCTTACGAAGGTAATGGCCGCTCCCCATATTCACAGCGGCAGATCCACAGCGGGAATTATGCGCGACGTGATTATCGCACTTTTGCCCACAACCGTTGTAGGCGTGCTCAGCTTCGGTTTGCCGGCACTTTGGGTTGTTGCGCTTTGCGTAATATGCTGTGTCGGCTTTGAAGCCATATTTAACCTCATTACGAAAAAAGATCAAACAATAGGCGACCTTTCCGCCGCAGTAACGGGACTTTTGCTTGCGCTTAATCTCCCCGCAAACATTCCGCTTTGGCAGTGCGCGGTCGGCTCGCTTTTTGCTATTATAGTTGTAAAGTGTCTGTTCGGCGGGATCGGTAATAACCTTGTTAACCCCGCGATAACCGCAAGAGTGTTTATGCTTGTTGCGTTTGGTTCAATGGCTCAGGCGGCGATCCCCTTTGACGCAGTTTCAGGCGCAACACCGCTTGCCGCAGAGGAATTGCCTTCGCTTATGGATCTGTTCCTCGGAAAGCATGGCGGAAGCATCGGCGAAACCTGCGCGGCGGCACTTCTTGTCGGCGGCATTTATTTGATCGCCAAGCGCGTGATCACATGGCATATCCCCGTTTTGTATATCGGTACCGTTTTCGTCTTCTCGTTTATTGCAGAGGGCTTTGACGCAACCGCCGCACTCGGACTTATACTTTCGGGCGGCTTGTTCATTGGCGCTTTCTTTATGGCGACCGATTACGTTACCTCGCCGTTTACCTCGTGGGGTAAGGTGATATTTGGTATTGGTGCAGGACTCATAACCTGTATGATACGCTACTTCGGCGTATACCCCGAGGGTGTTTCGTTCGCGATACTCTTTATGAACATACTCAATCCTTACATAAACCGCCTGACAAAGAAGAAAATTTTTGCATCGGGAGGTAAAAACGTATGAAAAACAGTATAAAGAACCTCTCGGTATTCGTTTGTATCTGTACCGTGATGACGTTGCTTTTGGCACTTACAAACTCGGTTACAGAGCCTGTCATAATAGAAAATCAGAATGCTTCGGCAAATAAGGCGTTGCTTGAGGTAATGCCCGAGGGCTCGGGCTTTGAGACGGTCGCGCTCGGCGACTATACTCTCCCCGCAACCGTGGCCGAGGTATACAGAGAGAGCTCGGGACTCGGCTACGTCGTAAAGCTTGTAACCGCAGGATATGGAACAGATATGGTCATTATGTGCGGAGTTGACAGGGCAGGCGTTGTAACAGGCGCTGTCTGCCTCTCCTCAAACGAAACTCTCAGCAAGGAAAAGACCTACGGCGAAAACTTCCTTAATAAGGATGCGGCAGGAGTTGACTCGGTCGATACCATCGGTGGCGCTACCAAGACTACCGCTGCATACAAGAACGCAGTCAAGGACGCGCTGAATACCGCGATAATCCTCGGCGGCGGAAGCGTTGATATACGCACGGAGGCAGAGATACTTGCGGATAATCTTTCGGCGGCACTTCCCGCAGGAGAGGGCGCATTTGAAAAGCTCTTCCTCGTTGAAGTTATCGAAAACGTTGACGCGGTTTATGCTGCAGAAAACGGTAGCGGCTACGTGTTCGTTCAGGGTGAGCAGTTTATAGGTGTGAATGCTGACGGTACGGTTGTGACAGAGGGCGTTGACAACGCGGCGGCACTTGCTGACGCGGTAGCGCTTATTCAGTCGACTGTGCTGGAAGATATCGATATTACGGCTTACCCCGATATGTCCAAGACGGTGATCTCGGCGAAAAAGACCGCAACGGGCAACTTTGTTGTTGAAACCAAGGGTGCAGGCTACGGTATCAAGGGCGGTGACAAGTACCATCCCGCCTCGGGTGAATATATAATCGTCCGCGTGTCAATGACACCCGACGGAAAAATAATCGATTGCCTGACCGTTTCGGAGGCTGAAACAGACGGACTCGGCGACGCCTGTGCAGACGAGAGCTTCTACTCTCAGTTTGCAGGCAAGACCGAGGAAAACTACACCGAGATCGACGCGATCTCGGGCGCAACACGTACAACCGACGGCTACAAGCAGGCAATAGAGCGTGCATTTGCGGCAGTAAAAACATTTGGCGGAGGGGAGAACTGATATGAAGAAGAATAACTGTCTTTCCACTCTTACAAACGGTATTATAAAAGAAAACCCCGTGCTCGTGCTCATTCTCGGCACCTGTCCCACCCTTGCGACCACCACAACGGTCACGGGTGCGATAGGTATGGGAATCGCGGCGCTTATAGTTCTTCTTTGTTCAAACATTTTTATTTCGCTTCTTCGCAAGATAATCCCCGAAACAATGCGTATCCCCTGCTACATAGTAATTATCGCGGGCTTCGTTACCATAGTAAAAATGCTCGTACAGGCATACTTCCCGGGGCTTTACGAAACGCTCGGCGTTTATCTCGACTTGATCACGGTAAACTGTATCATTCTCGGACGCGCCGAAATGTTTGCAGGTAAAAACTCGGTCGGAGCAGCGGCACTTGACGGTATAGGTATGGGACTTGGATTTACTCTGGCGCTCGGTATGATGGCTACCATCCGCGAGGTGTTCGGAGCGGCGTCCTTTGCGGGAATTGCGATTCCCTTTATGGATGCGTACAAGATAGAGTTCTTGACAAAGGCGCCCGGCGGTCTGCTCGTTTACGGACTTCTCATAGCGCTTATTTATGCAATTACAAAGGGGCGCGCACCCCTCAAAAAGTCATTCTCGTGCAAGGGTTGTCCGAGTGCGGCGACCTGCCGCATGGGAGAATGCGCGAATAAAGAGAAGGAGGCGGAGAACTGATGGAAAACTTCAAGCTTCTTATGGTAATACTCCTGTCGGCAGTTTTTGTTGACAACTACGTGCTTTGCCGCTTCCTCGGAATCTGCCCGTTCCTTGGTGTATCCAAAAAACTCAATCAGTCGGTCGGAATGGGTGTTGCCGTAACGGTAGTAATGCTTCTTGCAACGGCGGCGACCTGGCCGATACAGCGCTTTGTTCTTGATACTCTCGGGCTCGGATATCTTCAGAATATCCTCTTTATCCTGATCATCGCAACACTCGTGCAGATGCTTGAGATGTTCCTCAAAAAGACGTCGCCTTCCCTATATAAGGGACTCGGTGTGTATCTGCCTCTTATCACGACCAACTGTGCGGTTCTCGGCGTTACCATCAACAACATCATCGACGGCTATTCTTTCATCGAATCAATGGTAAGCTCGCTCGGCGTCGGACTCGGATTTCTTCTTGCGATGGTGCTGTTCTCGGGAATTCGCTCGCGTATCAACGAAGCCAACATCCCCACCCCCTTCCGCGGACTTGCGGTTACTCTTATCGCCGCTTCCTTTATTTCGCTTGCGTTTATGGGCTTCGGCGGTATAATCGAAAACATTTTTGCGTAATTTGGAGGTATTGCTTGTGGATATTTTAACTGCTTTTATCGTAATACTTTCAATTTCTCTGTTTGCAGGTATTCTGCTTCTCGTTTTCTCAAAGCTTTTTGCAGTTGAGAAGAATCCGCTTGAAAAGGAGATAAGAGAGTGCTTACCCGGAATAAACTGCGGCGCGTGCGGCTATAAGGGCTGTGACGACTATGCCGCGGCTCTCGCAGATGGCGGTGTAAAGCCGACGTTTTGCGTACCCGGCGCACAGAAAACTGCGGACACCATCAGCGATATTCTCGGCATTGAAAAAGAAGAGGTCGAGGACGTTGTTGCTTTCGTGGCTTGTAACGGTCATTGCGAGGCGACCCACCCCGTTGCCAAATACGAGGGTATCTCAACCTGTCTTGCCGCTTCAATGCTGTACGGTGGAACGAACGCCTGCCATTTCGGCTGTCTCGGCTACGGCGACTGTGCAAACGTGTGTCCTGCGGGTGCTATCTGTCTTGATGACGGAATCGCGCACGTTGACACCTCGAGGTGCCTTGGTTGCCGTTTGTGTGAAAAAACTTGTCCTAAACAAATAATTACTATGCTCCCGCAGAATACTGCTATTGTAGTAATGTGTTCAAACGAGCAGAAGGGCGCCGATGCCCGTAAGGCTTGTAAAAATGCTTGTATAGGATGTAAAAAGTGCGAAAAGACCTGTCCTCACGGCGCGATCACGGTTGAAAACAATCTCGCGGTCATCGATTACGGCAAGTGCGAAAACTGCGGACTTTGCGTGAGCGAGTGTCCCACGGGCTGTCTTAAGACCGTATTTTTCCCCGATCTCCCCGAGGATTACGATTTTGGCGCACTTTCCCAGGAATATGAAAGAGAAGAAAAAAACTAAAAACGATATCATCTTCATCGCGGCTCTGCTTTTGGCGGCCGCGGTGGGAATTTTTTACCTGTACGTGCTTCGCGAGAGCGGAGATACGGTGAAGGTCACGGTCGACGGTGAGCTATACGCGGTCTACTCTCTTGCCGACAGTATTACCGAGGATATCCGTTCGGGTACGGACGGAGTCAACCGCCTCGTCATAAAGGATGGCAAGGCGTATATGGAAAGCGCTACCTGTCCCGACGGGATATGCGTTTCTCATCCGCCCGTATACAGAAACGGAGAGAGCATAGTCTGCTTACCGAACAGGGTAGTGGTCACGGTTATCACCGAGGGTGAGTCGGATACCCCCGACGTTATAGCATAAGAGAGGGCGGCGTTATGAAAAAAAGTTCAAAAAACGTGGCTTTTCTCGGACTTTGTACGGCACTCGCGCTTATCCTTGCTTACGTTGAGATACTTCTTCAGCCCCTCTTTCCCACGATACCGGGAATAAAGATGGGACTGCCGAATATAATAATCATATTTCTGCTTTATAAACGCGGTGCGGTGCCTGCAATGTGGGTGTCGCTTTTGCGTATGATTCTGGTAAGCATTCTTTTCGGCAACGTGATGGCTCTTCTTTACAGCTTGGCGGGCGGAGCTCTGAGTCTGCTCGTTATGACGGTGCTTAAAAGGCTCGGCTTTATGTCGGAGATCGGAGTCAGCGTGGCGGGCGGAGTCTGCCACAATATCGGTCAGATACTTATGGCGATGCTGCTTCTTGAAACGGCAGAGCTCGGATATTATCTCGTCGTGCTTACCGTAACGGGAACTGTCGCGGGAATACTCGTCGGCATTTGCGGCTCGCTTTTGATAAAATACACCAAAAATATTATTTAGCTGCTAGTGCGATTTATATTTGTTAAATAGTTGACAATCCGTGAACAATATAGTATAATATTGACGCTCAATAATATAATTTTTAAGGAGACACAATTATGAGAAAGTTTTTAGCACTCACACTTTGCCTTCTTACGGTAATTCCTATGGCCCTCGTTGGCTGCGGCAATACAGAGCCCGCAACCGTAAAGTTTGGCGCAGGCGAATACATCAGCGCCCCCACAATGGCTGACGCAACTGAAGATAAGAACGGCTCGGGTAAGCTCGACGTTACTTATGCGGCAGTAACCGTTGACGCAAACGGCAAGATCGCAGCTTGCGAGCTTGACACCGCAAGCAACACAGTAAACTTTACCGCAGACGGTAAGGCAGTTGCAAACAACGAATTCAAGACCAAGTACGAGCTTGGCAACGATTACAATATGGTAAAGTACGGCGGCTCCGCTAAGGAATGGTTCGAGCAGGCAGACGCTTTTGAAAAGGTAGTTGTCGGCAAGACTCTCGACGAGGTAAAGGCTCTCGTTGTTAACGGCGATAAGGGTACTGACGAAGTACTGACAGCAGGCTGCACCATCACTATCACAGACTTCGTAGCAGCTATCGAAAAGGCTTACAACGCAGCAACCGTTGAGGTTAAGGCAGACGCTGCAATCAAGGTAAGAATCGCTACAGAGCAGACACTTACCGATGCAACCGAAGAAAAGAACGGAAGCAACAAGATTTCCGTATATGCTTTTGCAGCAGCAACAGACGCTGAGGGCAAGGCACTCGCCGCTTCCAGCGACTGCGTAGAAGTATCCTTCACGTTCGATGCAACAGGCGTTGCAACTCTCGACACAACCAAGGCAGTTGTATCCAAGAAGAACCAGGGCTCAAACTACGGTATGGTAGCATACGGCGGCGCAACCAAGGAATGGTTCGAGCAGGCGGCAGCATTTGACGCAGCTTGCATCGGCAAGACCGCGAGCGAGATCGCAGGTCTCGTTAAAGATGACGGCAAGGGTACTGACGACCTCCAGAGCGCAGGCTGCACCATCTACGTTACAGGCTTCGTAAAGGCAGCTTCTAAGAACTGATCAAACAAATTCAATATAAGCGCAAAAAAGGAGAGTTCTCTCCTTTTTTTGTCTAAACTGGATATGAAACAGAGAATATGCCGCACGGCGCTTGCGCTGTGCCTCCTGATCTGCGCGTGTTTCTCCTCGTGCGGATCAGAACCTCAGAAAAATAAATATACCGAGTATTCTATGGACTACTTTGATACGGTCATTACTATCGTCGGATACGAGAATACCGAAGCCGAGTTTGACGCGGTTGCAGACCTTGCATTGTCAGAGCTTGGCGAGTATCACCGTCTGTATTCCATATACCACCGTTTTGACGGGCTTGAAAACCTCTGCACCGTAAACGAGCTTGTTGACGGCGCTCACCGCACCGTGACCGTTGATAAGCGGATCATCGATATGCTCCTTTACGCAAGGGAGGTGTACGCGCTGACAGGCGGAACGGTCAACGTGGCTATGGGAAGCGTGTTGTCGCTCTGGCACGATTACCGCGAGCTTGGAAAAGACGATCCCGCAGTGGCGTCACTTCCGCCAATGGACAAGCTGAAGCTCGCGGCAGAGCATACCGATATCACGAAAATGGTGATAGACGAGGAAAACTCCACCGTCACCCTTACCGACCCCGAAATGAAGCTTGACGTTGGCGCGGTCGCCAAGGGCTACGCTACCGAAATGGTTGCGCGCTTGCTTGAAGAAAAGGGGATCACGGGGTATATTCTAAACGTGGGCGGAAATATCCGTTCGATCGGCACTAAGCCCGACGGCACGGAGTGGACGGTAGGAATAGAAGACCCGGAGGGCGAAGACTACCTCGCGTATCTCGGGGTCAGCGGAGAATCGGTAGTAACAAGCGGCTCATATCAGCGCTACTACGTTGTTGACGGCAAGCGTTATCACCATATCATACACCCTGAAACGCTTATGCCTGCCGAGAATTTCGCGTCGGTGTCGGTGGTTTGCATGGACTCCGGACTCGGCGACGCTTTGTCGACCGCGCTCTTCTGTCTGCCGCTTGACTCAGGGCTTGAGCTTGTTGAATCAATGAGCGAGGTCGAAGCGATGTGGGTGGACGAAAGCGGCAATAAGACCACATCATCGGGATTTGAAAAGTATGTAAAGGAGAAATGATATGCTTGAAGCTTTTATGACTCATTGTAAAGATATACTTTATTTTCTTGCAGAAATATCGGCAGGTATTCTTGAGCTTGTCGGAATTGTCATAATAATCATAGGTGCTTTCCGCGCTTTGACAAAAATTATTAGAAACTTCATAAGAAAAAAACCGTTTGTAAATGACGTCGATCTCGAAAAAGCACTTTCTCTGTCGCTTGAATTCAAGATGGGTGCAGAGATCATAAAAACCGTAATCATCCATAATCTCGAGGAGCTTGCAATTCTCGGAGTGGTAATTATAATCCGTGCCCTTATCGCTTTGCTCATACACTGGGAGATACATATAAAGGAAAAGGAAAAGCGACTTAAGGAAGCGACAAAAGCAGAAGAAAAGAAATAGACACAAAAAGGACACCGCAACGGGCGTTTTCTATAAAACAGGTTTTAATTTGCTGAAATAATAATCTCGCAGGGGCGTTCTGTGAACGCCCGCGGGCGAACTCAGTTCGCCCCTACGGAAAAAGGACAGAGAATTTTTACATTCTCTGTCCTTTTTTCTATTAAGCTTGCACTTGGTTTTAACAATCATTAAAAGCCGGAATCAAACCAGCTTAAGAGCAATCAGTACCTGAAGCACTACGAATGCCAGATAAATGCCCAATAACGTAACGCCTTGCCAGCGGTGAAGCTTACCCTTGAAAACAGCAGGGAGTGTCATAAGAGCCATTACGCCTATCATAAGGGGTATTTCGATAAGCTGAGAGGTGTTAAAGCCGAAAAGCTTGCTTCCCTCGGGGATAACGAATGGGGAAATAGTTACGGCTGCTCCGGATACAAGCACCAGATTGAAAATATTTGCACCGATAATGTTTCCGAGCGAAAGAGCGCCGTGTCCCTTGAGAAGCGCGGTAACAGCCGTTACCAGTTCGGGAAGCGACGTGCATAGCGCAACCACGGTAACTCCGACAACCTCTGTAGGAATTCCTGCCATTGTTGCGAGTGAAACCGAGGAGCCCTCCAGCATATCGGCACCGACTGCAATCAGCGCGGCACTAGCGATCAGAACTATAAGATTTTTCACAAGCGAGCTACTCTGCTCACCGTCCGAATCCTCGTGAGCTTCTTCGGGATTCTTGAAGCCCTTGTATATCGTCATTATCATATATGCGCCGAAAACAGTCAGCATCACAATGCCGAGCCATCTGTCAAAACGCCCGAATATGTACGCCGCAACGGTGTAAATTGTTGCAGAAGCAAAGAAGAACAATACCGGCGTAACGATAGCCTTACGGTTTACAGGCGCAGGACGGATAGCGATTGTCAGAGCCGCTATCAAGGCAGTATTGCAGATGATAGAGCCGATGGCGTTTCCGTAAGCAATAGCGCCGTTATTGTTTATTGCCGCCGTGACTGATACCATTACCTCGGGCAAGGTCGTTCCGATAGATACTACTGTAGCACCGATAATTATTTCTGGCACACGGAAGTGCTTGGCGATACCGACGGCACTGTCAACAAACCAGTCTCCACCCTTGATGAGTAAAATTACGCCTGCAACGAACAAAAGTAGTGAGCCCCAAAGCACGTCGGTCAGTCCGTTGTACCAAGCAAGAACTTGTCCAATCATTGTTAAAAAACCTTTCTTTGTGTATTTATGAAAAAAGCCACTAACGTATTATATCACATATTCCGACGGAAAAACAACTTATTTCACAAAAAAGTTGGTTATTGATTACTCTTTTTGCGTCTTTACGAACACCGTTATTGTTTCGGCTAAAGGACGGCAAAGATCAACAGACCTGCCCACATGTAAGCTTATCGATGCTCCAGATTGTCAATGTGAGCCATCATTGTCGACGCGTAATGGATACCGTGAGCGTATGCACGGCTGTATAGTTCGTATGCCTTGTTGATGTCGGGTTCACCGAACTTGAAGCTCCGCCCATTGAATTTGATGAAAAACTGTGGCACGCGGTGGTCGACCGCGTAACCGTATATAACGATGACCGCTTGGCGTATTCGCTGAAGGACGGCAGCGAGATATCGGTTATGCTTTGAACGAGAATAGAAAAGTCCCCGAACGGCACCAGGGTGTGATGCTGTTAGGGGACTTTTGTGTGTTAGTAAATATTATGTTTGCTGTTCTTATATCAGTCCCATGCACCAAATTACAACCAATGCCGTTATAGTTACCAAGGTATCAATTGTAATTCCGTAGAACATAGGTTTAAGCCCCGCCTTCTTGAAATCGGTGATACTTGTACCCAACCCGATAGCAGCCAAAGCAGTAACCATTAAGAACTTGCTTGTTCCTTTAATAGCAGCGGATACAGCCACGGGAATACAACCGACACTGTTTAAGATAGCCAACAACAGAAAGCCTCCGATGAACCAAGGGATAATTTTTACAAGATTTACTTTCTTGCCGTTGTTGTTTGTCTTCAATTCTTTCTGCTTCATGCGAGTGCTGATAAATGCAAAAACCAGTACTGTGGGTATAATGGCGATCGTTCTTGTAAGTTTAACCATAGTAGCAAAATCGCCTGCAATCTCTGAGAAAGCATATCCGGAAGCAACAACACTGGCAGTATCGTTTACAGATGTTCCTGCCCAAATACCATAGGCGATGTCAGACAATCCTAATGCTCTTCCCATAATGGGATATAGTGCAATCATGACCATATCAAAAAGGAACGTGGACGACATAGCGAAAGCGACGTCTTTATCATCTGCATCAATGACAGGAGCAATGGCTGCTACGGCAGAACCACCGCAAATGCCTGTTCCTGCGGAGATTAAGTTGGAGAGTTTCCAATTCAATCCGAATAGCTTGCGGATAAAATATCCTGCACCGAAGCACATAGCAAATGTAAATATCATCACAAAAAAGGTCATTTTGCCGACAGACATAATCGTATTGACAGATAATGATGCCCCCAAAAGAATAATCGCAACCTTCAATATTTTTTTGGATGTAAATTTAAGCGCGGGCTGTATCCATTTCGGATGAAAAAAGCTGTTAATGATTGTACCGGTAAACAGGGCAATAATAGCCGCTCCCAAAAGGTCTCCGGGAATTAAATGCTCCACCAATATTGATACGGCAGCTACCGAAAAGCAGATACCAACACCGAGAATAAATAAACCTCGTTTTTTTGCCGTTGATTCCATAGTTTTTCTCCTAAAAAATTTTCTTTTTCCTCTTTATTTTATCACAATTTTATGATAAAATAAAGTTATTATATGGAATAGACCTATTCCAAATATTTATCAAGAGGAATTATATGGATACCAAACTGCAAACTTTTCTCATGCTATGTCAAACAATGAACTATCGTTTAGCGGCAGAACGCCTTCATCTTTCACAGCCGGCGGTTACAAAACAAATTCAAGCATTAGAACAATTGTTGCATACAAAGTTATTTATTTACGACGGACACACCTTACATAAAACCGAAAAATGCTTGCTTTTAGAACGCTATGCCATTTCCGTACAATATCAATTTGAAGAACTTCAGCTTGCTATTGCCGATAAAGAACGTTTAAAGCTGCGAATTGGTGCCACAAAGACTATCGGTGATTATGTGCTGATTGATGCTATCAAAGAATATCTTAGCGCCCCTAACCAAGAACTTTCTTTAGTTGTAGATAATACAAAACATCTGTTACAAATGTTGGATGAAAACCTGCTTGACTTTGCTGTAATTGAAGGAACATTCAGCAAGACCAAGTATGATTATTACTTGTTCCGAATGGAGCCGTTTGTGGGAATATGCACCAAGAGTAGTCCTTTGTGTGATAAACATATACAAATCGAGGATTTGTTGAACGAAACAATTATTGTCCGAGAAGATGGTTCCGGCACTCGTCGAATATTTGAAGAGCGATTGATATCTTCCGGATACGAGCTAAACGATTTCTTTAGACAAATATCTATCAGCAGTTTTGTTGCAATTCAGGAATTGGTTGCAAGTGGTATCGGCATTAGTTTTTTGTATCAATCTGTTGTTGCTAAAAATGATAATATCGGCACTTTTACTGTTGACGGCTTAACAGATCCTCATGCATTTCATGTGGTATATACGCGAAATACAAACGCAAAGCACTATTCGGAACAATTTCTTGGAAGAAAGCCAAACTACAAATAATCAAATTTATGCACATTATTATATTGATACTTGTTGAACAAATTGATTCCTTGAACGATTGAACCCTTGAACGATACAAAATCCGCCACTTTTGCCTTGCCGGGGCAGAGGATGGCGGATTCATCGTTTTTATAAGAAAAAAGCCCTCAAAAACACCTAAAAGAGCGGTTAAAGGGCAAAAATGAGCTGTTTTTCGCATATAAAGCAAAATTCCATAGCCGAAATTGTATCGACTATGGAATCTTTTTTGGGTGCGGAGAGGGGATTTTTCATTGCCCAGTCGCCGTCGTGTGTCGTTTTGAGCGCAAGGCATAGCCTTGCACGCAAAACTCGCACTTGGGGCGACACCGCAAAAGAAAAACAGTTCACCGGACTGTTTTTCTTTTGCTAACCCCTGACCTCCTCCGTCGGTCACTCGGCTCAAATCCGTTTCGCCATACGAAAAAACAAAGGACACCGAACGGTGTCCTTTGTTTTTTGGGTGCGGAGAGGGGATTTGAACCTCCTGCCCTCCGGGTTATGAGCCCGACGAGCTAACCAAGCTGCTCCACTCCGCGTTATATGGTGCCGGAAACCGGGTTCGAACCGGTACGAGGGGTAAACCTCACGGGATTTTAAGTCCCGGGCGTCTGCCAGTTCCGCCACTCCGGCAGGTGCTCTTTTTTAGCGCTCTGTTAGTATACCACAACTCACGCGCTTTGTCAAGTTTTTTTGCGAACTTTTTCTTTTCCCCTCGCTTACCTTATATTATTATGCCTGTTTTTTCGGTTTTATTCGTTTTTGCAAGAAAAAAACAGACAGACACCAGAGGCATCTGTCTGTTCTTGGCGCGCCGCGCAGGATTCGAACCTGCGACCTACCGGTTCGTAGCCGGGCACTCTATCCACTGAGCTAGCAGCGCACACGTTTTTGAACGCTCAACTATTATATCACCTGACTTAATGCTTGTCAAGGGATTTTTTGATTTTTCTTAAAAAATCAGAAAATTTCCATCTTCAAACCATGCTCCTTTCCTTGACAAATCCAAACCTTTGTGCTACCATTAATCAAAAGGAATAAATAAAACGGACCGAGCCGGACAATCGCGTAATATGTTGCCGAAAGGTATTATTATGAGGAAAGTCCGGGCTTCACAGGGCAGGATAACGGATAACGTCCGCCGGAGGCGACTCCCGGGAAAGTGCAACAGAAATAAACCGCCGCGAAAGCGGTAAGGATGGAAAGGCGAGGTAAGAGCTCACCCAAGCCTATGGTAACATAAGCTTGCTGTAAACCCTATCCGAAGCAACACCTTTGAACGGCTTTTGCCGTGTTTGCCCGACACAGCTTCAATGGTGGCACGAATTTATATTCGGAGCGCCGCGGTAACGCGGCGTAGAGATAGATGATTGTCGATTACAGAACCCGGCTTACAGGCTCGGTCCGTTTTATTTGTTTCTTTTTTTCTTCCATTTATTGCGGGGTGACTTTACCTCGCTTTTTTGTTATAATTAAAGCAGAAAACGAAAAGGAGAAACAGATGAAAAACAGAGAGGGGCGCGGGCTCACTCACCGCGCCGCGTACATATTAAAAAGAGGATTTTTTCTTGTTATAGCAATGTTTGCCGCAGGGAAGCTGTATCTTGATAAGCTTGCCGCAGTTGAGGGCGGAGGAGAGTGGGCGAGAGTTGCACTTTTACCGCTTGCCCGCGAGATGCTTTCAACCGCGGTGATGACGTTTACAATAGTGGTGGTTTCGGCAATAGTGATGGATTTGGTGGAGAAAACGGGATAGATAGAATAGAGTTTGAGAGCGCAAGTTCAAGCACGGTGCTTCTCATAAAGCAAAAACAAAAAATACAAATCTTAATTCTAATAAAGCCTCATAGTTTCGGGGATTCACAAGGGGTGTCCCCTTGTGCGGGAGGAGTTATTAAGAGGAGGCATCGAGCCTCCTCTTAAATGCCTCTTTGGTTCGTTTCTGTGCACACAGAAATGAACGAATCAATCCCCCATTTCCATAAATCAAAATCAGGTCATACCCACCTCAACATCAACTACTCCCCCATATTTTCAAAAACTTTGGAAAAATCCTCTGTTTCTATTGTATTTTTAACTAAATAGAAGTATAATAGTATAAGCAGAGGTTTGATTTCGCGGACTGGAGATAAAAATGAACATAGGACTTCTTGGATTCGGCTCAATGGGACGCACGCATTCGTGGGCGGTTGAGAACATAAAATTCTATTACAAGGACCTGCCGTTTGAGGCGAAGATAAAGGGTGTATATACGAGAACACCCGAAACCCGCGAGGCAGCGGCAAAGAGATTTGGCTTTGACATAGCCGCAGCGAGCGAGGATGAGCTGATATATAACGACGGTATCGACGTAATAGATATATGTACGCCGAATATCAGCCACTATGAAACTCTCAAAAAAGCAATAGACGCAGGCAAGCACATCTACTGTGAAAAGCCCCTTTGCGTAAGCGAGGCGGAAGCCTATGAAGTTTCAAAGCTTGCAAAAGAGGCAGAAATAACTGCGCAGGTCGTTTTTAATAATC
>JAZSOD010000049.1:0-25636 GCA_045536775.1 Eubacteriales bacterium | reverse complement strand
GGTGGAAGTGCAGTAATGCATGCAGCTGATTGATACTAATAGACCGAGGGCTTGAACTTACAAAAGTGAGTTCGTTCAGTTCGTTTCCTTTGTTCGATTTTCAATGGATGTTTCCATTAAGGAGAGATTGATTTTCAATCTCTTTCTTTTTTATTATTTGTAGAAAAATGACAATTCTTTTTTTGCTAAAAGGATTGTCATTTTTTGCTTGGTGTGATACAATAAGTTTAAGATTTGTTTTTGTAGAATTTTTGCAAATGGATAACATTATATATATAAAATCTCATAACTTATAAAAGGAGAAAAATTTGACAATCAACGAACAGATCAAGACCGAAGTAAAAAGAGAATACGACGTAGCGGTATGCGGAGGAGGCTTTGCCGGAATATCCGCGGCGCTCGCGGCGGCAAGACAGGGCAGCAAGGTGCTGCTTCTTGAAAAGCAGTTTATGCTTGGCGGACTCGCTACGGCAGGACTCGTAACCATATACCTACCCCTGTGTGACGGCTACGGCAAGCAGGTATCCTTCGGTATAGCAGAGGAGCTTTTCCACTTATCAATAAAGCACGGCGCCGAGAATAAGTATCCCGAAAACTGGCTTGACAATATTGGAACACGCACAGAAAAGGACAAGCGCTTTGAGGTACAGTACAATCCTCAGCTTTTTGCTATACTTGTTGAAAAACTTCTTCGTGACGAGGGTGTAGATATTCTTTACGGAACCTACGTTGTAAGCGTTGACGTAAACGACGGCAAAATTAACCACATCATTACCGAAAACAAGTCGGGCAGATTTGCTTATAAGGTAAAATCCGTTGTTGACGCAACGGGTGACGCCGATATCGCGCACTTCGCAGGCGCGCCTACCGAAAAATTCAAGCAGGGTAACGTCCTTGCAGCTTGGTATTATTCGGTTGGAGAGCAGACAGGCTACAAGCTCAATCTTATAGGATATTCCGATATCCCCGATGAAGAAAAGAACGGCAGAGAGTACAAGCCGCTTATTGCAAGGAGATTTACCGGACTTGACGGAGAAGAGCTTTCCGAGCAGACCTGCCTGTCTCATCAGTCTACATACGCAGATTTTCTCAAAAAGCGCGAGAAGGATGAAACTCTTCTCCCCGTAACTATGGCAACTACGCCCCAGATAAGAATGACAAGACGAATCGCGGGCGAGTATGAGATGGCTCATACCGAGCTTCACACATATTTCGAGGATTCTATCGGAATGGTTTCCAACTGGAAACAGAGGGGTCCCGTATATGAAGTGCCCTTCAGAACGCTTTACAGTGCAGAGATAAAGAACCTAATTTGTGCGGGACGTTGCACCTCTGTAAACGAGACCCTTTGGGACGTTATGAGAGTTATTCCTTGCTGTGCGGTAACGGGAGAGGCGGCAGGAACCGCGGCGGCTATGACCGACGATTTCTCAACTCTTGACGTAAAGGCGCTTCAGGAGAAGCTTGTAGAAAACGGTGTAGTCCTTCATGAAAAAGACCTTAAGTGAGGTTATTCTCGTTGAAATCGGTATTATATTAAAAGATGCTGAAAATCCAGAAGCGATGCGAATGAAAACGTATTAAAGCTGCTTGAATGGATCACAGGAGAACAAGGTCAGAAAATTGTAGAAATGACGGGATATACTCCTATTGATGACTAATAACAGAAAGGAAAAACAAATGGAACTGAATTCTGTTTCGCTCGATACCGTCTGCGCATCGCTTTGCTATGCTATGGGTATAGCTTCGCCGACACAGAGTGCAGACAAAAATACTTTGCTCTCAGGCTATGTCGACCAAATGCTTGGCAGCGAGCGTGCTGACAGAGTGTTTATGTATAACCCTGACGCCATTGCCGAGTGGATTTATAAAAAGTATAACCACCTTTTTTCAAATGTTCTGGCACACACCGAGCTTGAAATACCGCTTTGCTCGGTAATGCCGTCCGTGACCCCCATGTGCTTTGGCACAATGTATACCGGCGCACAACCGTCTGTTCACGGAATAATGAGGTATGAAAAGCCGGTTATCAGCATAGACACAATATTTGATGCGCTCATCAGAGCAGGGAAGAAGCCTGTGATAATCTCCTACGGCGACTCGAGTCTTTCTAAGATCTATCTGGAACGTGATATGGACTATTATATTCTCGACACTGTCGAAGAGGTCAACGCCAAAGCAAAAGAGCTTATGTTGCGTGACGAGCACGACTTTTACGTTGTTTACAACGGAAATTACGACTCGGTAATGCACAAGACGGGACCCGAGAGTAAGGAGGCTATTGCTGAGCTTGGTTCCAACTGCAGCGCGTTTGAGAACTTTGCGGAACTGATACGAGAGCGTTGGACACAGCACAACACGCTTCTCGGCTTTGCCATGGACCACGGATGTCATGAGATCGATGGAGACTGTGGCTCGCACGGACTTGATATGCCGGAGGACTTAAACATTGTGCATCTGTATATATGCATAAAAAAGCATAAAATAAACCCCCACGATGTTAAAGGGAATCTAAGAATAAATTGATTGGAGAAAACAAAATGGCATTGTGTGAAATACGTTTATACAGCGAAGCGCTTGGAATGCAGACTACCGTTATGGTGGTTATTCCGCAGAAAAACACCGCAGGTGAGATAGGAGTTTCGGGCAAGGCAGACCGCGAAAAATACAAGTGTCTGTACCTCCTCCACGGGCTTAGCGACGACCAATCTATATGGCTTCGCCGTACCTCCATCGAGCGTTACGCACAGAAGTACGGAATCTGCGTTGTTATGCCTTGTGCCGGTAAAAGCTTCTATACCGATATGAAGTATGGCGGAAAATACTACACCTATATAGCGAAAGAGCTTCCTCGTCAAATGCAGGAGTATTTCAATATATCGGACAAGCGCGAGGATAATTTTATCGCGGGTCTGTCAATGGGAGGCTACGGTGCGCTGAAGATCGGTCTTCGTGAATGTGACCGCTTCTGTGCGACGGCAGGACTTTCCTCGGTCGCCGATATATCGACCTGCAAGCAAAGATTTACACAGGTGCTTGTTCCTATATTCGGTGATGATCTCGTTATAGACGAGAGCGACGATATCTTCAGCATTGTTGAAAAGACGAACGGTAATCCTAATAAACCGCGTATATACCTTGGTGTCGGAACAGAAGACTTTTTATACACCGATAACGTAAGACTCAAGGAAAAGATAGAAAGCCTTGACTTTGATTTCACGTACAGAGAGTCCGAGGGCAACCACAACTGGGGATTCTGGGACGAGTATATACAGTACGTTCTTGAATGGATGTTCGGATAAAAAACGGAGATAAATGCAAATGAAGTTTAACGACAGTAGAATTATCGTCGAAATAGATTCTTCAAACGGATATACGAAGGCAATACGCTACCCGAATTGCGGTCACGATGCGTGGACCTTGACGTATAAGAATCGCGAGGTGTTCGAGTGGTTGCTTTCACACAAGAACAAAAACTTAAAGAAACTCGAAAATTTACATAAGGGAGCAAAGCAGTTCGGTTGACAAATCGAAGGCTTTGACCGAAACTATGAAAACAAAATTACTTTCATTTGCGCTCGCGCTTGTTTTTACACTCGGTATGTTGACTTCTGCGGTACTTGCCGCGCCCGATGCGTACTGGGCGGCGCAAAAGGAATACAATACGGCAATGGAAAAAGGGGATGACCTTGGAATTGCTGCTGCAGCCAAGAAGATACAGGAAAGGTATGCAAATGAGCATAACGAAACCGCGTACAGCCGTAAGACAACGCCAACCTATCAGGCGGCGCTTGCTTATGAAAGACTTGGTATGTTTGATCTTGCGGCTGAGGAATATGCCAAGGTGATCGAGTACTCCGAATGGCTTGTAAAAAATGCCGCAACAGAGGAAACACGTGCGGCAAATGCGGAAAATCTCAAGGCGTACAAACGTCATATCCGATATTTTAATATAGGTCCCGAGGTGTACGCTCTTACCTCAAACAAGGATACTATTCCGTATTACGGAGAGTTGAATGAGCCCGAGATTGGTACATACGTCGGTCTGTGCGGTACGTACAACGACGGTTTACAGTCCGGATATCTCCTCTACGTTCAGTACGGAAACGACGGCTTCAGTGATTATGAGCATTATCTGCCGAAAACAGATGACGTTTACTATCTTACTGCGGCATGGAATTCTGAAAACGAGGATGATCAGGATCTTCGTGACGTTGTAAACGGAAAGACTGACGATTATATGATAAGCGAGCTCAAATATCTTGAGGGCTTGGCAAAAGATAAACCCAACGTCAGAATACTTCTCAGAATTTTAGCTGAGCAGAATGTATGGAAGCCATTAAACGCCTGCGGCAGTGACAGAGTCAAGATCGAGGAGTTTGCAGAGCTTTACATATCTGCGTACAAGCATATTGCAGAGGCTGCGAGAAAGTACGCACCGAGCGTAGCACTCGTGTTTTCGCCCGTTGACTACGGACAGTGGTATACCACCCCCGACGATTTTTACCCCGGGGACGAATATGTTGACTGGGTGGGAATGTCGACCTACTACAACAGATCGTCGCAGGAAACGAACAAAGTTGGAGATAAGGGAGACAAGAATCTTGCCCGTGGACTATACAATCTGCCGATAATCAGAACTGCTGAGATTATGGAGCTTGCCGAAAAGCACTCAAAACCCGTACTTATTTCCGAGTGTGGTTTTTCTTACAGATCGTCTGACGGACTTCAAAACGAAGCTTATGCGGCAGAAAAAATGCGTAATTTCTACACGTATATAAACGTGGTATATCCTCAGGTAAAGCTTGTAAACTATTTTAATGCAAATATTACGAACTGTTATCGTTTATATGAGGATACTCCGTATTCATTTGACACCGTAGTCAACGCTAAAATGCGTGGACTTTACGAGGAGCTTATAACTGCAAACGGCTCTATGAATTCGATCTTAAAGGACAGAAGCAAGGGAGAGTCATTTGTCAAGCTGGGTGAATTTGCGGATAAACGCAATAGCATAAGTATAATATCGTACTTCGACTATCCGACCAGTGAAAACGAAAGAGTAACCTACTATCTTAACGGTGTTAATATAAAGAAAGTAGATAAGCTCCCGTTTGAGCTTGAGATAAGTGCGGATAGACTTGGGGATGAAAATATACTTGAGGCAGTGTTCGAGGCGGAAAACACGAAAATAACCAAAACCTATAGCTTGTATAAGGGCGCGGACGGAGTTATAAGAGGCGCTGTTATAGAAAGCAAGAGCGCTGACGCTTCAGAAGAGCAAACGAGTGAGATAGAGACGGTTACACAAACGGAAATACAGACCGAAACAGAAACAGAAACTCAACCTGAGGTGCGTACCGAGATCGTCACCGATGACGAAAGAGAGACCGAGGCTGAGACCGATGCAGAGAGCGCTGACGAGAGCGAAGCATCGTCCGAGGAGACACAAACCGACGCCTTTGCCGAGGAGAGTGGCGAGGCTGAGGAGAGTGTTGAGACCGAAGCCATAACTGATACCTTCGCTGACACAACTGCTAAGACCGATGAGTCAGCTTCGACCGAGGATACTGCGGACACCGTTGAGGAGACCGATAGATCCGAGAATCGCGAAAATCAGATAAACGTGGGCAACATTATCATATACACGCCCATCGCCTTAGCGGGACTTTGGATTATAGTGTTTATTATTAAGAGGTTTCACTAAATTGGAACTATAAATCGGAGAAAACTATGTCAAACAGAAAAATCGGAATTATAGGCGCGATGAAGATCGAGATAGAGGCTCTTGCCGAAAAGCTTGATGACAGACGCGACAGTACGTTTAGCGGGATCAACTTTCATGAGGGAAGACTTTGCGGACGCGACGTAGTACTTGCGGTTTGCGGTGTGGGAAAGGTCTTTGCCGCAATATGCGCTCAGACTATGATACTCAAGTTCGGTGTTGACGCTATAATAAACAGCGGCGTTGCGGGCGGACTTGACGAAAGGCTCGGTATCTGCTCGGCGGTAGTAGCCGATAAGCTTGTTGAACACGATATGGACACGTCCCCTCTCGGCGATCCGGTGGGACTTGTTTCGGGCATCAATAAGGTGTTTTTTGAGGCCGAACGCGATATGATAACGGCTCTCACCAAGGCTACCGAGAACTATCCCGACGGTGTTCTTGTTGGAACGATAGCATCGGGAGATCAGTTTATAGCCGACAACACGAAAAAAGAGTGGCTTAAGTCGACTTTTGGAGCCGTTGCCTGCGAAATGGAGGGTGCGGCGATAGCGCACACGGCGTATGTTAACAACGTTCCGTTCGCGGTATTCAGAACAATATCTGACGGCGGAGACGGAATGGACTTCGTGACATTTTCAAAAATTGCAGCAGAACGCGCACAGGAAGTAATACTCAAATTCTTAATGCTATACAATTGAGGTGTTAATATGGCAAAACTAGAACGCACCCTGAAGGGTGATATGAACGAGCTTCTTGATAGAATAGAGAACGGCATACTCGCAGGAAGCATCTCGGCAACTCTTGAAGACAGGAGTGATTTCACGATAGGTGACACAAGATGCGCCGTGAGAGTGTACGAGAGATACAGCTATGCGGGAAGCAACCGCGTGAGTCTTTCGATAACTCTTTTTGGACGCGGTGATGAGATAAAGCTGTCTGCCATAACCTCGGGCGGTAGCCAGGCGATGTTCTTCAAGTTCAACACACTAGGCGAAAAAACTTTTTTACATGCCCTCGAGGAGCTTTTGTAAAATATAAATCAAAAAAACGAGCGCTACTCACACAGAATTGAGCAGACGCTCGTTTTTTATATGGAAACTTATAAAAAATATAAAATGTACTTGACATTTTGCTACTTGCGGTGTATAATCAATAATGTAAAGCGAACTTTACTTTTACAGAGGTGATAATTTGAACAACAGGATAAAAGAATTGCGCAAGGAAAACAAGGTTACGCAGGATGATCTAGCATCCGCGGTGGGCGTGACCCGTCAGACGATAATATCTCTTGAAAACGGGAAGTATAACGCATCTCTGCAGCTTGCGCATAAAATTTCCGTGTATTTCGGAATGAAAATTGAAGATATTTTTGTATTTGAGGAGGAGTAATAATGGACTACAGAAAGAGGCTCAAAACAAGATTGATTGTTGCGATTGTTTATTTAGTTCTTGGAGCAATGATGATTGCCGGAACGTTTGTAACTAAAACGGATAATGAATTTATTTCTGCGTTCGGTTTTGCAATGGTGGTAATAGGAATAGTTCGTTTGAGGAGCTATCGTATAATTACTAGAAATGAAGACACTATCAAAAAGCAACAAATAATAGAAACGGATGAAAGAACTGTTTCAATTATTCACAAGGCGAAAAGTGCTGCATTTTCGATATGTATATTTGCCATTAGCATAGCAGTAATTGTTCTTTCGTTTATTAGCTTGCATGAAGTAGCAAGGTGGCTTTCATGTTCCGTAATGATTCTTCTTGTTACCTATTGGATATGCTACTTTATCTATCAGAAAAGAATGTGATTTGCGCATAAGTCGTACACAACCCCCAAAACACTTGACAATTCAATAAAAATGTGTTATAGTCTAAGAGTATATAAAGGCGCAGACTGAGACAGTAGTGCTTTTCCGAAAGTCAAAGAGAGTCGGAGACGGTGTGATTCCGGCACGAGTAGGGAAGCGTGAATATCACTCACGAGCCGCGGGGCGAACAAAGTAGTCCTTGCCGGTACCGACCGTTACCTCGGGAGCATATGTCGTATGCAGGTGGTTATAACGAAGCAAGCCTTCGTCCGTGCAGGACGGAGGCTTTATTTTCATTTTAAGGAGTAATAAGATGTACAAGAAAGTGCCAACGACTCTTGATTTCGTCAGCCGCGAGCGCGAAACACTTGAGTTCTGGAAGGAAAACAAGGTTTTTGAACAGAGCCTTAAATGGCGTGAGGGTGCGCCCACCTATACCTTCTATGACGGCCCCCCCACAGCCAACGGTAAGCCCCACATAGGTCACGTGCTTACCCGTGTAATCAAGGATATGATACCGCGTTATCACTGTATGAAGGGTGAGGACGTTCCGAGAAAAGCGGGATGGGATACTCACGGACTTCCCGTAGAGCTTGAGGTTGAAAAGCTTCTCGGACTCGACGGCAAGGAGCAGATCGAGGAATACGGAATAGCTCCCTTTATCGACAAGTGTAAGGAGAGCGTATGGAAATATAAGGGAATGTGGGAGGATTTCTCGGGCATCGTCGGCTTCTGGGCTGATATGGACGAGCCCTACGTTACCTATGACAACAACTTTATCGAAAGTGAATGGTGGGCTCTCAAGCAGATATGGGACAAGGGCCTTCTTTATAAGGGCTTCAAGATAGTTCCTTACTGCCCGAGATGCGGAACCCCTCTCTCCTCTCACGAGGTCGCACAGGGCTACAAGGACGTCAAGGAACGCTCCGCTATCGCAAAGTTCAAGGTAAAGGGCGAGGAGAACACCGCAATTCTTGCGTGGACGACAACTCCCTGGACGCTCCCCTCTAACGTTGCGCTCTGCGTAAACCCGAATGCAAAATATATCAAGGTCAAGTATGGCGAGGAATTCTTCATCATCGCCGAGGCTCTTGCCGATAAGGTGCTCGGAGAGGGCGAATACGAGGTGGTATGCGAGTATCTCGGCACAGAGCTTGAGCATACCGAATACGAGCCTCTCTTCAAGTACGTTAGCCCCTCTGAAAAGTGCTGGTACGTTGTTTGCGACAACTACGTTACAATGGACGACGGTACGGGTATAGTTCACATAGCTCCCGCATTCGGTGAGGACGACGCAAACGTTGGCCGCAGATACGGACTCCCGTTCGTTCAGCTTGTTGACGGAAGCGGTAATATGACAAAGGAAACAGAGTTTGCAGGCGTGTTCTGTAAGGACGCGGACAAGCTCGTTCTCCGTACGCTCAAGGAGCGTGAGCTTCTGTTCTCGGCCCCCGAGTTCGAGCACAGCTATCCTCATTGCTGGAGATGCGGAACACCCCTTATCTACTATGCGCGCAATACTTGGTTTATAAAGATGACCGCGGTTAAGGAAGACCTCATCCGTAACAACAACACGGTAAACTGGGTTCCCGAATCCATCGGTAAGGGAAGATTCGGAGACTGGCTTGAGAACATTCAGGACTGGGGTATCAGCCGTAACAGATATTGGGGCACTCCTCTTAACATCTGGGAGTGCGAATGTGGACACAAGCATTCAATAGGCAGTATCGAGGAGCTCAAGTCTATGTCGGATAACTGTCCCGACAATATCGAGCTTCACCGCCCCTTCATCGACGACGTTACTATCAAGTGTGAAAAGTGCGGCAAGCAAATGCACAGAGTTCCCGAGGTTATCGACTGCTGGTTTGACTCGGGCTCAATGCCTTTTGCTCAGCACCATTATCCCTTTGAAAATAAGGACCTCTTTGAAAAGCAGTTCCCCGCAGACTTTATCTCTGAGGCTGTTGACCAGACGAGAGGCTGGTTCTATTCGCTTATCGCTATATCAACACTCCTCTTTAATAAGGCGCCCTATAAGAACGTAGTAGTTCTCGGTCTCGTACAGGACGAGAACGGGCAGAAGATGTCCAAGTCCAAGGGCAACGCAGTAGACCCGTTCGACGCGCTCAACAAGTTCGGCGCGGACGCTATCAGATGGTACTTCTACACCAACTCCGCACCGTGGCTCCCCTCTCGCTTCAGCGAAAGAGCCGTTGTTGAGGGACAGCGTAAGTTTATGGGTACTCTCTGGAACACCTACGCGTTCTGGACGCTTTATGCTGACATAGACGAGTTTGATCCTACAAAGTACGATATAAAGAAGCTCGAGCTTTCTATAATGGATAAGTTCATTCTCTCCCGCCTTAATACAATGGTCGGCGAGCTTGATAAGAACCTCGCAAATTACAGAATACCCGAGGCGGCGCGTAATCTCTCAGATTACGTAGACGAGCTTTCTAACTGGTACGTCCGCCGTTCGCGTGAGCGCTTCTGGCAGACGGGCGAGAGTGCAGACAAGACCGCAGCTTATATGACCCTTTACACGGCTCTCGTAACCGTTGCAAAGGCGGCAGCTCCCATGATCCCGTTTATGGCAGACGATATTTACAGAAACCTCGTTTGCACGGTTGATAAGAGCGCTCCCATAAGCGTACACCTCTGCGACTTCCCGACAGTTGACGAAGCGATGATAGATAAAAAGCTTGAGGACGAAATGAGCTTTATCCTCGACGCAGTAGTTCTCGGACGCGCGGTAAGAAATGCGGCTAATATCAAGAATCGTCAGCCTCTCGGAACCATTTATATCAAGACCGACAGACAGGTAAGCGATTATTACCGCGACATCGTCTGCGACGAGCTTAACATCAAGAAGGCTGAGTTTGTACCCGACGTTTCGGCGTTCTCGTCTTACAGCTTTAAGCCTCAGCTCAAGACTGTAGGTCCTAAGTACGGTAAGCTTCTCGGTAAGATCAAGGCGGCGCTTGAAACTCTTGACGGCAACGCGGCTATGGGCGAGCTTGAAGCAAACGGAGCGCTCAGGTTTGACTTTGACGGAGAAGAGGTAGTGCTTACGCGCGACGACCTTCTCATTGACGTAATGCAGAAGGAGGGCTACGCTTCGATGGCAGACAAGAACATCACGGTAGCTCTTGACACGACCCTTACAGACGAGCTTATTGAAGAGGGATTTGTGCGTGAGATCATCTCCAAGATTCAGACAATGCGTAAGGATTCCGACTTCAACGTTACGGACAGAATAAATGTCAGAATAACGGGTAGCGAAAAGATTACCGCAATAGCTGACAGAAACTCCGAGTATATCGGTAAGATAGTACTTGCAGATTCCATTGTCTTCACAGCAGGTGAGGGAATAAGCAAGGATTGGAACATCAACGGCGAGGACGTAGTTATCACAGTTTCCAAGGCGTAATTTAATAACTTTCGGCGGGGTGTCAAACCCCGCCGTTTTTATAGGCTTCCCCTTGAGGGGAAGGCTGATAGCGAGGGCATTTTCTCTCGCCCAACGGCGTGGTTTTTACCGTATTTTTCGTCCCCCTCTTGCATTTTTCTAAGATTTTATATATAATTTATAAAGAGATAATCAAAATTAGTTTTGAGAGGAATCGTTATGGAGAAATACAGCCTTGGCAGTATAAAACGCGACAGTATAAGACGTGTGTTTGCAGCTATTCGTAAAAAGGAGCTTATAAGCCGTCTTGAGATCTCACAGGAAATAGGGCTAAGCCTTATGACCGTGGGAAAGATTGCCGACGCCCTTGCCGATAAGGGTGTTATTATTCAACAAAAGGGAACTACGGGAACGGTCGGAAGAAAGGCAAGCTATATAAGCCTTGACCGCGACAACTTTGCGCTTGTGTTAGACCTGTCGAAGAATGAGCCGTCCTTTGCGATAGTGAATATATGCGGTGAGGTAGTGTATTCGGAAAGCTTTGACACAAACGCGGCGTCAGACGGAGAGACTGCTATCAAAGACTTTTTCGAGAGAGCAAAGGCGTATAGTGATAGAAATTATCTTCTTGACCCGTGTATGGGTGTTGGAATTATTGTTGGCGGAGATTACACCGAGTCGGTCGGGAAAGTCACCGTAAACGGAGAAAAGATAAGCCTTGAAAAGCATTTTCTGACTGTTTTCAAAAAAGACCCCACAGTGATCCTCACGTCTGTCAGAGCCAAGGCGGCAGCTGAAATTGCGGGAGAGAGAAGCGCGCTTTATTTTGAGCTTTGCGAAAAATCAACGTTTGGAGCGTACTCGCTTGACGGTGAGATGTGCGATATTGACGGCACAGTCACGGGTGAGCCTCTCGACAGTATTATCGCAATATGTGCCTTCCTGTCGCCCGATAAGACCGTGCTTGACGGAGAACCATCGGAATTGGCGGAGCTAAAACAAAAAATCGCCAAAAAATGTAAAAAAACAGAGCTCATAACGCTTGACGCTGACAGCCTGAAAAAATCAAACGCAAAATACGTAGGATGCGCCACACTTGTCGCTGACGAATACATAAATATCACCAAACGGCTTTAAGCGTGAATATAACTCTCCGTTTTGTAAATACTGTTAAATGCAATACCCCTATTGCACAAGAAAAACAGTATTTAAGGAGAAGGATATGAATAACGAAAACGCAAACAAGAGCATTGAATGTACGGTAACACAGTGCAAGTACCATTGCACCGACGCAAACTACTGTGCGCTCAATACAATCAAGGTAGGAACACACGAAGCAAATCCCACACAGACACAGTGTGTGGACTGCGAATCCTTTGAGTGCAAGACAGGCGCTTGTAATTAAAACCGAAGAAAAGACACCCACGGGTGTCTTTTCTTTATATCGAAATCGTAAAACTTTTATTAAATATAAAAAAACTATGGAAAAGTCTATTAAAATATGATATAATTTATAAAATATTAAGTATTTTGGAAAGTGTTGCCTTCCGATAGGCAAAAAACACGTGGGAAAGCCCACATACAAAGGATAAAGCAAGATGTCAAACTACACAGAAAGAATAGAAAAAAACAGACTTCCCATAATTGCGCTCTCGGGTATAGTGGCATTCCCGTCACTCCCGATAGCCTTCGAGCTTGCCGATGAGAGAGATATCGCGGCGTTCAAGGCGGCAACAGACTCGAATCGCTCGGTATTTTTAGTTCTTTCAAAAGAAGAAAATCCCAAGGAATATAATCACGCGACCCTCTACAACGTCGGAACAACTGCGGTCATAAAGCAGTCGGTCAACACAGACGACGGACGCGTTCACGTAATAGCAGAGCCTGCGTGCAGAAGCAAAATAATGGCGATAGATGAACACGGCGGCGTAAGCTACGCGACCGTACTTTCAAAAAGCATCACTCTTGACGACGATAACAGTCTCAAATGCGAGGCACTGATGCGCGAGGCTCTCAAGGCATTCCGCGCACTCGTAAAGCATCTGCCGAAAAACACTAATGACGTAACAGGCTCGGTAAGTCAGATAAGAAACGTCGGACTTCTTTCCGACTTTATAGCGTCACAGGTGTTTGAAAGAGCAGAAAAGCGCCAGGAGGTTCTTGAGATATTCGACCCCGTAAAAAGACTTGAGCACACCATAGTGCTTCTTTACGAGGAGGCAAGAGTACTCAAGGAGGAGGCGGCGCTTCACAAAAAGGTTAACAGAGCCATTGATGAGAATCAGCACGAATACTACCTCAGAGAAGAGCTCAAGGTCATACAGAGCGAGCTCGGAGAGGGGAGTGAGGCAGACGAGTACGTAAAGCGTATTCTTGATAAGAAGCTTCCGAAGGAAGTTGAAGAAAAGCTTATGAAGGAAGCCGAGAGAATGTCGCACAATCCATACGGCTCTCCCGAAAACGCAGTTTCGCGTGGCTACCTCGACACCTGTCTTGAGATTCCGTGGAACACCTCGAGCAAGACAAGAGTAAGTGTAAAGGCGGCTCAGAAGGTGCTCGACGCCGACCACTACGGTCTTGATAAGGTCAAGCGCCGCATACTCGAATACCTCGCAGTAAGTGAGCTTACCCCCGAGCTTAAAACACAGATAATATGCCTCGTCGGACCCCCCGGCGTCGGTAAGACCTCGGTAGCGTCCTCGATCGCACGTTCTATGAAGCGTAAATTTGTCAGAGTTTCGCTCGGCGGAGTCAAGGACGAGTCCGATATCCGCGGACACAGGAAAACCTATATCGGCTCAATGCCGGGCAGAATAATAAACGCACTTATTCAGGCGGGAGTTAAGAATCCCGTTATACTTCTTGATGAGATAGACAAGATGGCAAGCAGCTATAACGGTGACCCCGCATCAGCACTTTTAGAGGTGCTTGACGGTGAGCAGAATCACGCTTTCCGCGACCATTACGTTGAGCTTCCCGTAGATCTTTCCGAGTGTGTGTTCATAGCGACTGCAAATACGCTTGAAACGGTTGCGCGTCCGCTTATCGACCGTATGGAGATAATCGAGCTCAAAACCTACACGCGACACGAAAAGCTTGAAATTGCGAGAAAGCATCTTATCCCGAAGCAGCTTAAGCGCCACGGGCTTTCCAAGGAGCAGCTTGCGTTTACGAAGGATGCTATACTTGAGATCGCGGACTACTACACCGCAGAATCGGGTGTCCGTAACCTTGAGCGCGAGATAGCGTCTGTTTGCAGAAAAGCGGCACTTGAGATAGTTGAGGGCAATAGCGGCAAGATAACCGTTAACGCAGTAAACGTCAAGAAATATCTTGGAAACCGAAAGACCCGCCCCGAAAAGATATCAAAGGATAACGAGGTGGGAGTAGTTAACGGACTCGCTTACACCGAGGTCGGAGGCGATATGCTGAAGATAGAAGCGTCGGTGTTTGAGGGAACGGGAAAGCTTGAGCTTACGGGCTCTCTCGGCGACGTAATGAAGGAGTCGGCGCACATCGCGCTCAGCTACGTTCGATCAAGGGCAGGTGAGCTTGGTATTGACGGTGACTTCTATAAGAGCAAGGACATACATATACACGTTCCGGAGGGAGCAGTCCCGAAGGACGGACCCAGCGCGGGAGTTACGCTGGCAACCGTAATAGCTTCAGCTCTCGGCGGTTATCCCGTCTGCCGTGACATAGCAATGACGGGCGAGCTTACCTTAACGGGTAACGTGCTTCCCATCGGTGGACTCAGAGAAAAAACGCTTGCGGCGTATAACGCGGGAGTAAGCAGGGTAATAATTCCTCAGGACAACGAGGGCGACCTTGACGATATCGACCCCGTAGTTCGCGAGAAGCTAAAGTTTATACCCGTCAGACGTGCTGACGAGGTGCTAAAGACCGCACTTTGCAGAAAGTAAATTTATTGAGGTTTCAATATGAAGCTTAATATACAAAACACAAACCTTACCGTTACCGCGGGACTCAAAAACCAGTTTCCGCATGACAATAGACCTCAAATAGCTTTTTCGGGACGCTCTAACGTCGGAAAGAGCTCGCTTATCAATACGCTTATCGCGCGAAAAAGCCTTGCGCGTGTCAGCGGTCAGCCCGGTAAGACCATTACCATCAATTTCTATGACGTTGATAAGAAGCTCTACCTCGTAGACCTTCCCGGCTACGGCTTTGCTAAAAGAGCGCCTGCCGATAAGGAGAAGTGGTCGAGACTTTGCGACGATTTCTTCAACTCGCACGATAAGGGCGTGCTCAAGGCGGTAGTTCAGCTTATCGACATCAAGGTGGGCCCGACGGCAGACGACGATATGATGCTTGAATGGCTCAACCGCGCCGAGATCCCGTATATTATTGCGGCGACCAAGATCGACAAGCTCAACGTGACCGATGCCGAGAGGAATATGGCACTTCTCGCAGAATATCCGCTTCTCAAAGAGGGAACGCCGATAATACCGTTCTCGTCGCTCAAAAAGATCGGTCGCGATGACCTCTGGAAAGCAATCATTCAAAAGGTTGAAGGTTAAACTATGGGATTTATTACAGATTTGCTTTCGGACATACCGGGCTTCCTTATAAGACTTATTATCGTGATATTCTCTCTGACGATACACGAGGTCGCCCACGGTTATGCCGCGTATAAAATGGGAGATCCTACGGCAAAGGCGTTTGGAAGACTCTCGCTTAATCCCCTAAAGCATCTTGACCCTCTCGGATTTCTCTGTATGCTATTCTTTCGCTTCGGTTGGGCGAAGCCCGTGCCGATAAATACGAGATATTTTAAGAAACCGAGACAGGGAATGGCGGTGTCTGCTCTCGCAGGACCTGTAGCAAATATATTGATGTCGTTTATAGGACTTTTGTTCTATAAATTGACGCTTACGCTTTGGTATAACGGCGTGTTTACGGTTGACACCAAATTTGCCGAGAATCTTGTCGGACTCGTTCTGACGTTTTTCCAAGCATTCTGCGTGCTCAACCTTTATCTCGGTGTCTTCAACCTTATTCCCGTACCACCTCTTGACGGCTCGAGAATACTGTTCGTGGTTCTTCCCGACAAGCTTTATTTCGGCATAATGAAGTACGAGCAGTATATACAGATAGCGCTTATCGTATTGCTTTATCTCGGATTTCTTTCAGGTCCGCTCAGCGCGCTGTGCGGAGTTATTTTAGATGGTATGGAATGGCTTATAGAGCTTATACCGTTTTTCAAATTATAAAATTCGGAGTTTTTTTATGGAGCTTTCATTCAAGCTTGAAAAATTTGAAGGTCCGCTTGACCTTCTGCTCTCACTTATTTCAAAAAACAAGGTTGAGATCAGAGATATACCCATCGCAATGATTTTCGAGCAGTATATGGAGTATATCGGGCTTATGCAGAGCATGGATATGGAGGTCGCGGGCGAGTTTATAGTAATGGCGTCCGAGCTTATGCTCATCAAAAGCAGAATGCTCCTTCCCCGTGAGGACGATGAGGCAGAGGAAGACCCCCGTGCAAGACTTGCCGCCGCGCTTCTTGAATATCAGAGGATAAAGGAAGCGTCGAAGACCCTAGCCGAGAAGTTCGTAACCTACAGTAAGCGTTACGCGAAGGATACGGACGAGATAAAGGCGGACACGGGCTACGTAGCACCCCACGATGCCGAGCTTTTGCAGGCGGCGGTTATGAAAATGTTCACACGCTTGCAGAGAGCCGAAAAGGAAGCTGTTGACGCGGAGGTGCCGTTTGAAAAGATACTCCGCGCCCCTATAGTTCCGGTTTCGGTAAAGATATACGGCGTGCTTAAGACAATAAAGCGCCGCGGTCACGTCAGATATACCGATATGCTTGCAGGAGCACAGACAAAATCCGAGCTTATCGCAATATTTATGTCGGTGCTTGAGCTTATCAAGAACGGCAGACTTGTGCTTGAACCCGTAGAGCTGTCAGACGGCAGCTACGAGGACTTTGATATGTATATCAATAAGGATCGTAAGAAAATGCCCGAAAAGACGGACGAAGCACAACTACTTGAATAAAACTTCAAAATACTGTATAATATACAAAAAGCTAAAACAAACCGAAAGGCACGGACTGTAAAAATGGAAATTGCCGAAAAGAAAAATATAGTTGAAGCGGTACTGTTTGCGGCAGGACATACCGTAACCTACGACAGACTCGCGCTTCTGTTTGAGGAAACTCCGGGAGAAGTAAAGAAGTTCATCCGCGAGTTTGCCGACGAATATAACTCACCCGAAAACGAGAGGGGTATTCAGCTTATCGCATACGACGACAGATGTCAGCTCTGCACCAAAGAGGAGTACATTGAGTACATAAGAGCAGCGCTCGGAATAAGACGCGGCGGCAACCTCTCGAACTCGTCGCTAGAGGTGCTTTCGATCGTCGCGTACCATCAGCCCGTCACACGCGCGTTTATCGAGCAGGTGAGGGGAATAGACAGCTCTTACGCTCTCGGAACACTTGCGGAGAAGGGACTCATCGAAACCTGCGGACGCCTTGATGCACCGGGCAGACCCTCTCTCTACGCAACCACCGACGATTTTCTCAGATGCTTCGGACTCTCGTCCGTAAAGGAACTTCCGAGCGTTACCGTGGGAGACGAGCAGATGAACACAGACGAGCAGATGGAGATACTTGCAAATCTCGAAAGAGAAGCGGCAGAAAAAGCCGAAGCCGAGGCGGAAGAACAGGCGTAAGCCTTGTGGGAAGGACTGATAAATATCGGAGCACTCAAAATAGCCTTGTGGACAGCGATTCCGATTTTTGCCGTGCTTCTGTTGCTTCTCACGAGGATAAGCTTTAGAATAAAGTATACAGATAAGATCGAAACAGAAATAAGATACGGATTTATAAGACTCGAGAAAATGATCGGCAAGTTCGGCGGCAAAAAGAAAAAAGAAAAGCCCGAGACCTTGAAGGATAAAAAGAGCACGGAAAGCGGTGAGAAAACGCCGATCACCGAAACCGTGAATTTAGTGCTTGAAATACTCAAGGCATTTTGCCCCAAATTCTTTAAGCGCTTCCGTATCAAAGCCGCGCGGGTCATCATCAGCGTTGGCGCAGGCGACCCCGCCAAAACGGCTGTGTATTACGGCGCGGTAGTTCAGGTGGTCGCGCTTCTTGTAGACTTCTTGCAGGAAAATACCGATTTCAAGACCTCGAAAAACACAGTGATCAGAGTCGACCCTGACTTCTTTAGCGGCAAGACGAGGGCAGAGATAGACGTTTGTCTCTCGCTTACCCCGATGCACGTTATTTCAAGCGGAGCTACGGCAGCTCTCGCTTATCTTAAGCATAGATCCAAATCAAAAAATACATCCGACACAGACGTCGGGAAAGGCTTGGTGTAAATTATGGCAGAAAGTAAAATCAGCGAAATCATTGCAACCTCTCTTTCGGAGATCAAAAACCTTATTGACGCAAACACGATAATCGGTGAGCCGATAAACACCCCCTCGGGCACGGTTATTATTCCCGTATCCAAGATAACTATGGGACTTGCAACGGGCGGCGTCGACTTTGGAGCGAAGGACCGTGCCGAGACCGCAAAGAAGGACGATAAGTTCAGCGGTGGCGGCGGAACGGGAGTGTCAGTAACACCCGTTGCCTTCCTCGTGGTAAAGGCTGACGGCAAGGTTAATATGATAAACGTGGAAATGCCCCCTGAAGCACCCGACGTAGTGGGAACCGTTGCGGGCTTTATCGAGAAGTCTCCCGACATCGTTGCAAAATTCAAGGAAATTTTCGCAAAAGGCGACAAGGAATAATCCGAATAAATTTCGCGTGAGTGCGACACAATATAGTCATAAAACCAAACGCCCATTACGGCGGAACGGAGTTTGATTTGAAAACTGTTTTTATGACTTTGTGTGTCGCACTTGCGCTTTTTTTGTGTCTTGGCGTGAGTGCGGACGATATAAACGTATCAGCGCACGCGGCGGCGCTTATCGATGCCGATTCAGGCAGAATACTGTGGGCGAAAAATGCAGACGAGCAAATGTCCATGGCGAGTACTACCAAAATTATGACCGCGCTCGTTGCAATTGAAAACGCAGATATAAAAGACGAGGTGGTAATTCCTGCAAAGGCAGTAGGAGTCGAGGGCTCGTCGGTCTGTCTTAAAGAGGGAGAGATACTAACGCTTGAGGAGCTTCTTTACGCAATGCTTCTTGAGAGCGCGAACGATGCCGCGGCGGCTATAGCCATACACGTGGGCGGAAGCATTGAGGATTTCGCGCTTATGATGAACGAGCGCGCCGGACAAATGGGACTTGAGTCGACCTCGTTTGCAAATCCTCACGGACTTGATGCCGTGGGGCATTACACCACCGCGCGAGAGCTTGGCTTGATAGCCGCGGAAGCCCTCAAAAATTCCGACTTCGCGAAAATGGTATCAACCTACCGACATCAGATCCCGTTTGGTAAGGAGTCAAGACGCTACCTCTTAAACCACAACAAAATGCTCAAGCTTTACGACGGCGCGATAGGCGTCAAAACGGGCTTTACCAAGAAAAGCGGACGATGCCTCGTCAGCGCGGCGGAGCGTGACGGGTTAAGGCTTGTCGCGGTGACCCTGAACGCGCCGAATGACTGGAGCGATCACAGGGCAATGCTCGACTACGGCTTTGAAAACTATGAGATGCGGGAGATTGTAAGCGAAGGCGAATATAGCTTCAAGCTGTCCTGCGTTGGTGGAGAGACCCCCGAAATAACCGTCTCGAATACCGACGGCTTCAAGGCGTGTATGAGAAAGGGCGATACCGACGCTTGTGTAACGGTAAACCTCCCGCGATTCGTGTACGCGCCGATAAGCGCAGGTGCACCCCTTGGCGAAGCGGTGATAAGCAAAAACGGAGAAGTTCTCGGCAAAGTAGAACTTATTTCAAGCGATGAGAGCAAACAAAAAATATACACACGCCAATTCTTATGGTTTTGACAGAAAAAGAGCGCGCCGATCCCTCGGCACGCTCTTTTTCTATTGCAAAACAAAGCTTAACGTGATATAATTATAATGGAAGATTGTGTGAGGTGATACTGTGCAATTTACATTTGAAACTATATATAATCAAAAAGCCTTAACCGCAATGGCAAAGGGTATCAGAAAAACCGTACGCAAAAAGCGTTCAAAGAGGAGCCACGTCTGTGGATGGATCGTAATTGCTCTTTCTGCTTTATTAACGCTTGCAGATATAAACACCGGTTTTGCGATAACGGCAAATAAAATTGTCACTTGGATTGCAACCTTGGTAATTCTTGTTGTACTTATATTTGAAGATAAGATAAACGGATATTTTGCGAGAAAGCGTATGCTTGCTGGAACGGAAAAGTCAAAGGCTACGTTTTCGGAGGAAGTATTTTCTTCTGAAACCGAAGTCGGAAAAACAGAATGGAATTATGACAGAATATTGACACTTGCAGAAACCAAGAACTATTTCGTTTTTGTATTCAGCTCAAGTCACGCACAGGTATATGATAAGAACAGTATATCCGGTGGAACTGTCGATGAATTCCGAAATTTCATTTGCGAAAGAACTCAAAAGGCAATGGTGAATTTTTGAGCCGTAAAGACAATGTTTAGGATGTTTGTGTTGACACCGATCCGATGGACTTAAGGTCGGACGTCATTTGATAGAGTGATTTAAGTATTACAAGGAGAATTAAAATGAAAAGTAAATTTGATATGGTAAAGCTTGCTCCCGTGTACAAGGATTATATATGGGGCGGCAATAAACTAAATGAAAGCTTTGGTAAGGAGTCGGGACTTGAGAGAACGGCTGAGAGCTGGGAGCTTTGCATACATAAGGACGGAGAGAACAGAGTTATCGGCGGTGAGTTTGATGGGCTTAAACTCTCTGAATACATTGAGAAATGCGGAAGGGAGCTTCTCGGAGCGAACGCACTTGAGTTTGACCGTTTCCCTGTGCTTATAAAGTTTATCGACGCCGCAGATAACCTCTCGGTACAGGTGCATCCGAGCGACGAATACGCTCTCGTGAACGAAAACGAATACGGCAAAACTGAGGTGTGGTATATTCTCGAATGTGATGAGGGCGCGTGTCTGCACATCGGCCTCAACCGTGACGTAACTCGTGAAGAGCTTGAGGAGAGAATACATAACAATACCTTAACGGACATTATAAACAAAGTCCCTGTAAAGCGTGGCGAGGTCTACTTCATAGAAGCGGGAACAGTTCACGCGATAGGACGCGGCACGGTCATCTGCGAGATCCAGCAGAACTCAAACACCACCTACCGCGTATACGATTACGGTCGCCGTGACAAAAACGGAAACACCCGTGAGCTTCATATAGACAAGGCGCTTGACGTTATAAACAGAAGAAAAAGTGTACCCGAAAACAGCGGCAACGGTGCGGTTATTGCTAAGTGCAAGTATTTTACTGCTGAAAAAGTAAACTGTGACGGGGCTGCCGGAATCGTGCTTAACAATGATAGCTTCAGATCGCTTATTATTGCCGACGGCGAGGGCGAGCTTAGTCTCGGTGGGCAGAAAATGAAAGTCAAAAAAGGCGACAGTGTATTCATACCTGCACAAAGCGGAGAGGTCAGCGTCAGCGGAAAGTGTGAAATAGTAGTAACACGCGTATAATTTGGAGAGAATAATGGAAGTCAGAATTCAGAAATATATTGCTGACTGCGGCGTAATGAGTCGCAGGAGCGTTGAGAGAGAGATCGAAGCGGGTAATATCAAGGTCAACGGTGAGTATGCAACCATCGGTCAGAAGATTGACCCGAGGCGCGACGTTGTGACCTACAAGGAAAAGAAAATAACCAACAGCATCAGTCACAAGACCTACGTAATGCTTAACAAGCCCAAGGGCTACGTTACAACCCTGTCCGATGAGAAGGACCGCAAGTGTATAAAGGAGCTTATCACAGGCGTCAGGGAGAGGGTCTACCCGATCGGCAGACTCGATATGAACTCCGAAGGTCTGTTGCTTCTTACAAATGACGGTGAGCTTACGAACATCCTCACTCACCCGAAGCACGACGTTGCCAAGGTGTATCTCGTAAGAGTAAAGGGAGTTGTGGACAACAAAATTTTAGTAAAGCTTAATCAGCCGATGGACATTGACGGCTACACGATAAAGCCCGTCAAGGTGGTAAAGATAAGAGATAATGAAAATTCCACTCTGCTGAGCTTTGAGCTTCACGAGGGCAGAAACCGACAGATAAGAAAAATGTGCGAGAGCTGTGAGCTCGGGGTGCTCAGTCTTAAGAGAATATCCGAAGGAAAGCTTTTGCTCGGCGATCTGCCGACGGGAAAGTGGAGATATCTCACGCGTGACGAGATCAAATATCTGACGGCTATAGGAAAAGAAGAGGAGTGATATAAAATGTATAAGGTAAGACCCGTGCAGACCAAGGAAAAGCAGGAAAAGCTTTGCGCGGTGTGCGGTATAGAGTTTAACGCAGACTATTTTGCATACGAAGCCGTAACGGGTGATGAGGAGCTTATAGGAGTGTGTCAGTTTTCGCTTGACAATGAGGCGGGACACTTGCATAACCTTGTTTATGCACCCGACAGCGACGATTTTGAAGCAATGTATATAATGGGCAGGGCGACGCTTAATTTTATTGATCTCTGCGGAATAAAAAAAGCATATTTTGAGGGAGAAGAAAATACACTTGTCAGAGCAGTAGGCTTTAAGCCCGACGAAAAAGGAAGGCTTTTTGTTGACCTCGAGGGCTTTTTCGAGCATCATTGCACAGGAGATAATCAAAGTAAATAAAAACACTGAAGGAGCGACAATGTCGCCCCTTTGTTTTTGCCTTTATTCGACAAAATGCGATTTTTGAGTCAGAAATACGGAGAAAATTTGTTATAAAGCGACTAAATAAATTGGTAATTTTTGGAAATATTTACCATTGTAATTTTTGCCAGTTTATGGTAATATTATATCGTAAGGAAAAACAACCTGACAAAAAATGCAAAAGAAAGAGGTAAGCGAAAATGCAAATTAGCGAAAGAATACTTATAGCAGACAGAGACACGGAGTTTTGTGAGGAATTAAGGGTCAAAATGGAGCTTTCGGGATATCTTAACGTCGATACGGTACAGAGCAGAGAGATGTTGAGATACGCCGCTGAGAGAAGCTTTTACAACGTAATAATAGCAGAGAAGGATATATGCGGTTCGGAGGAGCTTGACCGTCTTCTTCATCAAAGGGACGGCATTTATCCGTTTTCAAGCGGCGCGGTAATAGTCGCTTCCGATATGCACGGGGAGAGCGTGTCCGAGATAAGCTCGGACAAGAGCGCGTATCTTGTTAAGAGGGGAGCTGATTTCCAGCTTGTTAACCGCGTTATAAAAGAGCTTCTTGATGCACAGAGAAATAAAATATCGGGTGTCAGAGAGAGGAACTCTGCCGCGAGTCTTGAGAGAAGCGTCACAGGGGTTATGCACGCGCTCGGTATCCCCGCGCACATCAAGGGGTATCAGTTCCTCAGAACAGCTATCATCAAAGCGGTAAATGACCCCGAAATAATCAATTACGTCACAAAATCGCTCTATCCGGGGGTTGCCAAGGCTCATGGAACGACACCGTCGAGAGTGGAGAGGGCTATCCGCCACGCAATAGAGGTTGCTTGGGACAGGGGTGACGTCGATACACTGAACTCTTATTTCGGCTATACCATAAGCCGTCAGAGAGGCAAGCCCACAAACTCCGAGTTTATTGCAATGATTGCCGACAACCTCAGGATCAAGAATGCGGAGAACGGCGAAACAGCTTATAGTGATGACGCAAGAACAGTAAACGCATAATTGAAAAGCGCTCACCTTCGCATCTGCATTCTTAGCGGAGAAAACAATTTTATAACGTAGGGCGGGGGCTTGCTCCCGCCGCTATGTTTTCATAAAACGATAATTCATTTTGTAGGGGCGACCATTGGTTGTCCGTTTTTGATTTGTGAAAAATATTATTTCGGCGGGAGCAAGCCCCCCGCCCTACGAGGCACCCTTTCTCTGCGGATAGTGGGTTCGGGCTTCTGCCCAATCGTGCGTGGACGTCCACGCGCGATGCTTGCCCCGGACGCAAGCATCGTGAAAGCAGAAATAAGAGCAATTATTTATATACTAATGCTATCTTTTTTTAACTTTGAGTTAACTTGAGGTTTCCTAACAATACCTTTACTGAAATTGTTTTTGTGCTATAATATAAGCAGAAGCAGACGTCGGCTTACTTTTATCTCAATGGAGGTATGATTATGGAAATGACTATTGGTGCAAATATTAAACGTTTACGTTCAGCAAAAAATATTACACAGGAACAGCTTTCTGTTGCGATGAATGTTACTTGTGCAGCAGTAAGCAAATGGGAGCGAGGCGAGACTTACCCTGATATTACACTTCTTCAACCTTTGGCATATTTCTTCGGAGTAACGCTCGACGAGCTTATGGGCTATAATCAAGAAAAGATTCAAGCCGAAATTGATGAGGTAATTGCTCTGTATAGACAACATTGGAATGGCAAAAAAGGTCGTGAAATTATCGTCAAGGCATACCGCGATTATCCTAATGATTATTGGATCATGCATTACTATATGTGGAATATTGGCGGTGACTTGGCTGACAACGATCCTGCTGTTCTGATTGAACACAAGGACGAATTTCGTGATATCTGCGAAAAGATATTGGAAGGCTGTACCGAAGAAAATCTGCGTCTTGGCGCATGGAATATGCGCGCGAAAATTCTTCACGCGGAAGGTAAAACGGACGAGGCACTTGAGATTTACAAAACTAAATTTACCGATTGGTACACCACCAGCGGACAAAAGACCGAGCAGTTGTTTGCAAAAGACACAAACGATTACTATTTTTACATTCAAAAGAATATGTATGAGCTTGTCGATTTTGCTGCAGATAAACTTGGCAGAACCTTGTTTTTCAATCCTTATCTTTCTATGGAGGAAAAGACAGAACGAGCATTACTGTACGGTAATCTGATGATATCCGCGTTTGAGGAAACGAACGAAGCATTCTTCCTTATGCTTGCAAGGTCTTTCCTCGGTAGGATGGAAAACGATTTTAGCTATCGCGGTGGAACAGACGAACAGGTCATCGCAATTATGGATAAAAATCTGTATGTGACGAAAAAAACAGAAGATATGAGAATAGCAAACGAAGCGTTGAATCGTGCCTTTGACCGTTTCGGCGAAGCGATAAGCGCAAACTTTTTCAAATACAACCTTGATTTTCGCACTAACACTAAAAGTGGTAGACGTGCCGAGCTTCTCAAAAACCCCGAGTACAGAGCTGTTTTAGATAAATACAGATAAATAACATTTTTGCCCCGCCTCGCGCGGGGCTTCGCTTTTATGCCCACAAAAGCAGTGCTTGTCAGGAAAATTGACAAGACCTAAATGAACGTAAAAAAGGCTCCCTTGTGTAAAGGGAGCTGACGCCGTAGGCGGCTGAGGGATTGTTTTACGGTGAAAATTTTGCTTTTACAATCCCTCCGTCACGCTTCGCGTGCCACCTCCCTTTACACAAGGGAGGCTTATTACCGCCCGACAGTATACCTAAAAGGTGTAACACACTATACCTTGCAGGACAAGGCGTGTGAAAAGGAGTACGAACAAAATTGCTCGTACTCCTTTTGTGTTTGCGGTAGGTAAAACCTGCTTTATCGCAGGCACCCCTTGGCATCCTTTTC
>JAZSOD010000062.1:0-7543 GCA_045536775.1 Eubacteriales bacterium | reverse complement strand
AACAATTAAGCTTTTTTGCAGTAATTCTTGCGAGCATTTTGCTCTTCTCGGTTTGTGCGCTTGCGGCAAGCGAGTATATGACGGCGACAAAAGAAGTCGGAGGCCAAAGCGGTCTTAGGAAGACAAACCAAATGATCAACTCCTTGGCTCACAGAACGACATGGCTACGATCCGACTTAACAATTAAGCTTTTTTGCAGTAATTCTTGCGAGCATTTTGCTCTTCTCGGTTTGTGCGCTTGCGGCAAGCGAGTATATGACGGCGACAAAAGCCGAAAACCCGCCCATTGCAATGAAGATAACCTGGCACGGTGAGTCAGGTCAGGCACAGGTTTTTGTAAGACCTGTGGGCGAGGCAAAATCAAGCTTTGACGACGGACTTTACGATTTTCACAATATCGGCGGTAGTATGTACCTTCCCATGAGAAAGATATGCGAGAGACTCGGTGAAATCGTTGACTGGGACCCCGTGCTCGGCCGTGCGTACGTTGTGCGCGGCGAAAAAAGGATAGATATGACGGGCAAGCTCATTAACGGAACTACCTTTATAAAGATACGCGATTTTGAAAAGCTCGGATATCTCGTTGACTACTACGTTGATAATGACGGGAAGCCATGGGCAACTCTTTTTGCAAGAGAGGTGTATGATAAGGTGAACCCATATAACGAATACAGTAAGTACATAAATTACAGAGAAAGTCTTGTTAACTCCTATACTAAGCTTACGCAGGACAAGGAGCTTACGGTTGCGTATCTCGGCGGCTCGATAACCCTCGGACGCAGTTATGAAGACAACTGCTGGAGAACAATGATAGACGCGTGGCTTAAAAAGCAGTATCCCGACGCGAATATCAAAATGGTCAGAGCAGGAAACGGCGGCACAGGCTCGTCGTACGGCGCCTACAGAGTGAACAACGATGTCCTTGCTGATAACCCCGACCTTGTATTTATCGAATTTGCGGTGAACGATAATCACTTTGCTGACAAATACAAGGACTACAGGGTTACAAAAGACTCCATTAAGGAATATTATGAAACCATAATCAGAAAGATCTACAAGCATAATCCCAAAGCGGATATAGTTATGGTTTATACACAGACTGCAGATATGGTTCGTTCAGCCTCATCTATCGAGGCGCAGGAGGAGCTTGCACAGTATTATAATATAAATTCGGTGTATTTCGGAGAGACGCTGCTCGATTACATAAAAGAAAACAGACTCACCTCAACCGATTATATATACGACGGAATACACCCCTCGGATAAGGGATACGAAATAATGGCAAAGCCTCTGAAGGAACTTTTTTCGAATATCTGGAGTGAGGTTGACGTCTCAAAGGCAGGAGAGAAGCTTCTCCCCGAGAAAATGAAGTCCGCGCATGACAGAACTGACTCATACCTTATTTATGCAAGGGATACCGAGCTTGGCTCTGACTGGACGGTCAGCGGAACCATCAAAACCAACACTCCCGGAGCCACACTTAAATGCAAATTTAAGGGAGACGAGATAGGCGTATACGCTTCGCTTTCGAGCAAGGGTGGAGTGATCGATTACAGAATTGATGGCGGAGAATGGATAGAAAAGAGCCTGAGAGGTCCTACAATTAAGGAAAAGGTACCGCTTGAGGCAGGGCTTGAATACGGTGAGCATACACTTGAAATCAGATGCTCTGAAAAGACTCTCTCTACCGAAACTATAAATATTTTCGCAATACTCGTAAACTAAAAGAAAAAAAAGAGAACGGATTTTCCGTTCTCTTTTTTTAGCCTTTGATTGACCGGGTTATTTGCACCCGCGCTTGCTATAAAAATCCAAATCTCTCCGTAGGGGAGGGGTATCCCCTCCCGAAAAAGCAAACGGCGGGAGGAAGCCCCCGCCCTACGTTATAGTTGTGTTATCTTCTCCCAATCAAACGCGTCCCAAACACCGCCTGATGGCAGCCTTGAATATACCCCTCGCTTGTTACTTGCGGGATGGTTGAGAGTGAGTCTGTATGACCACAGTCCAATTCCACCCGAGCCGTGTCCGCCGTACTTTTTGTCACCGAAAAGGGGTGTTTTTCGTGACGAAAACTGAACTCGTATCTGATGTGTTCTGCCCGTGTGGAGCTTGATTAAAACAAGAGTTACCTGCTCGCCGTCAAATTCGGCGCGGTCAACGACACGGTACTCAAGCGATGCTTCTCTCACGCCTGCGCGCTTACGCGTTACGACGTACGAACGGTTTTTTGACGAGTCCTTGAATAAAAGATCCTTGTATATCCCCTCGTCCTCATCGGGCGAGCCGATTATGACCGCGAGATATTCCTTGTCGAGCGTTCGGCTTGCGACCGTAGCTGACAGTGCGGCGGCAGCCCTCTGATTTTTTGCAAAAACCATAACACCGCCGACACCTTTGTCGAGTCTGTGAATAGGGAAGGCCTCGGAGGCGTCACCCGATTCGGCGTAGTATGCGTTTAACCTTGATATTATATTGTTGCCCGTAGATTCGGACTGCGATAAAAGCGACGGCTCCTTGACGGCAACAGTCATATCCGTGTCATTATAGAGTATTTCCATAAAACCTCAAATTTAAGCAAATCCGCTTGACTAAAGGCGGCGCTTGTGATAACATTATAAGAAGTAGTTATATTTTAATACCTAAGACGAAATTTGTCAACAACCAGAAACGGATAGGAATGGAAAAGATAAGATACAGCTTAAAGGAAAGGGAAAACAGAGCCCTCTTTATAAGAGGTATGAAAAACGGTCTGCCGATAGGACTCGGTTACCTTGCGGTATCGTTTTCGCTCGGTATAGCGGCTCGCTCGGCAGGGCTGTCCGCCGCGCAGGGGTTTCTCGTCAGTCTGCTCTGTAACGCATCGGCAGGCGAATACGTGGGCTTTACAATAATCGCCGCAGGCGCGAGCTACATTGAAATGGCAATAGCCACCTTTATTGCAAATATGCGATATTTGCTTATGAGCTGTGCACTCAGTCAGAGAATGGCACCCGGAACGTCGCTCTTACATAGGCTTGTGGTCGGCTTTGATATAACCGACGAGGTCTTCGGCATTACTATCGCACGTCCCGGATACGTTAACCCCGTCTACACCTACGGTGCGATGGTAACCTCGATTCCGTTCTGGGCAACGGGAACGGCACTCGGCGTAATCGCGGGAAATCTTCTCCCCGTAAGACTTGTGAGCGCGTTCAGCGTTGCGCTATACGGAATGTTCCTCGCGGTGATAATACCGCCTGCACGGAAAGACAAGGTTATAATGGCGCTTGTTCCAATATGCTTTGCGGCAAGCTTTGCCGCGACCAAGATTCCCTTTGTCAGCGGACTTGCGGACGGCACGAGAACAATAATCCTCACGGTGATAGTTGCTGCCGCGGCGGCGCTTTTGTTCCCGAGAAAAGACGGTGAGGAGGCGGAAGAATGAATACATATATTTACATACTCATAATGGCGGCGGTCACCTTCGCAATAAGAGTAACACCGCTGACACTTATCAGAGGACAGATAAAGAGCAGATTTCTTCGCTCCTTCCTCTACTACGTCCCCTACGTAACACTCGCAACAATGACCTTCCCCGCAATAGTCGAAGCGACACAAAGCCCCATTTCGGGACTCGCGGCACTTATCGTGGGAATACTCGCGGCGTGGTTTGGACTCGACCTTTTCAGAGTCGCGCTGTCGAGCTGTGCGGTAGTGCTTTTGCTTGAAATATTCATTATATGAGGAGAAATGATATGAAGATCAAAAACGGATTTGTAAAGCGCGAGGTGGCAGGCTCACACGTTGTAGTGTCTGTTGACCCCGCAAACGGCTTTAACGGAATGATAAAGCTCAACGAAACGAGTAACTTCCTATGGGATAAGCTCACACTCGGCGCAACGAGAGAGGAGCTTATAGCGGCGCTTCTCGGGGAATACGAGGTAAGCGAAGCCGACGCCGCAAGCGGAGTTGACATTTTCCTCTCGGACGTGATGACCGCAGGCTGTATTGAGGAATAATAAAGCCTTCTCCTGAGGGAGAAGGGGGACCGCGTTAGCGGTGGATGAGGAGTTTCGAATGATTCCGTATAATAAAAATCTTGTGTCCAATGCTAAAATACTTCGCAAGAATATGACTCCAGAGGAAAAGCATCTTTGGTATGATTTTTTGAAAAGATTGCCTTTTAACGTAAGGCGACAACACAACATTGAGAATTATATCGTAGATTTTTATATTGCGGAAAAGAAGACCGTTATAGAAATTGATGGAAGACAACATTTAATTCCAGAACATAAATTGGCAGATGAGCAAAGAGATAAAGCCCTTGCAAAATGGGGAATTAAGGTGCTGAGATATTCTAACGAAAACATACATAAAAGCTTCAAGTCGGTAACGGAAGATATTTTGAAGAATTTTGACCTGACTTACTGTGATTTGAAATCGTTGTGAGAACACCTCATCCGTCACTCGCTTTGCTCGTGCCACCTTCTCCCGCTGGAGAAGGCTAATCAGTATAAATTATGACTTTATAAATAATTGAGCGTAGCGAAAAGTATAAACAAGAATTTGACGAGGTTCAAAATGTTAGGAAAAGTTGTCAAGGTGATTGTTGACCGACCTTTAGGAACACATCATCCAAAGCATAAAGATATCTGTTACTCAGTCAACTACGGTTATGTAGAAGGAGTTATAGCCGCTGATGGCGAAGAACAAGATGCATATATACTCGGTGTAAACGAGCCTATTAAAGAGTTTTACGGCAAAGTAATTGCTATCATTCACAGATTTGATGACGTGGAAGAAAAATGGGTTGTAGCGCAGGAGGGAGTATATTTCTCCAAGGATGAAATTTTGCATCAAGTTGACTTTCAAGAACGATTTTTCAAAACCGAAATCAGAATGTAAAACCCCATTTTACTAAGCAGAATAAAATCCCCGACAGATTTTTAAGATCTGTCGGGGATTCTTATACGCGGCGGGAGCAAGCCTCCACCCTACGAAAAAATTGATTTGTAATTTCTCCTATAATAACATTACGCTTTAAGTCACGCTCTTTTTATCAGTTCTTCGCATCAATATACTTGCACGCGTTTACCGCGGCAATAGCACCGTCACCCACGGCGGTGGCTATCTGTCGCACCGACTTGGTGCGGCAGTCGCCTGCAACGAATACGCCGGGTGTTGAGAGAAGACAGGACTCGTCCGCGCTTATGTAGCCGTAATCGTTTAGGTCACACAGATTTTCAAACGGCTTGTTTTCGGGAGCCTGACCGATTGCAACGAAAATTCCGTCAAGCGTAAGGGTCTGCTCACTTCCGTCAGTCCCCTTTATCCTGATACCCGTCAGCTCCGATTCGCCCTCAAGTGCCGTTACGGTGGAGTTAAATATCATCGACACGTTGTCCTTGGCTTCAAGTATCTCGGCAAGCTTCTTTTCGCCCGTGAGAGTGGGGAGATTCTGCACGATAGTCACGCTTTCGCAAATATCCGAGAGCATAACCGCCTCCTGAAGCGCGGTGTTTCCGCCGCCGATAACCGCGACCCTCTTGCCCTTGTAGAAGGCGCCGTCGCATACCGCGCAGTAGGAAATACCGTTGCCTACAAGCTTGTTTTCGTTTTCAAGTCCGAGCTGACGGTGCTTTGAGCCTGCGGCAATTATGACCGTCTTTGACTCAAATTCGGCGCCCGACGCGCACTTGACCGTAAAATCGTCGCCCGTCACAACCTCCGTCACCTCATCAAGCTCTATCTCGCCGCCGAGCGACATCACCTGGTCCATAAGCTTGTCGGCAAACTCGTTACCGCTCATTTCCTTATAACCGGGATAATTTTCAACCTTGGGCGAAAAGGTGATCTGACCGCCGAAGGTGTTTTTTTCAATAACAAGAACACTTTTGCCAAATCTGAGCGCGTATATCGCGGCGGTCATTCCGGCAGGGCCTGCGCCCACTACTGTTACGTCGTACATTTTTTGTCCTTTCAAAATGAATTATCGGTTCAACCAAAGCATCTGTAGGGGCGAACTGCGTTCGCCCGCCCAAACAAGCATATTCAATATTTTCGGGCGAACACAGTTCGCCCCTACTTTAATTGGCGGAGCCATCAAAGGAGAAAATCAAAACTAATCAAAAGCGGGACTTTTCGTCCCGCTTTTGTTGTTTTATGCGTTCTGCAGGTCTTCGATAAACTTCTTGATATTGGAAAGATTTACTATCTTCTCGAGCTTGCCGTCCTTAGCCACAACGAGTGTGGGAGCCTGACGGATCTCGAACTTCTGAGCAGTTTCAACGTCTTCGTCCGCAATTACCACGTCGTAAGGGATACCCGCTTTGTCAAGGAATGACTTTGCCATTCTGCAGTTGGGGCAGGTCTTGGTGGTGAAAAGGGTAAGTGACTCGGGAGCACCCTCGCACTTGCAAGCCTCTGCGGGAGTCGCGTCCTTAGCATCAGCGAAGGAGGTCATTGTGTAGCCCTTTTTCGCCATAGAGCTTGCTGCGTTGTAAACAACTCTGTCCTTGAACTCCTGGCTCTTACCGTCGTTCCAGTTTTTTACGGGACGGTAGTAGCCTGTGATACGGCTGTAAACCTCAGTAGCCTCGCCGCAATGCGGGCACTCGTAGATCTCACCCGAGATATAACCGTGGTTACGGCATACCGAGTACGTGGGAGAGAGTGTGTAGTAAGGAAGCTTGTAGTTTTCAGCTATCTTGCGAACAAGAGAAGCCGCTGCCTTCCAGTCGGGAAGCTTTTCGCCGAGGAATGCGTGGAATACTGTACCCGAGGTGTAGAGTGTCTGGAGCTCGTCCTGAATATCAAGAGCAGAGAAGATATCGTCGGTGTAGCCAACGGGGAGATGAGAGGAGTTGGTGTAGTAAGGAGTTTCGTCGCCCTCTGTTGCTGTCTTGATAGCAGGGAAACGCTTTCTGTCGTGCTTAGCAAGACGGTAAGCGGTGGATTCTGCGGGAGTAGCCTCGAGATTGTAAAGGTCGCCGTACATTTCCTGATAGTCGGAGAGCTTTTCTCTCATATGATTGAGGACTTCCTTGGTGAATTCCTGAGTTTCGGGAGAAGTCATATCCTTGCCGATCCACTTAGCGTTGAGACCAACCTCGTTCATACCGACCAGACCGATTGTCGAGAAGTGGTTAGCAAACGTGCCGAGGTATCTCTTTGTGTAAGGATAGAGACCTTCGTCGAGAAGCTTGGAGATAACGGTTCTCTTAACCTTGAGTGAGCGAGCCGAAATGTCCATCATACGGTCAAGACGGCGGAAGAAGTCTTCCTTGTTCTCTGCAAGATAAGCGATACGCGGCATATTGATGGTAACAACGCCGACGGAACCGGTGCTTTCACCGCTTCCGAAGAAGCCGCCCGATTTCTTTCTGAGCTCTCTGAGGTCAAGACGGAGACGGCAGCACATACTTCTGATGTCGCTGGGCTCCATATCGCTGTTGATGTAGTTTGAGAAGTAAGGAGTTCCGTTCTTTGAGGTCATCTCAAAGAGGAGCTTGTTGTTTTCTGTTTCGGACCAGTCGAAGTCTCTCGTGATGGAGTAAATGAGGAT
>JAZSOD010000044.1:0-10719 GCA_045536775.1 Eubacteriales bacterium | reverse complement strand
TTCAATGGTGCATTTGCTTTGCATATATGATGTTATACTACGAATAATGATGTTGCTCGTTTCACTCGCAATGATGCGATGTTTGCCCAAAATGTGCGAAGCACACATCATTAGCGAAGCGTCATCATTGACGGAGTCAACATCATTTGCCGCAAGGCAAACATCATTCAAAAAGAGAAGATTTGTCATGGTAGACAAATCTTCTCTTTTTGTTGGTGGGAGCGGGTGGATTCGGACCACCGAAGTCAGTGACAACAGATTTACAGTCTGCCCCCTTTGGCCGCTCGGGAACGCTCCCTGGAGCTGGTGATCGGAGTCGAACCAACAACCTGCTGATTACAAATCAGCTGCTCTGCCATTGAGCCACACCAGCGTCTCTATCCCGACGACTCCAATAGTATACCAAAACACTTAGGGTTTGTCAATACCTTTTTTGATTTTTTTCAAACTTTTTTGTCGGTTATATTTTGAGAATAAGCTCGGTCACGTAAAGCACTGCAGGAATAGTGAGTACCGACAGTACCGTGGTGACACCCACGAGCTGAGCCGCGTACTCGGGCTCGATGTCGAAAAGCTCACCGAACATAGCGGCGTTGGTGGCGCAGGGAAGCGCGACCATAGTTGCCGTAAACATAGTGATAAACGTGTCCGCGCCGAGAAGACGGCATACTGCCGCCGCAAGCACGGGGAAAAACAAAAGCTTTGCGAAGCAGAAGATATATATTTTAGCGGACCTTAAAAGCGGAACTATTGAGCGTGTTGCGAGAAGTCCTCCTATTATTATCTGGGTCAGAGGCGTGCACATTGAGCCGAGGTAATCAAACGCGCCCGTGAGAAATTCGGGAAGCACGAAATAAGGCTTGAGTACGTACAGCACCAGACCGATAATGCAGGAGGGAGTTCCGTAGTTGATTATCATCTTCTTCGGATTCATTTTAATATCGTCGCGTCCGCGTCCGAGCATATACATACCGTAGCTCCAGACGAAAAGGTTAAACGATATCTGATAGAATGCACAGCAGAAAAGTCCCTTTTCGCCGAGCAGAGCGCCGACAACGGGAAGACCGATAAAGCCTGCGTTTGAGAAGATGATACAGTAGTTTGTCATCTTTGCTTCGTTTACGTTCTTGATGCGCTTGGTATAGATCGCCGCAAAAACCGCGAGCACGCCGTGGCAGACTATGCCGAGAAGCAGAGTTCCGAAGCCGAGAGCGAGATTTTCGCTCGAGTATTCGGTGCTGAGTATTGCGGTGAGTATAAGAAAGGGCTGAGCGATCTTGACAACGAACGCCGAAAGCTTTTTAGAGAAGTCTGCATCTATTATGCCCAGCTTGCGTCCGACGTATCCCGCAACGCAGACGAGAAACAGAGTGAGCATTGTTTTGAAAACGAGTAAAATAGTCATAAAATATACACCTTTACGTTAAGCTGTCATAAATTTCCTTGATCTTTTTCATATCCTCGAGCATGTCCTCGCGCTTGGCGGGATCTCTGAGGAGTGCAGAGGGATGATATACTGCGCACATTTTTATCTTGCCTCGGTCATACCACACACCGTGGTCGCGCGTGATACGGAAGTCGGGACTGATAAGTCTTTTTGCCGCTACTCTTCCGAGACACACGATCATCTTGGGTGCGATCTCACGCACCTGAGCGCGCAGGTGATCAAGACACGCGTCCTCTTCCTCGGGGAGAGGGTCGCGGTTTTTCGGCGGTCTGCATTTCAAGATGTTTGCTATATACACCTTGTCCCGTTCTATGCCTGTATACTCAAGGTATCTGTCGAAGAGCTGTCCAGCGGGGCCAACGAATGGAATACCCGACTCGTCCTCCTTTTCACCGGGCGCTTCGCCGATGAACATAAGGTCGGCGCTTTGACTTCCGACACCGTAAACGAGATTGGTACGGGTTTTGTAAAGAGGGCACGCCGTACATTCGGCGCATTTGCTTTTAAGCTCGTCTAAGCTCATCTGCGTCACACCTTTCTGCTTCATAGAATGGGGTTCGTATATATTATAAACTTAAATCCTCGCTAATGCAATAGATAAAAGCAATAGAAAATAAAGCTTTTTCGGGGGTGTTGTATGTTAAAAGCGATTGTTTTTGGTGGTTGCTGTCATACTCCCACGCACACGAACTATCTCCCAAGCTTTTCCACGGCTCTTTCGGCTATCAAAAGCTTGCAATGCTCGTATATGTATGCCTCAGTGATCTTGCCGCCGATCTTTTTGCCGAAATCCGCAAGTCTGCAAAGCTCGCCCGTTAAATTAATACCGCAGGTGTCGTCCTCCAAAAACAGATAATACCGCCCGCTGTCCTCATACAGACGGCTGTTGTACGCGTATCCGTCGGCAAGCAAAAGACGGCACGCGTCAATAGTATCGGTGATATCCTCGAAAACGAAAATAACATTATCAAGCCACTTCTTGACACTCACTCTCGCACCGTCACGCCCGCCCCTTGTGTTATCCGTGGGCACAGTCTCATCTCCTTTGCCTGAAAGCCTCGTCACGTAAACCTCGCATCCGCCGTCTCTCGACGGATACACCTGCAAAATTGACTTTCCCGTTACCGAATCGAAGCCGGTCTCGGACTTTATATCTTCAAGCACTCGGGAGAACGCCTCTCTGACGGCATTTCCCGTATGGCCGAGTGAATACATTTTTATATCGTAATGTGTCATATCTTCACGGGTCAGAACGATTTTCATTTTCTCGGAGTTTATCATAATAAGCTCCATAACAGTCTCCAGTTCACATAAAAACAGTACAATAACATTATAAGCGAAAGCGCCCCCGTTTGTCACCACACAATATTTGGTTTTCCTCGCATAAAAATAAATCTCACGGCAGAGGCCGTGAGATTTATACAAACGTGTTGACACCCGTGGCGCAAAATGATAAAATTAAGACTGTGAGTCGGTCTCGTCGCCGCAGAGGAACTTTATCGAACGCTCGACGCTGTCCTTGGAGTTACCCCAGGGCTCGTCCTCGTAGCGATAGTCGAATTTCTTTATAAAATGCTTGACGTCGAGACGCAACGAGTCCATATAGCCGAAGGTGACCTTGGAGGCGGCATCGTAGAACGCGGAGTAGGTTTTTTTCTGCATTTTCGCCTTTGCAAGCGCGGTAAGCTTGTTGAAGTGAGGCAGACAGAAATAGGGCTGCTTTGAGAGCTTCTTTTCAAACTCGGAGTCGCGCTCGTAGAGATATACGGCGGTCTCGAGCATTTTCGTCAGAGAAAACTCGATCCTGTCGCAAACGTAACAGCTTTTCTCAAGCTCGGAGATGCGGCGTCTGGCGTTATCTCCCGCAGGCGTGAGGCTGATAAGCTTTTTCGCGGTATCATCTCTTAATTCGTCCAGATGGCTTTCGAGCATAAGCGCGAGCCCGAGACGGTTTTTGCGTGTGAACATCATATCGTAGTGACTGCGGCAGAAGCCGAGCTTGTTTGTCTTGATTCTGATATCGGGCTCCATCATGGAGGCACCGAGAATTATGTCGAGATTGTCATTCTGGAGCTTTTTGTAGAGCGCGCAGAAGGGGCATCCGCATTCGGGTGATTCGGCGGACTTGTCAAAGGCTTCGTTGACGGGAATGGTATATATCTGTTCCATATCTGACTCCGTTTTCGTTTATTTACTAAAGTATAACACCCTTTTCACATAAAGTCAAATTTTTCTTTTCGGAAGTGAGATTATGAGTATGATAACTACAGCTGTGCGAGTCAGCGAGGGAATAGCGGACGGCGTGCCGTTTGTCAGAGCAGAGGGGCTCTCAAACTTTGACGTTGCACAGATATTCGATTGCGGACAGGCATTCAGATTTCTTCCCGTGTCCGCGCCCGATAACAGCTTTGCCGTGGGCGGGGTCGCGCACGGAAGATACGTCGAATTTATACAGACGGGCGATACGCTTACGATACGCAATTCAAATCTCGACGATTATGAAAAAATATGGAAGCATTACCTCTCGCTCGATGCGGATTACGACGAAATTCGGCGCGACCTAAGGACGCGGCTCGATAGCGACGTTTTTGAAAAAGCTCTCAGAGTGGGCAACGGTATACGAATTTTGCGGCAGGAGCCGTGGGAATGCGTCTGCTCGTTTATAATTTCGCAGAACAATAACATTCCGCGTATCAGAAAAACTATAGAAGCCCTCTCCGAAAAATACGGTGAAGCCATTGATTTTGAGGGCAAAAGATACTATGCCTTTCCAACACCCGAGGCATTTGTAAACGCGGGCATTGACGCGATCTTTGAGCTCAGAACGGGCTTCAGAGCCAAGTACATATATGACGCGGCGAGAATGGTCACCTCGGGCGAGCTTGACCTTGTGCACCTCTTTGAGCTTGATACACAGAGCGCGCTTGACGAGCTGTGCAAAGTGAAGGGAATAGGACCGAAGGTGGCGTCCTGCGCACTGCTGTTTGCGTTTGAAAAATACGATGCCTTCCCCGTAGACGTGTGGGTAAAAAAGATACTTGAAAAATATTTTCCCGAAGGACTTGATATAAAATCGCTCGGCGATTTTGCAGGAATCGCTCAACAGTATCTTTTCTTTTACGAGAGATACGTGATCGGCGGAAAGTGAACAAAAACGTCGCGTTGTTACGAGCAACGCGACGTTTTTTCGGTCTCTGAATTTCCGAAACCTAACTTTTGGGCAAAAATACTCGGATTTGAGGTGTAAATGTTAAAAATCTTCTTGTAATTGTAGATATTATGTAGTATAATGAAATGTAAAATTATGCCGAACGGAGATTTTTATGGAAGCGCTTAACAGGATACACGGTGCTGCAATAGAATATATGCTTTCAAGCAAGGCGGTTGATCTGTCAACGGCCCTTATCGGTATGTCCTGCCGCGACTCTATGCCGGGCGGCTGCGACGTGTTTCTTTTTGCTGACACGTCTGTGCTTTACGCCCTGTCGGGAGTGGTCACTCTTGGTGACGGCGGCGCAGAATTTACCGAGACCTCGTACGCGGCGTATCCTCTTGACTTGGTGAGTGAGCTTGAAACCGAGGAGCTGGTGTCGAGTGCGCGGCTTTCCGTGAGGTCTGCCGACAGCAGAGTCTCGCTTGTCGCCGAGACCTCAAACACCTACAAGGACACGCTTTTTCGCTTTGCCGACTACGTTAAGCTTATAAAGCTCGGCGATTTCAAGGGAGTAGAAGAGGACGACAGGGAAAAATACTGCCCGACCTGCGGCAGACGCTTTCCCGACGACAACAGAATATGCCCGTACTGTGCAGACAACTCGGGAATAATCAAAAAGCTCCTGCCGTTTTTCGGGCGCTATATGAAGAGTATGATAGCCATATTTGCAATGATGGGAGTTATCAGTCTTCTCTCGGTAGTGTCGCCATACGTCGGGAACTCGTTCTTTATTGACGAGGTGCTCACGGGCGGCGGAAAATTCTACGGTCAGGTGCTCCTCGTTATAGTAATGCTCGTTTCGGTAAGACTTGCCGATATGCTCATCACGGTAATAAACGACCTCGTGACAGCACGTATAACCGCAAACATTACATATGATCTCAAAAAGACGATATTTTCAGCCATCAACCGACTCTCGCTCGGCTTCTTTAACTCGCGCCGTACGGGCGGACTGATGACACAGATAGAGAGCGACTCCTCGACCCTGTATCGCTTCTTCAGCGAGATGACGCCAAACCTCATCATCTCTGCCGTGAAGATCATCGCAATGCTTATCGTAATGCTGTTTATGAACCCTCTGCTTGCGCTTATCGCGGTGGCGGCAACCCCCATATACGTGCTTTTGCTTCAGCGCACCTTCTATAAAAGCAAGCACCTGGCGATAGTGTACTTCACAAAATCAAAATCCCTAAGCTCTAAGCTCAGCGACATACTCACGGGCATGAGGGTGGTGAAGGCGTTTGCCAAGGAAGAGCACGAAAAAAAGAAATTCTTAGGACTTAGCCGAGAAAAAACGGGACTTTACTACCGCTGGACCATGCACAACGCGGCGGCGTATCCCGCAATAAGCTTCCTTCTTTACCTCGCAAGCATGGCGGTGTGGGCGGCAGGCGGTATAGCGGTATTCAAGGGAGAGATGTCCTATGGCGACCTTCTTACCTTCGTCGCGTATATGGGAATGTTCTATAACCCTCTGAACTACATAATAACGAGTATGCGCCACATGGGTGACTGCTTCAACGCGGCGTCAAGGCTTTTTGAGATAGCCGATGCCATTCCCGACGTTAATGAGAGCAAGACTCCCGTCGTGCTTGACAGCTTTGAAGGCGGTATCGAATTCAAAAACGTGTCATTCTCATACACCAAGTCGAGAAAGACCATCGACAAGGTCTCCTTCTCCGTGCCCGCGGGAAGTACGCTTGGTATAGTCGGAAGAACGGGCGCGGGTAAATCCACGATTGCAAACCTGCTCATACGTCTTTATGACGTGGGCGACGGTGAGATACTCATCGACGGAGTAAACGTCAAGGATATGTCGTTTGAGCAGCTCAGACGCAATATCGCGATAGTGTCACAGGAGACGTTTTTGTTCTCGGGCACCATATATGAAAATATAGCCTACGCAATGCCCAACGCGACCTATGAGGAGGTTTTGAACGCGGCGATAGAGGCGGGCGCGCACGATTTTATAATCAAGCTTCCCGACGCATACCAGACGAGGATCGGCTTTGGCTACAAGGATCTGTCGGGCGGTGAAAGGCAGAGAATATCGATAGCGAGAGCGCTGCTCAGACGTCCGAGGATACTCATTCTTGACGAAGCGACCGCCGCTATGGATACGGCGACCGAAGAAAAGATAGAGCGCGCGCTAAATAAGCTTTCGGGCAGCGCGACCACGATCATGATAGCCCACAGACTATCTACCCTCAGGAGCGCAGACAGGCTTATCGTCATTGAGGACGGAAAAATGAGCGAGTCGGGAACGCACGAGGAGCTACTTCAACAAGAGGGCATTTATCACAAGCTTTATACGCTTCAGCTTGAAGCGCTTGCAAATATCATTTCTGACGGTAGTGCGGACGAGTCGCACGCGCCGCGAGGGCGCAGAGGTAAGACCCCTAAGTCAGAGAGAGAGTAAGATCGGGAAACAGGAGATGAAATTATGAACGTAAAATATAACAACGGAGTAATATATCTTACCCCCGAGATCGCAAGCTTTAAGAAATGCGGAGATTTTCTCGGGCTTGAGCTGAGGGGCGATCTTGACGCGCTCACCGAAAGCGCGCTTGATATCAAGCGTCAGCCGAGCTATGACAGAGTGAGGGTCAGACGCGCGTTTCCGTTTTCGCTTGCCGATAAATTTGTGTCGGTGCTTGACAACGATCAGAACGAGATAGGTCTTATCGAGGACTTGAGCGTTTTCCCCGAGGAGCAGTCAGAGCTTATAAAGGCAGAGCTTGAAAGAGTGTATTTCTGCCCCGAAATAGTGAAGATAGTGTCGGTTAGGGAAAGACTCGGATACGCGTATTTCAGCGTTGTGACCGACGCAGGAGAGAGGGAGATCCCCCTTCGCGACGTTTACCGCAGTATTATCAGAGTAAATGACGATCGCATCGTCATTATTGATATTGACGGAAACCGATACGGCGTAAGCTCGCTTAAGGCACTTGACCGCGGCAGTATGAAACGGCTCGAGCTTTATCTGTGAGTGTGGCGCGGAGGAACGTGATGAAGAAAGATTACGAAAAGCAGGCTCAGCTGAGGCAGGACAAGAAAAAACTCCTTGCATGGCTGAAGGGGCTGTATCCCGACTCAGCACAGCGCGAGTACTTCGCGGTGTGCCCGTTCACCCTGCCGGATGAGGGGATAATCGCTTTTTCGGGGGACGGCATACTGATTTGCGGCAAGGAAAGCGAATTTATCGAGGCTGACAGAATAAGTGAGGTCAAGGCGGATTCCGAAAACGGATGCGTATTTCTCGAGTGCCGTATCGACGGCGAGGAGAGAGTGCTCTGCAAGAGCGATATGCGCGATTTCAAGCTATACACGAGAGTTATGCACGATGCGGCGCGTGTGTACGGCGGAAGGCGCGATGACCGTCGCAAAGAAAGCAGAGCGCCGCATGTTAGACGGTGTCCGAGCTGTAAGCGCGAGCTGAAGCCGGGCGAGCGTAAATGCCCGAAATGCTCAAAGATGCACAGACAGCTATTACGCATTTTCAGATACGCGGGAGAATATAAGCTCAAAATAGCGTTGGCAACGCTTACGCTTTGCGTTTTGTCGGTGGTGGCGCTTTTGGTGCCCTACCTCAACAGAATACTCGTTGACGGCTATATAAAAAACGGAAGCGAGGACATTTCCTATAAGGGATTTTTCCTTGTCATTCTGTCGATGGTCGGAGTTCATCTGCTCCAGAACGTGTTAAACTACCTGAGACAGTATTTCAGTCATTCGTCGGGCGCGGGACTGCAGACTAAACTCGCGTCAGCGGTATTTAATAAGACGCAGACTTTATCAGTCGCAAAAAGCGGAGAATACGATTCGGGCGAGCTTTTTACGAGAGTAAACAACGAAGCCCCAGACGTTCAGGCGTTTATAACCGAGGAGGTACCGAACTATCTTGAGCAGATATTCAAGCTCATATTTATCGGCGTTATCCTTTTCAGATATAACGTAACTCTTGCGCTTCTTATCATAATTCCGATACCCGTGCTGATAGTTCTGTTCAGAGTCATTCACGAGCCTTTGCGTTCACTTTGGCGGAAGCAGAGATCTAAGTCGGCGCAGAGCAGCAGTATCCTGCACGATATCTACTCGGGAATAAGGGTTGTAAAGTCGTATGGCACCGAGGAGCACGAATACGGCAGATACGAAAAGTCGGCAAGAGAATACAAGGACATAGTCGTAAAGCACGAGACAGTTTGGTCAATGCTTATAAGTCCGATGCACATGCTTATGGGCATAGGCGAGTTTTTCCTTTTGTATTTTGTCGGAAACCGCATACTTGAGGGAACTATGACCCTCGGTGAAATGGCGCAGTTCTCGTCCTACGTTACTATGATGTACGCACCGCTCAGACAGTTTGCGATGCTTCCGAGAAGACTTGTGCGCTTCAACGGCTCGGTCAACAAAATTTTCGAGCTTCTCGACGAGGAAGAGGACGTAGTCGATATCGACAACCCCGTTGACAAGCAGATAGAAGGATACGTAGAGATAGAAAATCTTACGTTTGGCTACGATGAAACGAGAAAGGTGCTCGATAATATAAGCCTTACCGTCAAGCCGGGCGAAATGATAGGAATAGTCGGCAGATCGGGCGCGGGTAAATCCACGCTTATCAACCTTTTGATGAGACTTTATGACCCAACCTCGGGTTTAATAAAAATAGACGGTGTTGACCTGCGTGATTACTCGCAGGAGAGCCTTCGCAGCCAGATGGGCGTGGTCCTTCAGGAGACCTATCTGTTTACGGGCTCGGTGTATGAAAATATATCGTACGCAAAGCCGGACGCGACCTACGCCGAGGTGATCGAGGCGTCTAAGGCGGCGGGAGCACATTCATTTATAGTGAAATTACCAGATGCGTACAATACGAGAGTAGGAGAGCGCGGATACACCCTCTCGGGCGGTGAAAGGCAGAGAATAGCCATCGCACGCGCACTGCTCAGAGACCCGAAGATACTTATACTCGACGAGGCGACCGCGTCGCTCGATACCGAAACCGAGCGCAGAGTTCAGGACGCACTTGCAAACCTCGTCAAAAACCGCACTACCTTTGCAATAGCGCACAGACTCTCGACCCTGCGCAACGCGACGAAGCTAATCGTCATCGACCGCGGCAGTATAGCCGAAAGCGGCACTCACGACGAGCTTATGCAGAAAAAAGGAATATACTACTCCCTCGTAGTAGCTCAGAGAAGAATGTCTGCGGGTAGCACCCGCGGGCAAACAGCGCGTGAGGTATGACGGGGAGTGAGAAATCGACCCATACCGCCAACATTGGTATAAATTCGGGAGATTGCGTTTTCAGACTTCACACAGTGTGAAAACAAGTGCTTCGTCAGGGATTCCAAAGGGGTTCACCCCTTTGTGCCGTTTTGCGGAGGGATTCTTAAGGGAACCCAATCGGAAGGGTTCCCTTAAGCGCGTCTTTGGTTACTTTTGTCGCGTGACGAAAGTAACACTCCCGTTGAACAAACGGTTTTATCAAACTCAAGCATATTTTTCTGCAAAATACAACATCAACTCTCTCCCAAATCATTGACAAACACTTATTTTTGTTATATACTAACTGTGTATTTGTAAAAAATTCTGATGATTCGGCAAAACCCACTCAAAAGCTTTGCCGAGGAAGGAACGGTTATAAAATGAAAATTATTTACAGCAACGGACAGGTAGCGGAATGCCCCGCAGAAGAGGAGCTTCACGTTATCCGTCATACTGCGGCACACGTAATGGCGCAGGCTATCAAGAGACTTTACCCCGAGGCTGACTTTGCTTACGGTCCTGCAACAGAAAAGGGCTTCTACTATGACGTAGACCTCGGAGACACAAAGCTCTCCGACGAGGACCTTCAGAAGATCGAAGCCGAGATGAAGAAGATAGTAAAGGAAAATCTTCCCATAAAGCCCTTTATTCTTCCCAGAAACGAAGCCATCGCGCTTATGGAGGAGAGAAAAGAGAAGTATAAGGTCGAGCACATCGGTGACCTTGCTCCCGACGTAGAGATAAGCTTCTATCAGCAGGGCGACTACATTGATATGTGTACAGGTCCTCA
>JAZSOD010000089.1:0-37850 GCA_045536775.1 Eubacteriales bacterium | reverse complement strand
GGCTCACAGAACGACATGGCTACGATCCGACTTCGTTCATATGCAGGCAGCGTCAGTTATGTCTTCGTTCGGTCTTTCAACAAAGTATCATTTTTTCTTCAAACTCACAGAAGCACTTTTCGCTTTTATATTAGCGTGTGTAACGGCATTCTTTTTTCATACTTTTTTATTTTGAAAAAGGGATTGTTTTTGTAATTAATTTGTAGTATAATTGTAACTAATAAACCAAACGGAGTACGTTATGTTTTTCAAAAAGAAAAATAATGAAGATCAAATTTGCAGATTTTGTGTAAATGCAAAGACTGTCCCCGAAAATGAAACGGTTTTGTGCACTGTTCGCGGCGAAGTTGACCCCTTCTTTTCATGCAAAAAGTTTTCGTATGATCTACTTAAACGCGAGCCGGGGAAAACTCGCAAACTCGAACCTATGGAATACGTTGATATAAATAACTGAACGGAGCAAAAACATGTCCGAAAAAATCTCTATACGTGGCGTTAATATAGATAACGTCTCAATGGACGAGGCAGTCGAAATAATCAACACTTTCGCAGCTTCAAAAGAATTTCATTGTGTTTTCACACCTAACGCAGAGATCGTTGAGCTTTGTCTTGAAAACGAGGAAATAAGAGAAATAGTTAATTCTGCTGACCTCGTTGTCCCTGACGGTGCCGGAGTTATACTCGCTTCTAAAATACTCAAAAAGAATCTGAAGCAAAAGGTAGCGGGCGTTGATCTCGGAGAAAATGCAATTAAGCTTGCTGTAAAGAATGGATACAAAGTCTTTCTCCTGGGCGGCAAGCCAGGAATCGCAGAGCTTGCTGCCGAAAAGCTTGCTGAAAAATACAGTGGTTTTTCTCCTGTCGGAACAAATGACGGTTATTTTCAGAAGCAAGGCGAAGAAAGTGATAAAATTATCGAAGAGATCAACGCGCTCGACGTGGACATTCTGTTTGTGTGTCTTGGTGTTCCCGTTCAGGAAAAGTGGATATGCGAAAACCGAGAAAAGCTAAAAAGAGTCGGACTCGTTATGGGTCTCGGCGGAAGTCTTGACGCGTATTCGGGTAAAGTAAAACGCGCACCAAAAATTTTTATAAAATTAAACCTCGAATGGTTTTACAGGCTCATCAAGGAGCCTAAGCGTATCGGAAGAATGATGAAGCTACCGAAATTCGTTTTCGGAACAATTCTTTATAAATTCACAGGAAAGGATAAAAAACAATGACAGTTTCTCTTCTCGCTTACACACCCGATGCGGACAAGCTTGTTGCCGCAGCCGCTAAGCTTTGCTATGCTAAGAGCGATATTCCCACCCTGCTCGACAATCTCACTCCCGAGAAGGTAGAGTCCTTTTTGAATCTTCTCACAGATCTTGGTCATGCAAGTCCCATCGAGCATGCTACGTTCACTTTTGGTATAGAGGGGGTTTCGCGTGCGCTTCTTGCGCAGATCACACGCCACAGAATCGCATCCTTCTCCGTACAAAGCCAGAGATACGTTGATAAATCCAGCTTTCAATACATTACTCCTCCCGAAATTGAAGCTATTCCGGAGGCGCGCGAGGAATATATCAGAGCAATGGAAGAAGATGCGGCACATTATGAATCATTAAGAAACATTCTTATAAAGAAGCATACCGAAACCTTTATGGCTGAGGGTAAGAGCGAAAAGGAAGCGCTTAAGCTTGCTGAGAAGAAGGCAAATGAGGATGCGCGTTTCGTTCTTCCCAACTCCTGCGACACAAAGATCATTATGACAATGAACGTACGCTCGCTCCATAATTTCTTTACACTCAGATGCTGCAGACGTGCACAGTGGGAAATACGTGAGCTTGCAATAGAAATGCTCAAGCTCGTGCGCGAGGCGGCTCCTCTGCTCTTTGCTCATGCAGGTCCATCTTGCATAAGAGGTAAATGCTCCGAGGGGGCATACTCCTGCGGTAAAGCTGCAGAAGTAAAGAAAGAGCTTGGCGCAAAATGAAAGCAGAAGCCTCGAGATTTATAGACTCCGACGTATTTGAGGGTATGGTCTCATTCAGAGCACTCGTTAGCGCTATTGATAATGAAGTTTCTGACAGAAAAATCGTTCGTGTTGAATATAGCAGGGATAGAGCTAAGAAGATAGCAAACCACCTTTCGTACATTAAGGCTATGTCTCACAAGCACGGCTTTGAGTTGCGTGAGGTAGATGACAACCATATTACCGACGTTGCTATCGGCACAAGTCACGGCGGAATCATAATATACTGCACTTCGCGCACCATACCCGAATTGTGCGAAGCCACACTTTTGCAAAACGGCTTTTACGTTATGCTTGACGGAGTCGAAGATCCATATAACTTCGGTTACGCACTTCGCTCAATTTATGCGTCTGGTGCTGATGGGATCATACTTCCCGAGCGCAACTGGATGAGCGCCTCAGGCGTTGTTTGCAGAGCATCAGCAGGTGCATCTGAACAAATACCGCTATACACGGCATCCTCAGAAGCTTGTGTCGAGATATTCAAGAAAAATGAGTACAAAATCGTATGTGCTGATATTGAAAACTCGGTATCGGTTTACGATGCAGAATTAAAAAAACCGCTTCTTCTCGTCATTGGAGGCGAAAAGCGCGGTCTTTCAAAAGTATTTACAGAAAATGCTGATATAATTGTTAGGCTTGATTACGGCAGAGAGTTTACTTCTGCTCTGTCTGCGGCATCAGCCGCAAGCATTCTTTCGTTTGAGGTGCTCAGAAGCAACAGGTAGTCAAACCATTCTGCAAAAGGCGGCAAAGCATCTGTCTTCAAGAGCTTTCAAAGCCACCCTCGCCTTTACTTCGCAATCGAACAAACCAAATACGGACGGTCCGCTTCCACTCATCTGAGCGCCAAGCGAGCCGTTCTTTTTCATTATAGCAATAATTTCATAAGTATCAGTTAATTCATCTTTCATTATGTCTTGAAAAAGATTATACATTCCACTCTCGATTTTATAGCTATTGCCGCCGTTCACCGCGTCAACATAGTCAGAAAACAAAATTTTTGGTGATGTTTTTTTCTCATCAGAGTCGATACGCGAATATGCAACAGACGTTGAAACGGACTCGAAGTTCGATTTAGCAATAACAACCCAATAGTTTTCAAGCTTAGTGATCGGCTTGACTATCTCTCCTCTGCCTTCAACGGCACAAGTACCTCCATATATGCAAAAGCCAACGTCAGACCCGACAAGCAGTCCTATTTCGCTCAATATTGCCGTATCTGTGGTTTTACCGAAAGCCATGTCCAGTCCTCGAATAACTGCGGCGGCATCGGCACTGCCACCCGCAAGACCAGCCTGACAAGGAATCCTTTTGTCGACTTTAATATTGATTTTCACATTGTCTATACCAAAATAAACGAGATAAGCATTTGCGGCTTTATAGCACAAATTTGTTTCATCGCACGGGAGGTCGGAATTTTCAAAAAATTGATTTATCTCTATTCCTTCATCGTCTTCGACTTCAACGGTGACCTCGTCACAAAGAGATACACTTTGCATTACACTTTCTATGTTATGATATCCGTCTTTTCTCTTGTTTATGACATCAAGAAAGAGATTTATCTTAGCATAAGCTGGTAGGGTAATTCTTTTCAAAGCAAGCCTCCCAAATCATTTCTTTTTGGTTCTGTTTATTATTGTTACGAGTCCATTGTTTTTTATGTCGATAGCGCGCACAGGGCAAAGCTCCTAACAGCAGAAGCATCTGATACAGTTATCAAGATTAATAGCTGCCACCTTCTTCTCTTTCGTTTCAACCATTGCGATGGTTTTCTTAGGGCAGCTTCTTTCACACTCACCGCAACCGACACATCTGTCAGAAATAACAGGACGGGGACTAAAGAGCTTGCCAAGCTTGCCGCCGCTGAACTTTCTCAAGATCATCGCCATACCGCGAGGCTTAGAATCGGGCATTTTGTAGTCGGTAACAATAAAGTTTTTGTAGTCATCACCTATTAGTTTAACATCGTCAGACGACTCATAAGTATAGCCGCGTCTTATCGACTCATCGACGTATAATACGTCCTTTACTCCGATAACTTCCTTAGCAATTCTATCAATGTTAAATGGATTTATAGAGGTTATAAGGCAACCTATCTCTCTCGGTGAGCCGCCTGTAGGACCGTTACCCTCCATACCAACTATTGCATCAAGAATATTTACGGTGAGCTTATCCTTCACTATCGTATATGCCACATCGTTTAGCATTGATGCGAACTCCGAGTAATCAGGAAAACGTGCATGCATTTCAAATTTCTGAAGACCGGGGATTGCACCGAAATAATTTTTTACAGCGCCACTCATTCCCGTAAGGGAGTGAGTTTTGATTTTGGGAAGATTAACTATAACGTCAGCTTCGGCTATAGGCGTCAAGATATTGAATGATTTTACAAGCTTGCAGTCAGGCGACACGACCTCTGTGTATGACGTATCGTAGTTTAGCTTGACGCCGTATTTCTGCGCTACGCTCTTTATTTTACATACGTTATATGATGCTTCGAGGGATTGCTCGGTATACGGACCTCCCGCGCTTTCTGCAATAATAATGTCCGCACAGTCGAAGGTCAAAAGAATCTTTAAGACAGCCTCGAGAATTTCGGGGCGTGTGGTTGCCGCGTATTCAGGCGGCTTCTTTATAATAAGGTTAGGCTTAACTACTATCTTTTTACCCTCAAAAACAGTTTTTGAAAGTCCTAATTCTTCAAATTGTAATTTAACAGTATCGGTTAACCTGTCAACGTCATAACTGTCTGCGGCTTTAACAGATACGGGAAGCTCTTTTATGTTAGTGTTATACAAAACGCCCACCTCCAAAGCAGTTAATTTTACGGTTATTCATTTAATTATATTATCATATCTTCGCTTTTTTTTCAATAGAATTCACCTTATTTAGTGTTTTTAACTCTTTTTTAACAAAAATTATTGACTAATCGCGATATATATTATAAAATTATATGGACAGGAGGTGTTTTGGTTGAAGCTGAATATCGATAAAAAGTATTTAACCATTTCGATATACGTTTGCGTTTGTGCGGCAATTATTTTATCTCTTTATTTTCTTGGTGATAACATACCCGCTCTATCAAATGCATTTGATAGATTCAATGATATAATGAGCCCCGTATATTACGGTCTCATTTTTGCGTATATTGCAAATCCGCTGATGGTCTTCTTTGAAAAGAAGGTTTTGAAATTCAAGAAAAAAGAAAGAAAGCTCTTAAAAAGAACCCTTTCTCTGATCTTTACATATCTGATAATTCTCTCTGTAATAGCAGCGTTCTTTATGCTACTATTACCGCAGGTTATTTCGAGCTACAACGATCTATACTCAAAAACTGAAACTCTTATTAAAAATATAATACCTAAGCTTGACGGTTTTCTGAACTCCCTAAATATTGATTACTCAGAATATCCTAACTTCAAAGAGCTTCTTGAATCCGAAACTATAACAGACACCATAAAATCATTCTTCGACTTTTTCCAGAACTCCCTTAAGAGCATATACAACTGGTTCCAGAATAATTTCAAGAGCATATTCGGAACTATGTCTCAGATAATCGACGGATTCTTCGATATATTGATAGGTCTGATCTTCTCGGTATACTTCCTTGCCTCCAAGGAAAAGCTTTGTGCTCAGCTCAAAAAATGCGTTAGAGCGATTCTCTCCGAAGAACGCTACACCTCGTTTTTCATTTTCCTCAAAGACACCGACAAGAAATTTGGTTCGTTTATTATCGGAAAGATAGTTGACTCACTTATAATCGGTGTTATTGCATTTATTGTTCTCGCAATAATAGGAATGCCTTACTATCCTCTCGTAAGCGTTATAGTCTGCGTGACGAACGTAATTCCCTTTATCGGCCCGTTTATCGGTGCTATCCCATGTGCGTTCATAATACTAACCGAGAGTCCCGTATATTGCCTGATATTCGTTCTATTCATATTCCTGCTTCAGCAGCTTGACGGAAACTACATCGGACCGAAAATACTCGGGGACGCTATAGGTATAAGTTCTCTTTGGATACTCTTTGCAATAACAGTAATGGGCGGATACTTTGGTCTTTTCGGAATGCTCATCGGCGCTCCGTTGTTTGCGGTAATTTACTCTCTCGTTAAAACGCTCGTTGAAAAGAAGCTTAAAGCCAAAGAACTACCATACGAGACAGAAAGCTACATACCGCCTGTAATTACCGACACCAACAAAAAATAATGCAAAGAGCACTCAACTACACAAAGGTTGAGTGCTTTTCTTATTTTCGCTTTTTATCGGGCAACTGCGCTAAAACGATTGCCGCAAACACTATTACACATCCAACGATCTCACGTATTGACATAAAGCCATCTGCGCCGGTCAGCTTGAGATATACAAATTCTCCAAGTAGAGCAAAGCAGGATTCAAGGCTTAAGATCAACGATGCAAGAGTCGGATTTACACCTTTCTGACCAATTATCTGAAGTGTATACGCTACACCGCAAGACATAACACCTGCATAAAGTATCGGTATCTTTGCAGCATATATTGCGGATAAGCTCGGTTCTTCAAATATTATCATTGGTAAAAAAGACAGTGCCGCACAGACAAAGAACTGTATGCACGACATTACCACACCGTCAACCTTTGGCGAGAATCGGTCTATTACGAGAATGTGAGCAGTAAAAACGATAGCACACAAAAAGATAAGCAAGTCGCCGAGCTCAAGTGTAAAGCTATCTCCTGTAAAGCAAAGAAAATATAAACCTACAAGAGCGCCGAGCGCAGCAAACACAAGCTTTACACCCGGACGTCTGCCGAGAAAAATGCCTGCCGCAGGAACAAGTATTATGTAAAGCGCCGTTATAAATCCCGCTTTTCCGGGGCTTGTATAAAGAAGGCCGAATTGCTGCAAGGTAGAAGCGGCAAATAAAAGAGTTCCGCAGATAACGCCGCCAATTATAACCGTTTTCTTATCAGAGCTTTGTTCCTCTCCGCTTTTTTTCTTTATAGTGTTTATTATAAAAATACAAGGCACAAGAACAAGACTGCCTATAAACGAGCGGACGCCGTTAAAGGTAAACGGACCAACGTAATCCATTCCAACGCTTTGGGCGAGAAACGCAACACCCCATATAAGAGCCGTCAGTAATAATAAAAAGCTATTGGTTAATTTCTTCATTTAATATCCTATCATATCAAACGTCGGGCATATCATAATGCCCGACGTTTATTATTTATTTAATTACTGTGCTGCATCTACGATAACCGTAAAGTCTGCAGTCTTAAGAGATGCGCCGCCGATGAGACCGCCGTCTACGTTCTCCTTTGAAAGAAGCTCAGCCGCGTTTCCTGCGTTCATTGAGCCGCCGTACTGAATTACGGTTGCATCCGCTTCAGCCTTTGTATAAAGGCCTGCGATAACGCTTCTGATAAACGCGCAGACCTCTTCGGCCTGTGCTGCGGTAGCGGTCTTACCCGTACCGATCGCCCATACGGGCTCGTAAGCTATTATAACGTTCTTAAGCTGTGCGCTTGTAACTCCCGTAAGAGCTATCTTGGTCTGCATACCAACGATCTCTTCCGTGATACCAAGCTCACGCTCGTTAAGAAGCTCACCCACACAGAGGATAACCTTAAGTCCTGCGTTAAGAGCAGCGAGAACTCTGAGGTTAACTGTTTCGTCTGTCTCACCGAAGTACTGTCTTCTTTCGCTGTGACCGATTACTACGTATTCAGCACCGCATTCAAGAAGCATTTCAGCAGAGATCTCTCCCGTGTAAGCGCCGTTTTCTTTGAAGTGCACGTTCTGCGCGCCTATCTTGATGTTAGTGCCCTTAGCGCTTGCAACTGCGGGAGCAATATCAACAAAGGGTACGCAAAGCACGATATCGCAAGCGTTCTTGCCCTCAACCTTGCCTGCAAGCTCTTCGATAAATGCAGTAGTCTTGGAGGGCGTCATATTCATTTTCCAGTTGCCTGCGATAACAGGCTTTCTGAGTGTCTTATTCATTTGTAATTCCTCTTTTAATATTATTTGTTGTTGAGGCAAGCGATACCGGGAAGCACCTTACCCTCGAGAAGCTCGAGAGATGCGCCTCCACCTGTGGAGATATGAGTCATCTTATCTGCATAGCCAAGCTTTTCAACTGCAGCCGCGCTGTCGCCGCCGCCGATGATCGAGATAGCACCGCTCTCGGCAACTGCCTTAGCAACGCTCTCTGTACCTGCAGCGAAGTTCTTCCATTCGGAAACGCCCATCGGTCCGTTCCATACAACTGTGCCTGCGCCCTTTATTGCATCAGCAAAGATCTCGCGTGTTTCGGGTCCAATGTCAAGTCCCATCCAGCCTGCAGGAATATCTGTAGACTTAACTGTAGCAAATTCAGTGTTTTCATCATATTCCTTACCGATTGTATTATCAACGGGGAGAAGGAACTTAACGCCCTTAGCCTTAGCCTTTTCCATAAGCTCTGTAGCAAGCTCAAGTCTATCTTCCTCGCAGATGGAAGTTCCGATATCGTTACCGAGAGCACGGAGGAATGTGTATGCCATACCGCCGCCGATAACGAGTGTGTCAACCTTCTCAATGAGGTTGTTGATAACGCCTATCTTATCGGAAACCTTAGCGCCGCCGAGAATGGAAACGAAGGGACGCTTGGGGTCAGAGAGGGCCTTACCCATTATTGTGATTTCCTTCTGAATGAGGTAACCGCAAACGCAGGTATCAACGTAGTCGGTAACGCCTGCTGTCGAGCAGTGAGCTCTGTGAGCAGAACCGAACGCATCGTTTACGTATACTTCGCAGAGAGAAGCGAATTCCTTGGAAAGTGTTTCGTCGTTCTTTGTTTCTCTTGCGTCAAAACGTACGTTTTCGAGAAGAATTGCTTCGCCCTCCTTGAGAGCAGCAATCTTAGCCTTAGCATCTTCGCCGATGATGTCTGTAGCAAAGGTTACCTTACCGTCAAGGTACTCGTTGAGTCTGTCTGCAACGGGCTTGAGTGTAAACTTCTTTGCATCGCCCTCGAGAGCCTTCTTGAGCATTTCTGCCTTAGCGGCTGCCTGCTCTGCCTCGGGAAGCTCAGCTATCTTTGCCTTTTCCTTCTTATTGAGTCCAAAACCTTCGGTAAAGATACCGTGAGGCTTGCCCATGTGTGAGCAAAGAATTACCTTTGCACCGTTATCGAGAAGGTACTTGATCGTGGGAAGTGCCCCAACGATTCTCTTGTCGCTTGTGATCTCGCCGTCCTTAAGCGGTACGTTGAAGTCGCAACGAACAAGAACCTTCTTGCCCTTAACGCTGATGTCTTCAATGGATTTCTTGTTATACATTGTATTCACCTCTGAAATAAAATTTTACATATTAAATGACAATATTTTGCCCACTCGACATTTTACCACAAAATGCCGTGTTTTACAAGTGTTTTTGTTAAAAAAGTGTCAATTTTCAAAATTTCTGTTTATTTACTATTTTATCAAGGTTTTTACCTTATATACATTGGTCAAATCGCCACACAAGCCTTTATTGTAAAGAAAGCAAAAACTACTACTGCGAGTATTATTCTGTATATACCGAACACCTTGAAATCGTGGCGCTTGACATAGTCAACAAGAAACTTCATGGCAATAAGCGATACAACGTATGCGACAACCATACCTATAGCAAGAACAAGAACGTCAAATCCGCCGATAGGTGTATCATTTGTTATAATTTTCAAAAAGCTGACGCCAACCATAACGGGTATGGCAAGGAAGAATGAAAACTCCGCCGCCACCTCTCTTGAGCAACCTATGATTATCGCTCCAAGAATTGTTGCGCCCGAACGTGACGTACCCGGCACGATAGAAAGCACCTGAAATGCACCTATTATAAGCGCTGTCTTATAAGTAAGAGCATTAATGGACTTTATACTTGCCTGTTTCTTTCTGCTTTCTATTATGATAAAAGCTATACCGTAAATCAGAAGAGTAAGCGATACCACCTGCCAGTTTTCAATCTTCTCCATATAATCATCAAACAGAAGACCTATGACCGCCGCAGGCAAGCAAGCAACGACTACCTTAAACCACATGCTCCACGTTGCTCTCTTTTCTTCAGAGCTTTTGCTCAAAGCAAAGGGATTAAGCTTTCCGAAATAAAGTGTTACAACAGCAAGAATTGCACCAAGCTGAATTACGTACAAATACAAGTCCGAGCTTGTAAAGCCCGAATTGCCGATAAACTCATTTACGAGTATCATATGACCCGTTGAGCTTATCGGAAGCCACTCGGTTATACCTTCAACTATACCGAGTATTACCGATTTTATAACTTCAAACATTCTTTTCTCCTTTAGTCGCCTGAGCGCATTATATCACCCGTCTTTATCTCAAACGGGGTTTTGACGTAGAATTTCATAAACGGATGCGGAGCCGATTCAATGGGATTCATCGCTTCATCGTACATTTCGTTAACAATAAAGCCGCGTCCGCATACACCCGGAGAAATCACCTCGACGGCACTTCCCTTTACAGCTTTGTTTCTCTGAATGAAAAGAGCGAGTCCCGTATCGGGATCAAAGCTCTCGGCAATAGCGAGGTATGCCTTTTCGCGGATATAACCGGGAACTGTGCAGGTCTTTGCGTCATCTATCGGTTTATCGAAATAAAAGCCTGTTGCGTATTCGCGGTGGCTGACGCTGTCAAGCTCCTTGTTCCATCTATGATCAAAGGTGTACGTCTCAGGGAATTCAAGATACTTATCTATCGCCATTCTGTACGTATTTGTTACAACGGCAGTATAGTAAGCGCTCTTCATTCTTCCCTCTATTTTGAAGCTCGTGATACCTGATCTGATCAGCTCGGGGATATGCTCTATCATACACATATCCTTTGAGCTCATTATGAAGGTACCGTTGTTATCCTGTTCAAGCGGAAGAACATCATCAGGACGCTTTTCCTCATAAACCTCAAAATTCCATCTGCAAGGCTGAGCGCACATTCCTCTGTTTGCATCCCTTCCGGTAAAATGCTGAGAAAGCAGACACCTGCCGCTGTATGAAATGCACATAGAGCCGTGAACAAAAGCTTCGAGCTCAAGTTCTTCCGGAATATCTCGGCGTATTTTAATTATCTCGTCAAAGGTAAGCTCACGGGCAAGGACCACCCTGCTCGCACCAAGCTTCATCCACTCTTTTGCGGCTCTCGCACTTACAACACTCGCCTGAGTAGATATATGAATATCAACCTGGGGCATTTTTTCCTTAACGAGAGAGATAACTCCAAGGTCAACGCATATCACCGCATCCGGCGGATTCTTTGCAAGAAAATCTATATACTCCTCAAGTGCCGCGTACTCGTCCGGGTGGGGCATTGTATTTAAGGTGATATAAACTTTTACACCGCGCTCGTGAGCATATTTTATCGCAGATACTAATTCCTCATTTGAAAAGTTATCGGCGGCAGCACGCATACCGAAGCTGTTACCCGCAAGATATACTGCGTCTGCACCGTAAAGAATTGCGCTTTTCATTTTTTCAAAATTGCCTGCGGGAGACAAAAGCTCGGGGCGCTTTATTATATTGTTCGTCACTTTATCTTACCCGTTTTCAACTCAGAAATAAACTCCTCAATTCGCTCGAGAGCAGTTGTGATGTGCTTTACGGAGTAAGCATAGGAGATTCTCGCATACCCCTCGCCGCAGTCACCGAAAGCAGTACCGGGAACGATAGCAACGTGCTTACTGTAAAGAAGCTTTTCGGCAAACTCCTCACTTGTAAGTCCAAATTTACCTATGTTGGGGAATGTGTAGAACGCGCCCTCGGCATCAAAGCAATCAAGACCTATCCTGTTAAGTCCGTCGATTATAAACGTACGTCTGCGGTTATACTCGGCAGTCATTTCAAGGACGTCCTCGTCGCCGTTTTTCATAGCTTCGATAGCCGCAAACTGACTGGCCGTAGGAGCACACATTATTGCGTACTGATGTATTTTTAGCATTTGCTCACAAAGCTCGTGAGGAGCCGCTATGTACCCGAGTCTCCAGCCTGTCATCGCGTAAGCCTTGGAAAAACCGCTTACGAGAATGGTTCTCTCGCGCATACCGGGAATAGATGCAATGGAGGTATGGTTATGCCCGTAAGTAAGCTCGGCATAAATCTCATCGGAGAGCACCATAGCATTGCTTTCGAGGATTACCTCTGCAAGAGCCTCAAGCTCGTGCTTTTCAAGAATTGCGCCCGTAGGATTATTCGGGAAAGGCAATACAATAAGCTTGGTTTTCGGAGTGATAGCCTTTTTGAGAGTCTCGGGGGTCAGCTTAAATTTATCTTCAACCTTTGTTTCAACAAATACAGGCTTTCCGTGAGCAAGCTCGGTAATAGGTCCGTAGCAAACAAACGACGGAACGGGAATGATGACCTCATCATCGGTATCGATGATAGCGCGTACTGCAAGGTCTATCGCCTCACTGCCGCCAACAGTTACGATAATCTCATTCGTGGGAGCGTAATTAAGCGCAAAGCGACGGTCAAGGTAGTCAGAAATTGATTTCTTAAGCTCGGGCAGACCGCTGTTTCCCGTATAGTAGGTCTTACCCTGTTTTAAGCTTTCGATAGCTTCTTCCCTGATATGCCACGGAGTGACGAAGTCGGGTTGACCGACAGTCAAGGAAATTACGTCCTCCATGTCGGTTAGCATATCGAAAAACTTTCTTATTCCGGATGGCTTGATATCAGCCACTCGTTTCGATATAATTTTACTGTAATCCATCATATCATCAAGTTTCCTCTGACGTCTATTTCGGGCTTATCGTAAACTACGCCCTTGTCCTTGTACTTTTTAAGAACGAAATGAGTTGCAGTTGAGCTAATATTCTCAAGCGGCGCAAGCTTCTGCGCTACGAAATATGCAACCTCCTTCATAGTACGTCCTTCAATAATTAGCGCGAGGTCAAAGCCTCCCGACATAAGATATACGGACTGTACCTCGGGATAGTTGTAGATTTTTTCGGCGATGCTGTCAAAGCCGCCGTCACGCTGAGGTATGACCTTAAGCTCAATAAGGGCGCTTACGTATTCACGTTCGGTCTTATCCCAGTCTATAAGAGTTTTATAACCGAGAATTACTCCGTCTTTTTCGTATTTGGAGATGAGCTTTTTGATATCGCCCACCTCTTTATCAAGCATTACTGCGAGCTGGTCAGCAGTAAGCGTACTGTCGTTTTCAAGAAGCTTGAGTAACTTATCCATAATTATCCTCCGTAAATTAGTTTTTGATTACTTTGTTTCTTATCTTTTCCGAGGAAAGACCGTACTTTTCCGCAATATCGCGTGCGTACGATTTACCGTCGGGTATTGCTCTGACGATTTCAAAGCTTCGTTCGCTTCCCTTGATTCCCGCAACGAGAGTGTCAATTTTAACTCCGCCCTCTGCCGTGCATTTTTGATTGATCTCGGGAATGGATGCAGAAAGCTCATGAAGGTGGGTCGAGAACAGACATCTGCATTTTGCTAGTGAGAAGCCTGTCAACACCTCTGATGCTATATACGAAGCCTCATACGAGCCTGTTGACGAGAGGGACTCGTCAAGAAGAACGAGTGAATACTCATCTATCTTATCAAATATAGTGTTGAGCCTTTCGCATTCCTCGCCAAGACGTCCCTTATCTATTGTATCCTCTGCCTCGGTCGGAAAATGTGTATAAACGGCGCTGACAGGACTTATAGCCGCTCTGTCGGCTGTAACGGGCAGACCAAGCTGTGCCATTGCCTGTATTATACCGAGAGCGCAAGTAATAACAGACTTACCGCCTCTGTTAGGTCCCGTAAGAACGTATATCATACCATTCTCGTCAAATACAAGGTCATTCTTAACCATTGCGGCATCGGTCTTTATTGCAACGCAGGGGTTATATAGACCGTATAGCTCACATTTCTTGTCGCTCATCGGATAGATTTCGGGGTATGCAAGCTCAAGCCCCTTCGACCTGAGTGCATTTAACAGCTTTACGCTCTTTATGAGAAATTCTATCTCAGGCATAATCCGAAGAAGAAAATCAGTATTGTCAAGTATGTATGCTCTGACTATATTCCGCCAGGATTTTACCGATGACTTAAATATATCCGAAAGCGCGTTATTAAATGCGTGTGTAAGTGCTATCTTCTGATTATCACTGTTTGATTTCTGGAACGGTACGAGAGGGGCGATACAGGTGTAATCGTCGTCCTTGAAATCAAGACGAAGAATTTTATCAATAACCGTTCCCGATTTGAATTTTTCGGGATTAAGGCTTATGACTCCCGCCTCGCAGGGTCTGAGCTCGTTATCGAGATTTACACCTATCGCTATGCTTTTGACTTCGTGTACCTTAGAGGTAAGCTCACTTAGCTTTTTGTTTAGTTCCTTATAATAGTCGCTTTCAGAAAGCTCCTTTACTGTTTCCGCCATGCGGCAGAAGGCTTCGCTTTCAAGCTTTCCGTGAAGCTCGGAAAAGCCCTTTTTCATTTTGTCAATGCACTCAATGTAGAGCTCGATCTCGGTAATACTGTAAAGATAGTTTTCGGTAACACCCGTTTCACTCTGTATTTTGCGCAATTCGGTTATATCGGCAAGAAGCGGCAAAGCCGCGAGCAGAGTTTCTCCGAGCGCGGGATTGTTGATCATATCTCTGACTGTCGCCTGACGGTAACGTATGGTTTCGGGATCGGTTGTGAAAAACTCCGAAAGCGTACTGTTTTTTAGGCTTATCAGATAATCAAGCTCTATCGCTTCTATGACATCACCCGAAATATCGGTCTTCACACTATCGATCTTTTCGGGATCGGGGTATAGTAAGCTGAAGGGTGTATTAAGCATAATTACCTCACTATAAATTAATCATTAGAGTATATTATATCATATTTAATACAATTCTGCAATCATTTTGCAAAAAATTCCTTGTCCAAAATAAAAAAGGCGGAAAACCGCCTTTTTTATTCAGTCTATCCAGGTCACAGACTTCATTACTTGATCGTTCAAGGGCTTATCTCTCATATCGGTCTTTACGTTTGCTATCTCGTCAACAGTGTCCATTCCTTCAATTACGCGACCGAATGCAGCGTACTGTCCGTCGAGATAGGAGGCATTTGCGTGCATAATAAAGAACTGAGAGCTTGCGCTGTTGAAGTTCTGACTTCTCGCCATTGAAATAACGCCGCGCTCATGCTTAAGGGTGTTTTCAAAGCCATTTGCCGCAAATTCGCCCTTGATGTTCTTTCCGCTTCCGCCGTATCCCATTCCTTCGGGATCGCCGCCCTGAATCATAAATCCCGCTATAACTCTGTGAAATATAATACCGTTATAAAATCCCGATTTTACAAGTGCTTCAAAGTTAGCACACGTTTCAGGAGCTATCTCGGGATATAACTCAATCTTTATCTGCTTACCGTTTTCCATTTCAATGAGTACCATAAAATTACACCTCAAATTAAATATTTTACGTTATTATACCAAATTCCAAGCTCTTAGTCAATCGTTTCTCACATACTGTGTTGACATTTTTGAAAAAAAGTATTATTATTTAGATTAAGTTTTACAAAACAGGTGAAAAAATGACACAGAACCATTCACTCACACACAAGGCGTGTTACATATCATATACCGTGCAGGCGTTATGTATAAATATTACACCTCTCTTTTTCGTTATCTTTAAGCGCGACTACGGGCTAAAGGTTACGGATATTGCTTTTCTCGTGCTTTTCAGCTTTATAATTCAGCTGATTACCGACGTTGCATCTATAAAGCTTATTAACGCCTTCGGATACAGAAAATGCGCCGTTTCCGCTAATTTAATTGCTTTTATCGGACTTGTTCTTTTAAGCATACTTCCCAGGTTTATGCCGATTTTCCCCGGTCTTATCATCGCGTCGTTTTTATATAGCGTTGGCGCCGGACTTGTAGAGGTAGTAATTAACCCGATCATCGATTCATTTCCTAACGAAAACGGTGCTGTAGCTCTTACAATACTGCATTCGTTCTACTGTTGGGGACAAACTGCGGTCATTCTTCTTTCGACCTTCATTATATTTGTTATCGGTGAAACAAACTGGTTTTACATTCCTCTTTTCTGGTCACTTATTCCGCTTATTAACGCATTTTTATTCATTAAAGCACCGATTATTGAAGCTGATCCTTCAAACGAAAAGACTGATATCAAAAATCTTCTCAAATCCACGTCTTTCGTTCTCCTCTTCGTAGTTATGATATGCGTTGGCTCGTCTGAGATGGTAATATCTCAATGGGCATCGTATTTTGCAGAAACGGGTCTTGGTGTAAGCAAGGTAGTCGGTGACCTTATGGGTCCCTGTATATTCGCTTTTATGATGGCAGTCGGACGTACCCTATATAGCTTGTTCGGACACAAAATACCGATAGTGAAGGCTCTCTGCTTTTGCGCACTTTTCGCCACACTTTCATATATCGGTATCTCGATATTCAAAAGTCCCGTTGCAGTCATAATCTCCTTTGCCGTAGCAGGACTTTCTGTCAGCATTATGTGGCCCGGTACGCTTGCGGCAACCTCGTCTATATTCAACAAGGGCAAAACATCAATGTTTGCGCTTTTGGCCCTTGCGGGTGATGCAGGCTGCTCCATCGGTCCGTGGGTAAACGGAATGGTGAACGATATAGCGAATGAATTTACAGGTCTTCAGTTTTTGACCCGCCTTGGCTTTGCTCCTGACAACGCAGCATTAAGACTTGGTATATTAGTTTCCGGATTATTCCCCCTTGTTATGCTTGTTTTAATGCTCGTATTACCCAAATCACAAAAGTAGCGAGACGCCGATATTTCGGCGCCTCTTTTATGTATAAAATCTTATTTTTTTATCTTCAAACCTCTTGACACGGAACAAAAGTAGTGATATAATCAGTGCATCGCATTACTTCGCTAAAGCGTTAAAGCGATTTGGCTGAACAGACAGTCTATAACGGAGGTAATTATGACAAAGTGGCACAGCGAGCAGATCGATGAGCTTTTCGAGGCTATACTTACACTTGAAACCATCGAGGAATGCTACGATTTCTTTGAAGACGCGTGTACTATAAAGGAAATAATCGAGATTGCTCAAAGACTTAAGGTTGCAAAAATGCTTAAGTCCGGGGCAAGCTATACTGCAATAAGCAAGGACGTTGGTGTAAGCACGGCTACCATCAGCAGAGTCAGCAAGTGTCTTGAATATGGAAACGGTGGATACAAAACCGTCATTGAACGCACGGAGGAGAAAAAATAACGTGATCGATACAAAGCTTCTTAAAAGCGAGGAAAAGGCAATATTTTCCCTTCGCTCATTGTATTCAAGGTACGGTTATCTCACTTTCAAGATGAGTAAGTTTGAAGAATACGAGCTATATCTGAAAAACAAGGACTTCTTGGTAAGTGACCGAATAATTACTTTTAACGATACAAACGGTAAACTCATGGCGCTCAAGCCCGACGTTACCCTCTCTATAATCAAAAATTGCGAAGATACAGAGGGATTCAAGCAAAAGCTTTGTTACAACGAAAACGTATACAGAGTTTCGGGCAGCACCCATCAGTACAAAGAAATAATGCAAACGGGAATCGAGTGTATCGGCGATATTGACGATTATGACGTTTTCGAGGTCATAACCCTTGCGGCAAAGAGCCTTTCACTCATTTCCAAGCAATACGTTCTCGATATTTCACACCTCGGAATACTGACGTCGATACTTGATTCAATAAACCCCGATCCAGCTTTCGCAAGACTTGCGGCGCATTATATTGCCGAAAAGAACACCCACGATCTCATGAGAATTTGCGCCGAAAACGGCGTAGAATCCGTAAAAGCCGACCTTCTTGCAACGCTTGCCGGAGCTTACGGCAGTCTTTCCGAGATCATTACTCTGCTTGAGCCCGTATGCGAAACCGACGCCGCCGCGTCAGCTCTCGGCGAGATCAAAGCTCTCCGCGAACACATTTCGGGAACTGAGCTTGAAAGCAAAATTTTCTTCGACTTCTCTATAGTTAACGATATGAGTTACTACAACGGAATAGTTTTCAAAGGTTATCTGAACGGTATCTGCGAGGGAGTTCTTGCGGGCGGAAGATACGACAAGCTTATGCAAAAAATGGGCAGGCGCTCAGGTGCTATCGGATTTGCAATATACCTCGATCTTCTCGAGGGACTCGAGTCAGGTGACAGTGAATATGACGTTGACACACTCGTCGTATATGATGATAAAACCGAAACAAAGTTTATAAGCGAAGCAACGGACAGGATAGCTGCTTCGGGAAAAAGTGCAAGCGCGCAGAAGTGTATTCCCGAAAAGATAAGGTACAAAGAAATTCTCGATCTGAGAGGAGAAAACCGTGATTAACATAGCGCTCCCGAAGGGCAGACTCGGAGAAAAGGTTTACGCAATGTTCGAGTCTGCGGGATATGATTGCCCTTCCATTAAAGAAAACAACAGAAAGCTTATATTTGAAAATCCCGATAAGCAGATAAGATTTTTCTGGGTAAAGCCCTCTGACGTATCAATATACGTTGAGCGCGGTGCAGCCGATATCGGTGTTGCGGGAAAGGATATACTTCTCGAATATGAGCCGCAGATATACGAGCTGCTTGACTTGAATATGGGTAAATGCAGAATGGCGGTAGCGGCTAAGGCGGGCTTTTACGATGACGGAAAACGCACCCTTAAGGTTGCAACTAAATTTTCAAATATAGCACGTCAGTATTATTCGGGTATTGGTCGAGACATTGACATTATAAAGCTCAACGGATCAATAGAGCTTGCTCCGATACTCGGCTTATCCGACGTAATCGTCGATATAGTCGAAACGGGAACAACGCTTAAGGAAAACAATCTTGAGGTCTATGAGACAATAGTTCCCATAAGCGCGAGACTTATTGTAAATCAAGCAAGCTACAAATTCAAAACAAAAGAGATAGAAAGCATAGTTGCAGGATTGAAGGCACAGGTAGAGTAAAATGATCAAAATATACAATTACGGTGAAGTCTCAAACGAGGAAATATTTGCCCGTGATGCCTCTGTTACAAGCGTTGCGGACGTGGTTACGTCAATTATTGATAACGTAAAAGCAAACGGCGACTCTGCCCTACTTGAGTATTCACTCAAATTCGACAAGGCGGAGCTCAAATCTCTTGAAGTTTCATCCGTTGAAATCGACGAGGCGTTCAAAGCTGTGGATTCCGAGTTTATCGAAATAATCCGAGAGGCCGCGGCAAACATACGCGCATTCCACGAAAAGCAGGTCAGAACAAGCTTTATTATAAATGAAAAGGACGGCGTAGTTACGGGCCAGAAGATCACTCCAATCGAAAAAGTCGGTCTGTACGTCCCGGGTGGAACTGCCGCTTACCCATCAACTGTTCTTATGGACAGTGTCCCCGCCAAAATTGCCGGTTGCAAGGAAATAGTAATGGTGACTCCACCGTCATCAAACGGTAAAGTCAACCCCGTCATACTTGCGGCGGCTAAAATAGCCGGAGTGGACAGAATATTCAAGGTGGGCGGTGCGCAGGCAATCGCAGCGCTCGCTTACGGTACAGAAACTATTCCGAAAGTAGATAAGATCGTAGGTCCCGGCAACGCATACGTTGCAGAGGCAAAAAAACAGGTTTTTGGAAAAGTTTCAATAGATATAATAGCAGGTCCAAGCGAAATACTCGTTGTTGCGGACTCCTCCTGTGAACCAAAATTCGTTGCGGCAGACCTTTTATCACAGGCAGAGCACGACAGAATGGCAAGTGCGGTTTTGGTTTGCGATAACCGAGAATTTGCAAAAAAAGTCAGCGCAGAGCTGGAGCGTCAGATACCCATGCTCCCGAGAGCAGATATTGCAAGAACCTCTATTGATAACAACGGTAAGATCATTGTTGCACAGGACAATCTTATGCTTGCTATAGATATTGCAAACGAGATCGCTCCCGAGCATCTTGAGCTTTGTGTAGACAATCCGTTTGACTATCTTGACAAGATACGGCACGCCGGCTCAATATTTATGGGCAAGTACTGTCCCGAGGCGCTCGGTGACTACTTTGCAGGACCAAATCACACACTTCCCACAAGCGGTACTGCGCGTTTCTCTTCTCCCCTTTCGGTCGATGATTTCGTAAAAAAATCACAGTTTACCTATTACACTAAAGACGCTCTTGAAAACGTCTATTCCAAGGTTGCGTATTTTGCCGCTAAGGAAGGTCTTGACGCACACGCAAAGAGTGCAACAATTCGTTTTGAGGACTGATATTTACAATGAGCAGATTTTTTACCGGCAAATACAAAAAGCTTGTTCCGTATACACCGGGTGAACAGCCCAAGGATAACGTATATATCAAGCTAAACACGAACGAGTCGCCGTTTCCTCCGTCAAAAGGCGTTATTGAAGCCGTTTCGGCAGAATCGTGCAGACTCCAGCTTTATTCCGACCCCGAGTGCTTCGATCTGACACGAAAGCTCGCAGAGCTTTACGGCGTTTCACCCGAACAGGTTATTATGACAAACGGTTCCGATGAGGTTCTGAACTTCGCCTTTATGGCGTTTTGCGATGAGAAGCATCCTATAGCATTCCCGAATATTTCCTACGGATTTTATCCAGTTTTTGCGGACGTCAACTGTATTCCATACACAGAAATTCCCTTAAAAGATGATTTCACGATTGACGTTAACGATTACGTCGGAATAAACAAGAATATAGTAATTGCAAATCCCAACGCACCCACGGGAATCGCGTTGACACTTGATGAGATCGAAAGAATCGTCGCGTCAAACCCCGACAACGTAGTCATCATTGACGAGGCTTACGTTGACTTCGGCGGGGAGAGTGCGGTAAGTCTCGTTGATAAGTACGACAACCTGCTCGTTACACAGACGTTCTCAAAGTCGAGATCTATGGCAGGTGCAAGACTTGGATTCGGTATCGCCAACAAGGCTATGATAGCAGATCTTAACACGATAAGATACTCCACTAACCCATACAACGTCAACAGAATGACGTCAGCGGCCGGCGTTGCGGCGCTTATTGATAACGAACACTATATGGCTAACTGTATGGAAATAATCAATAACCGTGAATATGCGGCGCGTGAGCTTAAAACGCTTGGTTTCGAGCTTACCGACTCGAAAACCAATTTTATTTTTGCAAAGTCTTCTAAAATCAGCGGAATGGAGCTTTACTTAAAGCTACGCGCAAACGGAATTCTTGTCAGACACTTTGACAAGCCGCTTATATCCGACTACAACCGTATAACCATCGGCACAAAAGAACAGATGGTGACCTTTATAACAACTGTTAAAAAAATACTGGAGGAAGCTTTATGAGATGCTCCGAAATTAAAAGAAAAACGGGCGAAACCGACATTTCACTAAAAATAGATCTTGACGGTTCGGGTAAGTCAACCGTTGACACAGGCTGCGGATTTCTTGACCATATGCTTACGCTTTTCGCAAAGCACGGAAGCTTTGACCTTGACGTCACATGCAAGGGTGACACCAACGTAGATTATCACCACACTACAGAAGACGTTGCCATTTGTCTCGGCAAAGCCATAGCAGAAGCGCTCGGTGATAAGCGCGGTATATGCCGATACGGTGACATATCTCTCCCGATGGACGAGTCGCTCGTTCTTTCAGCAGTTGACGTGTCGGGCAGAGGCGGTGCATACATCGACCTTCCTATACCCGCGGAAAAGGTTGGCGACTTTGACACCGAGCTTGCCGAGGAGTTCTTCTCGGCACTCGCAAGATGCGCGGAGATAACGCTGCACATAGTTTTGCTTTGCGGCAAAAATTCACATCACATCATTGAGGGCGCATTCAAGTCGGTTGCAAGAAGTCTTGCAATGGCGTTTGCAATAGACAGCGCTCACAAGGATGACATTCCCTCGACTAAAGGTACGTTATAATGATAGCAGTTATTGACTACGGCGTAGGAAACCTCTTTTCACTATGCTCTTCCATGAAATTTATCGGCGCTGACGCAAAAATCGTATCGGATGCTGAAGAAATACGTTCGGCAGACAAGCTTATCCTTCCCGGTGTCGGTGCTTTTGCCGATGCCGCAAAAAAGCTTCGTGACAGCGGACTTGACAAGGTAATCTGTGACGAGGCGGCAAAAGGAAAGCCTCTTATGGGGATTTGTCTCGGTATGCAGTTGCTTTTTGAAAAAAGCTACGAATACGGAGAGCATGAAGGACTCGGGCTAATAAAAGGCAGCGTCATACCTATGGACGGCTACATTCCCAAAGGATTGAAGATCCCTCACATAGGCTGGAACAAGCTTATATATAAAAGAAAACACGATTTATTCAAATATCTTTCTGACACCGATTGCGTTTACTTTGTCCACTCCTATTTTGCAAGCGACTGCGAAAACAGCGTTATTGCTACCGCGGAATACGGCAAGGAGCTCTGCGCGGCGGTAGCACAAGAAAACGTAATGGGATGCCAGTTCCATCCCGAAAAGAGTGGTCAAGCAGGACTTAATATTCTGCGCGCGTTCTGCGAAACGGAGATTACAAAATGATAATACTTCCCGCAATAGATCTTTACGATCACAAAGCAGTTCGTCTATTCAAGGGCGACTACGATCAGATGACCGTATACAATGATAATCCAATAGAAGTCGCGCGCGATTTTGAAAAAGCGGGCGCAGAATACATTCATATGGTTGACCTCGAAGGGGCAAAATTCGGAACTACACCCAACATAGACGTAGTTAAAAGAATCGTCAAAGAAACCTCGCTCAAGGTTGAGATCGGCGGCGGAATACGCGATATGAACACTGTTGACGCATACATCGCCGCAGGTGTTGCAAGGGTTATACTCGGCACAGCCGCAGTTACCGACAAAGAGTTTCTGCAGTCAGCTGTCAACATGTACGCTGAAAAGATTGCCGTGGGAGCAGACATCAAGGACGGCTATATCGCAATCAAGGGTTGGATAGAAAAATCAGAATATACCACGGATGAATTTTTCGGTGAAACGCAGAAGCTTGGTATCAATACGGTTATTTGCACCGACATCTCCAAGGACGGAGCTATGAAGGGTACTAACCTCGAGCTTTACAAGAGTCTTTCAGAAAAATTTTCGGTGGATATAGTCGCGTCGGGCGGAGTTTCTTCAATTAACGATGTTAAAGAACTCAGACGTATGAATATTTACGGCGCTATCATAGGAAAAGCATACTATACAGGCGCTATCGACTTAAAGGAAGCAATAGAGGTGGCAAGGTGATCACAAAAAGAATAATTCCCTGCCTTGACGTTAAAAACGGACGGGTGGTCAAGGGCGTAAACTTTCAGGGATTAAGCGACGTTTCATCCCCAAAGGAGCTTGCCCGTTACTATTCGGATAACGGCGCTGACGAGCTCGTATTTTACGACATCACCGCATCTTTCGAGGAGCGTGCTCTATTTACCGATATTCTCCGTGAGGTTGCGTCTGAGATATTCATACCGCTTACCGTTGGCGGCGGTATCAACACCATTGATGATTTTGTCCGTGTTCTGAAATGCGGTGCAGACAAGGTAAGTGTAAATTCGGGAGCTCTCAAAAATCCAGAGCTTATCAGAGAGGCTGCGCAGAAATACGGAAATCAATGCGTAGTCTTATCTGTTGACGCAAAGCGTGTTGACGGTGAATTCAGAGTGTTTGCCAAGGGCGGACGCGAAGACACAGGGCTCGAAGCGATCGGGTGGATCAAGAAGTGCGTCGCTCTCGGAGCAGGCGAGGTTGTCGTTAACTCAATCGACACAGACGGTGTAAAGGGCGGATTTGACATTGAGATGCTAAAGGCTGTATGCTCTGCCGTAAGCGTACCCGTTATTGCATCGGGAGGCGCTGGGAAGGTTCAAGATTTTATAGAGCTTTTCAAGCAAATACCCGAGATAGACGCAGGTCTTGCCGCGTCGGTATTCCATTTCGGAGAAATAAAGATCCCTGACCTTAAAGCTGAACTTAACAAAAACAATATTATCGTGAGGATATAAAAATGTTAGATATAAACACTCTTAAATTTGACGAAAAGGGACTCATTCCCGCAATCGTTGTTGATTCTATCACAAAAAAAGTTCTGACACTTGCATATATGAGCCGCGAAAGCCTTCAGATCTCAATGGAAAAGGGACTCACTTGCTTCTTTAGCCGTTCGAGAAACGAGCTTTGGCTCAAGGGCGAAACAAGCGGTAATTACCAGCACATAGTTTCAATTACCGCAGACTGTGACAACGATGCGCTAACTGTACTTGTCGAGAAGGACGGACCCGCATGTCACACGGGTACCGACTCCTGCTTTACAAAGCCAGTTTGGAATAGTGATGAGCTAAAGGACTTCTCTCTCGGAGACCTCTATACTTTACTTGAGGGAAGAAAAAAGGACAAGCCCGAAGGCTCGTACACAACTTATCTTTTTGAAAAAGGAATTGACAAAATTCTTAAAAAGGTCGGCGAGGAATGCACTGAGGTAATTATAGCGGGCAAGGCAAATGACAAAAAGGAAACCGTCTACGAGCTTGCAGACCTCGCGTATCACGCTATGGTGCTTATGGTTGAAATGGGTATCAGCGTTGAGGACGTACACCGTGAGCTTGCATCACGTCACATAATCGATCACAAGGTCAAGCAGGAAAAAATGACGAAATGAGCTACTCGAATTTTCACACACATACACTCTACTGTGACGGAAAGGATACTCCCGAGGAGCTTATCATAAAAGCAATTGAGCTCGGATGCCCCGCGATTGGCTTTTCGGGTCATTCCTATACCGCATACGATGAAGAATACTGTATGAGCCGTGAAGACACGGTGAAATATCTTGATGAGATAAAAGTCCTCAAAGAGAAATACGCGGACAAAATCAAGATATATGCCGGAATTGAATACGACTACTACTCAGATGAGCCTACCGATTCGTTTGACTATATTATCGGAGCAGTTCACGCGGTATTCAAGGACGGTGAATACATTGCCGCCGATCTGAGTCTCGAAGATCTTACTTTCAAGATCAACAAGCATTATGACGGTGATGCTCTGGCTTTTGCCGAGGATTATTACGAGCTTGTAGGAAACCTTTATAACAAGACGAAATGCGACGTTATAGCACACTTCGACCTGCTCACCAAATTTAACGAAATTACACCTCTGTTTGACACAAAAAGTGAGCGTTACAGAAGCGCAGCTATGTCGGCTCTTGATAAGCTGAAAGGTGCGCCGGTTGCCTTTGAGATAAACACCGGAGCTATCTCACGAGGATACAGAACGACGCCTTATCCCGAGGACTTTATACTTGAAAAGATCAAAAAGCTCGGCAAGAAGGTAATTATAACTTCTGACTGTCACGCAAAAGAGAATCTGCTTTGCGGATTTGATGAATATTCAAAGCTATGCAACTAAAAAAAGGAAACCGAAGCTTTTGCTTCGGTTTCCTTTTATTCTTCAAATTGTGCCATAAGGCGTTTGTTAAATTCGACTGCAGTATTATAACCCATACGCTTCTGGCGGTTATTCATTGCCGCGATCTCAAGTATGATCGCAAGGTTACGTCCCGGACGAACGGGAATTACGGTTGTCGGAATCTCAATTCCAAGGATTTCGGTGGTTTCGCTCTCAAGCCCGAGTCTGTCGTACATCTTACCCTGTACCCAAGGTTCAAGGTTAACTATCATATCTATCTTTTCGGTCATCTTTACCGCGCCCACGCCGAAAATTCTCTTTACGTCGACGATTCCGATACCGCGAAGCTCAACGTAGTGTCTGATGATTTCAGGAGCAGTACCAACAAGAGTTTTGGACGATACACGCTTGATCTCAACGGCGTCATCGGCAATAAGCCTGTGACCGCGCTTTACGAGTTCGATAGCAGTCTCGCTCTTACCCACTCCGCTTTCACCAAGGATAAGCATACCCTCGCCGTATACCTCAACAAGTACTCCGTGTCTGGTTATTCTCGGCGCAAGACTCACGTTAAGAGAAGCTATAAGCGACGCCATAAACGCACTCGTTCTCTCTTGTGTACGCAAGACGGTTGATTCGAAATACCGGGCAATTTCGAGCATTTCGTCAAACACCTCAAGTCCAGAGGATATTACAACCGCAATAGGTCTTGTTTCAAAAAAGTTTGTAAGAGCCTGTTTTCTCTCGTCCGGAGTGAGCATTTCAAGGTATTTATGCTCTGCTCTGCCGATTATCTGAATTCTGGTCGGCTCAAAGTGACCGAAGAAGCCCGAAAGCTGAAGTCCGGGTCTGTTCACCTCGGTTTTGTGTATAAGTATATCGTCTAAGTTTTCTGGAGCATATATCGTTTCGAGAGCAAACTCGTCAACGATACTTTTTAAGGGTATAGTGTATTCAGAATCCATAAGCACCTCCGCGCCGCTTCTGCGGTCTATAGTATTATAAATCTTTTTTCGTTCTATGTCAAGGTGTAGCTATATCAAGTTATTGAAAGAATATTGCTCGAAGCTCTTGCAAAATATGGATTGTTGTAGTATAATTTATAAATGGTATATTGTGCGTATACCGTTAGTAAAATTACACTATTCTTGAAAGGAATGGTAGAATTGAAAACTTCACTTAGAAACTTCTTCATTACGCTGTTTGCCTCTCTTCTCATTTTTGGGGTGGTCGCGTATTTCATAACGAATTTCGTAACCGAGCTTCTTCAGGATTCAATAGAGGGTACTCCACCAATATCTCTTGAAATAGTTACCTCTACCGAGCCGAATACGAACAACCAGGGCGAAGGTGATAAAACCGTTGAGCTCAAGGGGGAATCGTTTGCGTTTGCTATCATCGGTACGGACTATCAGCCAGACATACTTCCAGATTATAACATTGAGGATGAATACACCGACTCCTTCCCTCTCCGTCGCAACCGCACATATTCTGCAGACTCGATTGCGATCGTCAGAGCCGATAAGGACTCTCGAACGCTTCTTATTTCAACAATTCCCTCTAATATGAGGCTTAAGGTTGACGGAAGCTTTATGACCCTCGGAGAGATATATTACGGTAAGGGCATCGAATTCTTTATGCAGAAGTTAACCGCACTTACGGGATTCGAACTTGAAAAATACATAGTCATCGACGTTCAAAACTTTGCTCCCATTATCGACGAGCTTGGAGAGATAACCTTCAACGTGCCCGAAAACATGGAGTATTCCGATCTTGAACAAGAGCTGACAATAGAGCTCAAAAAGGGTAAGCAAAAGCTTGACGGCGAAAAAGCAGAACAGCTTTTGAGATTCAAGGATTACAAAAACTCCGATAATTCACGAGAAAAAACAACTGCCGAGTTTATGTTTGCTGTTGCAGACAAATTTTCCGATGCTTCTTTCATCAAAAAAGCTACTACACTGTTTACAGCAATTTCAGAAAACATAACCACGAACTATACACTCGAAGACCTTACCAAAGACCTTGAACTCATCTCCTTTTATAAGGAGCTCAACAAGGTAACAACGACATATCCGGGTAAATACATTACCATAAACGGAGCTCAGCGCTTTGAGCCCGATATAAAGGCTGCGATCGGCGAGTACGCCGCATACAGATAAGTAATTTTTTATGACTTAATATACAGGAGAAAAAAATGGATAACAAGCAGAAAACAATGGAAAAAGTAGTCGCTCTTTGCAAAAACCGCGGTTTTGTTTACAGCGGCTCCGAAATCTACGGCGGTCTCGCTAACTCTTGGGACTACGGCCCTCTCGGAGTTGAGCTCAAGAACAACGTAAAGCGCGCTTGGTGGAAGAAGTTCGTTCAGGAATCCAAGTACAACGTAGGTCTTGACTCGGCTATCATTATGAACCCTGAGGTTTGGGTCGCATCTGGTCACGTAGGCGGATTCTCGGATTTTCTTATGGACTGTAAGTCCTGTAAGACACGTCACAGAGCTGACAAGCTGGTTGAAGACTACATTGCCGAAAACAACCTCGATATCAACCCTAACGGTTGGTCAAACGATATGCTCGCGGCATTCATAAAGGAGCACAACATAGTGTGCCCCAGCTGCGGAAAGAACGATTTTACCGACATCCGCAAGTTCAATCTTATGTTCAAAACATATCAGGGCGTTACCGAGGACTCCTCCTCCGAGCTTTATCTCCGTCCCGAAACCGCACAGGGTATCTTCGTTAACTTTAACAACATTGCAAGAACAACGAGAAAGAAGCTTCCCTTCGGTGTGGGTCAGATAGGTAAGTCCTTCAGAAACGAGATCACTCCCGGTAACTTCATATTCAGGATCAGAGAGTTTGAACAGATGGAGCTCGAGTTCTTCTGCAAGCCCGGCACCGATCTCGAATGGTTTGCATACTGGAAGGACTATTGCGAAAACTTCCTCTATAATCTTGGCATCAAGAAGGAAAATCTCCGTCTCCGCGACCATGACAAAGAAGAGCTTTGCTTCTATTCAAAGGCTACAACAGACTTTGAATATCTCTTCCCATTCGGTTGGGGTGAGCTTTGGGGCATTGCAGACAGAACCGACTATGACCTCTCTCAGCACACAAACCACAGCGGCGAAAAGCTCGACTACTTCGATCCTGAAACCAACGAGCGCTACGTACCTTACGTTATCGAGCCCTCGCTCGGTGCTGACCGCGTAACGCTTGCATTCCTCGTTGAAGCTTACGATGAAGAAGTTATTGACGAAAAGGATACCCGCGTAGTAATGCGTTTCCATCCCGCTATTGCTCCCGTTAAGGTTGCAGTCCTTCCTCTTGCGAAGAAGCTCGGTGAGCAGGCAGGCGAGGTTTACGATATGCTTGCTAAGCACTTCAACGTAGAGTATGATGAGTCAGGCTCAATCGGTAAGCGTTATCGCCGTCAGGACGAGATAGGTACTCCCTTCTGCGTAACCTTCGACTTCGATTCTCTCGAGGACGGTGCTGTTACAGTCCGTGACCGTGACACTATGGCACAGGAAAGAATTCCCGTATCCGAGCTTGTTGAATACATTTCAAAGAGACTTGAATTCTAATAATGTAAATACTAAAAGGCAGACATTAAGTCTGCCTTTTTCATGCCTTAAATTCTTTTGGGTTTTTGCCGTAAATTCTCTTGAACATTCTGTTGAAATAAGAGAGATCGTCAATTCCCACCATAAGAGCCGACTCACTTACCGTATATTCTCCCGTTTTAAGCAGCTCTGCCGCTTTTTTAATCCGCAAACTGTTCTTATACTTAACGGGCGACATACCCGAATATTCGTGAAAGCTTTTTCTGAATTTGCTCTGACACATTCCGCACATTGAAGCAAGCTTTTCAACCGAAATTTCATCAACATAATTGTTTTCAATATATATGATGGCCTTATAAATGCCTTTATGGGCTTTTTTTAGGTCTTTTTTTATGTCATCAAGAGTCAAAAGGTGAAAAAGCTCGTAAAGAAGCGCTCCTGCTTTTATCCTGTAACCTATTTCACCCTTTGCGAACGTATTATAGATTTTCTCAAAAAGATCAAGATAAGCTCCGTTTTTATCCTTAATTATATTCTGTACTGAGTCGGAAAATGCAAATCTATCTCCATTCTTCCGGCTCAAGATAAATTCAACGGTTATGTATCCGATTTCACTTTCGCTTTCCCACTCGGAGTTATACGCAACGTCATACGGGAGATACATTATTTCTCCCGCGCGAGTGGTTACTGCGCCATTATCCGTTGTTACGGTAATAGCACCTTTTGTTACGTACATAAAGCGCTCCCATTTACGCATATTCTTCGTGCATCTGAAGACTCTCGGCGGTGCGTCCTTAGTTCTGTTTACTGTAAGATGGTCTATAAAGAAATCTTCTTTTGTAAGAGACTGAAAATTCATATCATTCATATAACCCATCCTTTCTTCTGTGTCATATTATACAAATTTAATGTCAATTTGTCAATAGACTTGCAAATCTGTAAATGCTATAATTTAGTTGAGGTGATATTTTTGAAATTCAGTGCTTGTATTGATATGATGTATCCCGAATACGATTTTCTTGACAGAATCAACGCAGCTAAAGCTGATTCGGTCGATGCTATTGAATTCTGGAAATGGTCAAATAAGGACGTAGATGCTATTGTCAAGCGTTCTGTGGAGACTGGTCTTAAAGTCGCTCTTATGAACATAGATTCATCCGACGAAAAGCTCTCCTACGACCTTTCACGTGGTATTCTCTCCCACGGGCGCACATCCGAGTTCATATCGGCTGTAACAGAAACCGCCCCTGTTCTCAAACGGCTGGGAGCAAGTAAAATGATAGTCCTCGCAGGTGACCGTGACGAAAATATTTCGTACGAACGTGCGCTCGAGAACATATTCAACGTGCTTAATGCCACTGCCCCTGTAGCAGAGGAATTGGGCGTAACGCTTTTACTCGAGCCTCTCAACACGTTTGACCGAGATACCTACGTTATGCCTTACTCAAAGGACGCATTCGATATAGTTAAAGGCATTTCTTCGCCCTCTGTTAAGCTATTGCTTGATCTTTACCATACTCAGCGTATGGAAGGAAATTTGATAAATATCCTCGAAAGCAACATTAAACACATCGGTCATTTCCACGTGGCAAATTCGCCGTTCAGATGTGAGCCTGACTTTGGCGAAATTGATTACCGCAGTGTTCTTAAAGCCATTGAAAGTACGTCATATTCCGACTATGTCGGATTTGAATACAGAGTAAAAAATTCCGATTTCTCACTCGGAAAATACATAAATGATTTAGGAGTTAATTAAAATGGGTATTAAAATCGGTATTGTTGGATTTGGAGAATTTTCCGAAAGCTTCCTTGATTTATTTCTCACTCATCCCGACGTTGACAAGGTAGTCGGAGCTGAGCTTATGAAGGACAGACGCGAGCATATTCTTGAGAATTACGGCGTTGCAAAAATGTACGAGTCATACGAAGATATGTTGAACCTCGAAACAGACCTTGACTGTATCGGTATTTTCACTCAGCGCCATCAGCACGGTCCTATGATAATTCAGGCACTTAACGCAGGCAAAAACGTTTTTTCTGCCGTACCTATGTCCTGTGAAATTGAAGAATCAAAAGAAATAATACGTCTTGTCGAAGAAAAGCGCCTTATATATATGAGCGGCGAGACCTGCTACTATTTCCCTTGCGCGATATACTGCCGCGAAAAATACAAGTCAGGCGCGTTCGGTAAATTCGTTTACGGTGAGTCACAGTACTATCACGATATCACCGAAATGTTCGACTCATTCTCAGGCTCGGGCGGTGACGGATGGAAACGCATCGCAGGCATTCCTCCCATGTACTACTCTACTCACTCTATGTCAATGATGTTTTTATCTATCGGTGAGTATCCCGTTGAGGTTTCTTGTATTGGCTTTGAAGATGACATCGGTGACGGCATTTACGGCAAGGGTAACAACAACTGGGACAACCCATTCAGTAATCAAAGCGCACTATTCAAGATGTCAGGCGGCGGCGTTGCGAGAATCAACGAATTCAGACGTTGCGGTACAGCAAAGCCCTCGTCATACATAACAAGCCTTATCGGTACTCATGGCAATTATCAGAATGCAGGTATGCATCATGTATTTACTAAGGGACCCGTTTTCGGTCAGGAAACATCCATTGAATACGCAAGCGAGCTTATAAACACTGTAAAATACACTCAAAACAAGGATAAGATCGACCTTTCTAAAGACCCAGCAGAATACGCGTACCATCGCGGATATTCGCCTGTTCACGATGTTAACCGTCTGCCCGTGGCTCACCGCGATATTCCCGACGGCGGTCACAACGGTTCTCACGCATTTCTGGTAGATGATTTTGTAAGAGCAGTTATGACAGGAAAGCTTCCGCCCAACAATGCATGGGATTCCGCAATATGCTCAATACCCGGAATAATTGCTCATGAATCAGCAATGCTCGGCGGAAAGCCTCTCCCGGTTCCCTTCCTCGGCAATCCCCCCGAAGACTGGAAAAAAATAGACTATAACGACAGAATTTACGAATAATTTGGAGATACAATATGAAAGTTGCAATCATCGGATGCGGAATGATATCAAATTTTGCACACATTCCCGCATACAGACATTTGCCTGACGATTTTGAGATAGTTGCTGTATGTGACAATAATCTCGAAACCGCCAAAAGTACCGCTGAAAGACACGGAATTCCTTATTACACCGACAACGCCGATAATATGCTCTCGGACATTTCTCCCGATATAGTATCGGTATGTGTGCCGAATATGTTTCACAAAAGATATGTAGAAGCAGCCTTGAATGCAGGCGCTCACGTTATTTGCGAAAAACCGCTTGCTGTTAGCTACGCTGATGCAAAAGAGCTTTTTGCTTTGGCAGAATCAAAAAAACTTATGCTCTGTGCTTGTCAAAGTATGAGGTTTACTCCTGACAGAATTGAAGCAAAAAAACTTATAGATAGCGGAATTCTCGGTGATATTTATTACGGTGAATTTTCGAGGATCAGACACCGCGGTATTCCCAAGTGGGGCACGTTCCACCTCAAAGAATACAGTGGAGGCGGCGCATTTGTCGATATTGGCGTTCATATGCTTGACGCGCTTGTGTGGCTTATGGGAAATCCAAAGCTTGTTTCGGTAAGCGGCACAACAAGTGCAAGAATTGCTCATCTGAGCGAAGATATTCCCGAAAACATGAAAGCAAGCGGAGCACTTGCAGGAGGAGTTCATTCTCGCCGCACTTACGATAAAAACGAATTTGACGTTGAGGATTTCTCATCGGGCAGTATTTTGTTTGAAGGCGGTAAGAGAGTCAACTTCAAGGTTGCGTGGGCGGCAAATTTACCTGACGAAACAAGCATTGTTCTCGCGGGTGAAAACGCGGGAATCAAGCTTCCCGAATATCATATCTTCGGAGGATATGCCCTTGAAGAAAAGCCTTCGGTAAATTGCGTAAATCCATACCCAAATGAAGAGTTTTCGGGTCACTTTGCTTTGCTTGACAATGTCAGGGATTATCTTAACGGAAAAGACGAGCTTATTGTCAAACCGGAGGAGACCCTTGCAGTATCTGCAATCATAGATCTTTTCTACAAAAGCGCAAGTCAGAACAAAGAGGTGTTTTTTAATGAATAAAAAAATTCGTGCAGTTATTATTGGTTTTGCACATATGCACGTCAACGAGGTAGCTCTCTACATACACAACGAGCCTGATATGGAGCTTGTTGCAGTATCCGATACGATAAACCCTATAAAAGAGCTTCCTCGTACAAGATATACTCGTGCGTGGAATATTGAAAACGTAAAAATTAATTATTGTTCGGCTTTTTACGAGGATTATAAGGCAATGCTCGATGAAGTAAAGCCGGATATCGCATTTATCCTCTGCGAGACAAGCAAAAAGCTTGAGATCGCTACAGAATGTGCGAACAGAAAAATCAATATAAGCATCGAAAAACCGATGGCCTATACGCTTAACGAGGCAAAGCTTATCGAAAAGGTTGTTGATGAAAACGGTATATTTGCTATGGTGAACTGGCCGCTTACGTGGAGACCTTATCTGCACACGATTAAAAATATTATAGACAGCGGTAAGCTTGGACGTATACTTAAAATCAGATTCCTTATCGGTAACACAGGTCCTCTCGGTCGTGGCGCTATGCACAGAGGTGTTGACGGAAAGACTGAGGAAATGACTAATGAAGAACGCGCTTCGACCTGGTGGTACAGAAAAAGCGAAAGCGGCGGCGCTATTCTTGATTTCTGCTGTTACGGCTCTATGCTTACAAGCTGGTACAATTCGGAAATCCCCGAATATACATACACGGAGGGTGTAAACCTTGCTCATTCCTTCTCTGACATTTTCGACAACGGTATAGCTATTGTAAAATATCCTTCTTCAGTATCGGTACTTGAGGGTACTTGGACAACTCCGTCTGTTGGCATTCCGGTAGGACCGAGTGTGTTCCTTGACAACGGCGTGATCGAGTGCGTAAGAGAAAACGGCGAGGTTGTCGTCAAGGCGTACGATTACTTCGGCAATCCCGTTGAGGTTAAAAACGCTTCGCTTGGCGGTGAGTTCAAAAATATTGCCGCAATGTATGCTCATCACGTAAACTCGGGCGAGCCTATACACGAATCTCTCGATTTCAAGAACAATATGAAGATCATGTGTTTGCTTGACAGTATAGCTCGTTCTGTCGAAAGCGGTGAACGTGAGGCTATTAGCGAATGAAAACGGGTATCATAACCGAGATCAAGCGCGCAACCTTCCATGACGGTCCGGGATGCAGAACCATCGTTTTTATGAAGGGTTGTCCTCTTAGCTGCAAATGGTGTCACAATCCCGAAGCTATAAACCCAAAACCCGAAATACTTTTATATCCTGAAAAATGTATCGGTTGCAATATGTGCGATAAAGGTTGCTTTTCGGGTGCACGAGTAATATGCGGAAAAGAGATTACTGCAAAAGAACTCATTTCGGAAATATTACTCGACCTCCCATACTACGCAAGCGGCGGCGGAGTTACTTTTTCGGGAGGCGAGCCGCTTTATCAAAAAGATTTTCTTCTCGATGCAATTAAAGAATGTAAAAAGAACGGAATAAGCGTTGCGATTGAAACTTCAATGATATATTTTGATGAAGAAATCTTCTCGCTAACGGATTATGTCCTTGCCGATTTCAAGGTTTGGAATACACACATCCACAAAAAGTTTGTAGGAGTCGGCAACGAGCTCATCAAGGAAAACTTTACTCGTCTTGACAAGCTCGGAGTTAAGATCTTTGCACGCACTCCGATCATTCCTGAAATTGAACAGGGGGTAGATAAGATATCCGAGTTTTTATCAACCCTCAAAAATGTAAAAAAATACGAATTACTACCCTATCATCCTCTCGGACTGCCTAAATATTCGGCACTTGGTCTAAACATACCCGAATTCACTGTTCCGAGTGATGAATTAATGAAGGAGTTAAACAGATATGCCTTTGACTTATGCTGACAGGCTAAGATCTATGAGAGAAACGAAAATTCGCCACACTCTCGAGAAAAGACGTCAAAACGGATACACAGACCTTGACGATTTCGGTACTGTACCGATAAATGACGGTTATTTTGTAGAACCGTGGTACAATAGCGAAAACGGCAGCTTTTACGGGTACGACGGAATGAGCGAGAACTTTTGCCGCGTAATCGGTGCTCACGAGGCGTACGTTGACCCGATGGAGATGCTTTGCGGCCGCTGGCGCGATATGCTGGTAAATTATCGCGGAGACGTTCATTATTTACCCGATTGGCTCAAGAACAATCCCAAAATTAAAGAGCTTATGAGCAGCGCTACTGAAACGTGGAGTAAGCGTTGGGACGAAAAGCGCTTCCCTTATGATGAATTAAAGTCCTACCACGAGCTATACAATATTCAAACGGGTATTGACGGCGACGCGCATTTCGCGTGTGATTACACAATAGGACTCGAGCTTGGCTTCGGTGGTCTTCTTGAAAAGGTAAGAAAATACCGTGAGATAAACAAAGATAAATCCGATTTCTACGATGCAGAAGAAAAATGTCTTCTCGCAATTATCGCATTTATTGACAGACACATAATAAAGATAAAAGATCTTATAAAATCCGAAGAACGTGACGAGATAAAAGCAAATCTTGAGGAAATGCTTACAGTTAACGAAAAAATTCGTCTTGGAAAGCCCGAAACTCTGCACGAGGTTTGTCAATGGGTAGCTTATTTTAACTGTGCCTCCCGAATATACACGCGAGACGGTGCGGGTTTCCAGCTTGATACTTTGTTACTTCCCTATTATGAAAACGACATAAAAGCAGGAATACTTGATGACGAAAAAGCAAAATTTCTTATAGCAAACCTCCTGCTTATCGACCCACATTACTATCAGATTTCGGGTGTTGACGAAAACGACTGCGACCTGACAAACAAGCTCTCGTATCTTATACTTGAAGCCGCAGACTCTATTAACATATCATGCAACCTAACTGTGAGAGTTCATGAAAATTGCGATTCTGAGTTTTTGAGAAGGTCTGTTTACTACTTAATTAAAAACAAGAACGCTTGGCCGCGTTTCGCGAATGACAAAGCACTTTGCGACGGTTATATGCGAAACGGCGTAGACAAGATGACTGCAAGACGGCGTATTGCCGTCGGCTGCAACTGGATGTGTATTCCCGGCATTGAATTTCCAATGAACGATACGGTCAAGATAAACATCGCAAAGGTATTTTGCGTTGCACTTGACGAAATGAAAGAATCAAACGATTTTTCGACTGAAAAGCTGTTTTTGCTTTTTGAAAAACATCTTACAAAAGCAGCTGAAATTACTGCAAAAGGTATCAATCTCCACCTTGACCATCAATGGGAGGTTACACCCGAGCTCATTATGAATCTGATGATGAAAAACACCATCGAAACCGGTCTTGATGCCTCACTTGCAGCCGAGCTGCATACGGTTGGTATTGACGGTGCGGGGCTCGCGGTGGTTGCAGATTCATTTGGTGCACTTGAAGAAAGAGTTGAGAAAGAAAATATGCTTACCTGGAGTGAAGTATTCACAGCTCTCGACTCCAATTACTCTTGTGAAAACGGTCAAAGGATACGCGCTATTCTTTCCACCGCAGGCAAATACTGCGGCGGTAATACTTGTGCAGACAAATGGGCTCAACGCCTGACCGAAGTATTTGTACGTGTAATACGTGAAGAATCGAAAAAAATGCCAAAATCAAGACAGCTTTTACCCGGTTGGTTCAGCTGGGCACGTACTATCGAGTACGGCTCAAAGGTACCTGCAACACCAAACGGCAGACTCTCATGTGAGCCTATTTCACACGGTGCAAATCCCAACCCATGTTTCAGGCTTGACGGCGCAGTCACGGCTCAGTCGAACGGAATCGCTTCAGTACAGTGCGGATTTGGCAACACCGCGCCTCTACAGATCGAATTTGACCCCTGCTTAACTGTAGATAACGGTGGAATCGAGCTTGTACTTTCGCTGATCAAGGGGCATTTCAACCAAGGCGGAACTCTTATTAATATAAACGTGCTTGACACGGAAAAGTTAATGAAGGCACACGAAAACCCCGATCTCTATCCCGACCTTGTTGTCAGAGTGACGGGATTTACCGCATACTTTGCCTCCCTCTCACCCGAATTCAGAGAGCTTGTTATAAAACGATTCATCACAATGTCGGAAAACAAATAATTCCTTTGAAGCGAAATACGCCGTGAGATTTATAGATTATTAAGGTACGATTACGAAAGCGAAGAACACAACCGTTACTACCTTAGACCACAAGTGCATAAAGATACTTATCTTCAATCCCGATACTCACTCAAGTATCTGCACTATTGATGTACTGATGAGCTTACTTTGTTCCGACGAAGGAAGGATTCCTTACTTCAGGTCGACGCGACGAGCTCACTTACAGAATCTCCCTCGAGCCTCACTCCTTCGTTCTCCCTGTTATTGAAAAGTAATCTGTCAAAAAAAGACTTCAGGTTTAATCCCGAAGTCTTTTTTGATTTAGTCGGTATAGCCATCCCAGTTAGCGAGTCTTCTTGCCAAGATTACAAGGTCAAGGCTCGTAAGCTGCTTATCACCGTTAAGGTCGCTGTTTACACCGTACATCATATCTGTGTATCCATTCCATTTGGCAAGATATCTGGAGAGTATAATGAGGTCCCTCACCTTTTGTGACCCGTCTCCATCCGAGTCGCCTCGAACAATACCGTTATCGGTGACAGGCATATTTTCCGCAGGATCCTCCATTCCATCAGCAAGAGTATAATAATAATCGTTATGTCCAAATGCGCCATCGCTTATTAGCTTTTTTACTGTATCATTATTATAATAGTATCTTACAGATGCACCGGTTGCTTCCTTTGTATTGGTACCAAGAAG
>JAZSOD010000061.1:0-7241 GCA_045536775.1 Eubacteriales bacterium | reverse complement strand
CCAAGGCCTGCGAGCGAAGGGTATTCAAAGGTATAACGGTTGCAGGCGCATCCCTTTTCATCTGCACTCTTAAGAATGCTCATTTCATAGGTGAAGTCACCCTTGCCAAAGGTTATCATACCGCTGATACGGGGGGTGAAGTTGGGAGCATCGGGCTCAAACTCACGTGCTCTGAGAGCCTCTGCAAAGCCCTTTCCTGCCTTTACTCCGTCGTATATCGTATCGGTCTGATCGCCGTTTGTTGCAATAAGCTTATTTTCATAACGTCTGAGAGCCGCGTAGATGATAAGGCTCGGGTCCTCTACCTTTGATGCGTCAAAGGGTTCTGTGAAAAGAGCGTTGTCACGTTCAACAAATACGCGGTTGCGGCTGTTTGCGCTTCTTCCCATAATGAAGTATGCTACACATGCCTTCTTTGCGTCCTCTGTCTTACCGATAACTATGCCTCTGCCTACATAAGAATTATCCTTGATAAGCTCTGCAATATCGTTGATCTCGTAAATATTCATATATGTCTCCTATCCGCCGCACACGGCTTTTTATTTATACTTTCTCTCTGCGCACACCTTTTCAACTGATGCGGGCAATATCTTCCACTCAGCAAGTCGCATTACACGCTTCTGAAGTGTTTCGGGAGTGTCATCCTCCCTTATATTAACTGCTTTCTGCATGATTATCTCGCCGCCGTCGGGGATCTCGTTGACAAAGTGTACGGTTGCACCCGTAACCTTGACTCCCTTTTCAAGCGCCGCCTCGTGTACTCTGAGTCCGTAAAAGCCCTTACCGCAAAAGGACGGAATGAGCGAGGGATGCACGTTGAGTATACGCTTATCGTATCTACGGGTGAAATTCTCGCTGAGTATGCTCATAAAGCCCGCGAGAACGATAATTTCGATCTTGTTCTTTTCGAGAAGCTCTACGATCTTTTCTTCAAATGCTTCCTGCGAACCAAGCTCACGCTTGAGTACTACTGCGGTGTCAATTCCCGCATTTTCCGCACGCTTGAGCGCATACGCACTTGCTACGTTTGAAATAACGAGGCTTATTTTGCCGCTTTTGATAACACCGTTATTCTGTGCATTGATAAGCGCCTGAAGATTGGTGCCGCCGCCCGAAACGAGCACGGCAATTTTAACGGTTTTAGCCATTTTTCTTCTCCTTATTGCAAAGGATGGAAAGCATAGGAAGAAAAACTCCACCGACTGCGTTTCCGATTATTACGATCACAAGATAGATGATAACGTCGAGGTCGATCTTACCCGACGCACCGAAATAAAACATATTTGCTATTGAGTGCTCAAAGCCGCTGAGTATAAAAACGGGTACGCAGAAGAATATTCCAGCGATACTCTTGTTATCACGGTAAACGCTTACCGCGAGGTACATAAGAATTCCGCAGAAGAAGGCTCTTATAAGCGTCTGAGGCACAGCCTGTGTAAGCTTTGCCGCACAAGCCACCTCTGCCGCCGCACCGATAGCAGAGTTTGCGTATCTGATGAGCAAACCGAAGCCAACCGTTGCAATAAAGTTGCCGAGCAGACCCCAGAGCAGAACACTCCACGCATCACCGTCGTGCTTTTCGGGCATAAAGCCCACCTTGCCCGTAAAGAGCGAGTAACCCTTGTAGCAGATACAAAGAAGTGCTACCGAGAAAAGTATTGCGCCTATGTACTTGTTGTCGCACGACATATAAACGCTTCCGCCTATTGCGATAAGCACTCCTGCCTCTATTCCGTTAATTAAGTTCTTCAGCATATCGTTATCTTTTCGTCCGTTTCTTCAATTTTACCGATTACGTAAGCGTCCTCGCCGTTTGCCTTGAGTATTTCAAGAGCTGTATCAACGTCCTCGGGAGCGACTACTATACTCATACCTACACCCATATTGAAGGTGTTGAACATATCTCTTTCGCTGATGCCACCGACCTTTGCGATGAGGTCGAATATGGGAAGCACCTTAACGGCGCTTCTTTCAACAACTGCGCCGAGTCCGTCGGGAATACTTCTCGGAATATTCTCGTAGAAGCCGCCGCCTGTGATGTGTGAGATACCCTTTACGTTTACCTTTTCAAGAAGCGCGAGTACAGGCTTTACGTAAATTCTCGTAGGTGTGAGAAGTGTCTCGCCTATCGACTTGCCGCCAAGCTCTGCCACGGGAGACTTGATGTCGCTGTTTTCAACGTCAAACACCTTTCTTACAAGAGAAAAGCCGTTTGAGTGAACTCCGCTTGAGGGTAGAGCAATAATAACGTCTCCTGCACGCATAGTCTTGTTGTCGATTATCTTTGCCTTGTCAACTATACCCGTCGAATAGCCTGCGAGGTCATATTCGTCAATGGGATAGAAGCCGGGCATTTCAGCGGTCTCACCGCCGATGAGTGCCGCGCCGGACTGGATACAGCCCTCGCAAACTCCCTTTACGATGTCCGCGATACGCTCGGGGACATTCTTACCGCAAGCGATGTAGTCGAGGAAGAAGAGAGGCTTTGCGCCGCTGCATATAATGTCGTTTACGCACATTGCAACGCAGTCGATACCGACCGTGTCGTGCTTATCCATAAGAAATGCTATCTTGAGCTTTGTTCCGACACCGTCCGTACCGCTTACGAGTACGGGCTTGGTAATTCCCTCAAGGTCGATCTCGAAAAGACCGCCGAAGCCTCCTACGTCCGAGCAAACGCCTGACGTAAGAGTCTTTGCGATGTGTGTTTTCATAAGTTCAACTGCCTTGTAGCCGGCGGTAATATCAACGCCTGCTGCTGCGTAGCTGTCAGATCTTGATTGTGAATGCATAATCCTTATTCCTTTCCGTTCCAACAATACGTGCAAAGCTTGCACGGTTCTATTCCTATTGATTTGATTACTCCCTCGAGCGACTGAAATTCAAGAGATGCAAAGTGAAGCTTATCGCAAATGGTCTGTCTGAGCTTTTTTCCTCTTTCCGTCGAGGAATCGCTGTATTCCTCAAGGTGATTGAAGCCCTCCTCGCCCTCAAGCTCCATAATGACGCTTCTTGCAATAAGCTCCATTTGGCTATTTGATCGGGAGAAGTTAAGATACTTACACGAATACATTATCGGTGGACAGGCAGAGCGCATATGCACCTCTTTTGCTCCGTTATCGTATAGAAAATCAACAGTCTCCTTGAGCTGAGTTCCTCTTACTATCGAGTCGTCAACAAACAGAAGCTTTTTATCCTGTATCAGCTCGTGAACGGGAATCATCTTCATCTTTGCTATCTTCTTGCGGTCAACCTGATTTGCCGAGGTAAAGCTTCTCGGCCAGGTGGGTGTGTATTTTATAAAAGGACGGGCAAAGTGGATGCCGCTTTTGTTTGCGTAGCCAATTGCGTGTGGTGTGCCCGAATCGGGAACACCGCCAACGTAGTCTATATCCTGGGCGAGTCCTGCCTTCTTATCGTTTTCAGCCATTATCGCGCCGTTACGGTAACGCATCGCCTCAACGTTTATTCCCTCGTAATCCGAGGTTGAATATCCGTAGTAAGACCAGAGGAACGCGCATATACGCATTTCCCTGCCCGGCTCGGCAAGCTGTGTGAGGCTATCTGCAGTAAGCTCTACTATCTCGCCCGGGCCAAGCTCCCTTTCGTCCTCGTAATCAAGCTTTCTGTAAGCAAACGATTCAAACGAAACGCAATAGCCGTTATCGTTCTTTCCTATATGCACGGGAATTCTTCCGTAGTAATCGCGCGCCGCGATCAGATTTCCGTTATCGCGTAGTATCAGAATCGACGCCGTGCCGTCGATTGACGTCTGCGCAAATCTTATTCCCTCCGCAAAGGTCGGCCTCTGGTCAATCAGAGCCGCTATAAGCTCGTTTGAATTGACTCTGCCTCCCGTCATTGCATCGAAGTGAAGTCCGCAATTTTTGAGGTATTTTTCTATAAGCTCCTCGGCATTGTTGATGATACCGACGGTACATATTGCGTAAGTTCCGTGATTTGATCTGATAAGCAGAGGCTGGGGGTCGGTGTCGCTTATCGCACCTATCGCCGAGGTGCCCTGCATCTCCTCAAACACCTTTTCAAACTTCGTTCTGAAGGGTGAATTTTCAATATTATGTATTTTTCTCTGCAAGCCGATCTCTCTGTCATACGCCGCCATACCTGCTCTGCGTGTACCGAGATGGGAATGATAGTCTGTTCCGAAAAACACGTCTACCATAGCGTCGGTCTTGCTTACTGCTCCGAAAAAGCCGCCCATTGTTTACTCCTTACCAAGTGAAAGTGCTGTTATATATTGAATTTTGCCGCAACTGCCGCGTCCTTTTCAAGAACCGCCTTAGTGTCAGCCTCTCTTTTTTCCTTAAGCTTTGCGGCAAGCGCCTTATCCTCTATCGCAAGCATCTGAGCCGCCAAAAGTGCCGCGTTTACGCCGCCGTTTATGGCAACCGTTGCCACGGGTATTCCCGAGGGCATCTGTACTGTCGAGAGAAGCGCGTCCAAACCGTCAAGATTCTGCGACTTACACGGAATTCCAATAACGGGTAGGATAGTATTTGAAGCGATAACACCGCCAAGGTGAGCCGCCATACCCGCAACCGCAATTATAGCACCGAAGCCGTTTGCTTCTGCATTTTTAGAAAAATCTCTTGCCTCCTCAGGAGTTCTGTGTGCCGAATAAACGTGCACCTCAAAGGGAATGTCAAGATCCTTAAGCGTATTTATAGCTTTTTCAACTATGGGAAGATCACTGTCGCTTCCCATTACTATTCCGACTTTTTTCATAATTCGATATATCCTTTCGTCAATCGGGAAAATTCGATTAAAAAAACAAAAAAGGCATACTCAGCCATATTATGCCAAGTATGCCCAGACGGTCGACTCTGATAATAAATATCACTATTTGCTTCCCACTCCCTTGCGGTGCTCCGCAAAAATCCGTCAGTCACGGGAAACATTCTTATTTACATATTTATTATATCAAAGCTTCAGACTTTAGTCAAGACATACCCGGCGTATTTTTTTAATTTGGTTTGGTTTCACAATAAATGCAACGGTAGGTCATTTTTTCTTTATCAGTTAACACAAAAACCTGTTCAAGATCTCGCTCTACCGAGGTTATACATCTCGGATTTTTGCATTTGATAACGTTTTTAAGCGTCGCTGGTGCCGAGATCGACTTCTTCTCCACAAGCTTACTGTCCTTTATGACGTTTACCGTAGCTTCGGGGTCAACGTATCCGATAACGTCAAGATTAACGTCGATATCGGCGTCTATCTTAATTATATCCTTCTTGCCCTTCTTTTTACTCGGTACGTTTTTGAGTATCGCCACCGAGCAGTCAAGTCCGTCAAGTCCGAGAAGCTCGTAGAGCTTCATTGCGCTTCCCGATGCGATATGATCAATAACTATACCGTTTTTGATGCTGTCTATATTCATAACTGCACCTCCAGAAGCTTCATTATAAGAGCCATTCTTATAAACTTGCCGTATTTTGCCTGTTTGAAGTAGCAGGCTCTCGGGTCCTTGTCTACCGCAGTTGCTATCTCGTTGACTCTGGGGAGGGGGTGAAGCACGCACATATCACTCTTTGCAAGCTTCATCTTATCCTCTGTGAGAATATAGCTGTCCTTGAGTCTGAGATAATCCTCCTCGTTGAAGAAGCGCTCTCTCTGCACTCTTGTCATATAAAGTATATCAAGCTCGCCCATTACGTCCTCAAGTGAGGTGCTCTGCTTGTACTCTATTCCGCACTCCTTGATGTACTCCTGCTTCACAAAGCTCGGAAGCTTTAACTCCTCGGGAGATATAAGCACGAACCTTATACCCGTGTATCTCGACATAGCCGCGATAAGCGAGTGTACCGTTCTTCCGAACTTCAGGTCTCCGCAAAGACCGATGGTCAGGTTGTCAAATCTACCCTTTTCATGATGGATAGTGAGAAGATCGGTAAGTGTCTGGGTGGGATGATAGTGACCGCCGTCTCCTGCGTTGATTATCGGCACGTCGGAGTGAGATGCCGCAACCATTGGCGCTCCCTCCTTAGGATGACGCATAGCAATTACGTCTGCGTAACCGCTTACTACCTCGATAGTATCCGACACGCTCTCGCCCTTTGCCGCCGAGCTTGAATTTGCCTCGGAAAATCCGAGCACGCTTCCGCCGAGCGAAAGCATAGCAGACTCAAAGCTGAGCCTTGTTCTTGTTGACGGCTCAAAAAAGAGTGTTGCAAGGATCTTGTGCCGACACGCCTCGTTATACTTCTCGGGATTTGCCATTATATCGTCGGCAACCCTGATAAGCTCCTCTATTTCCTCGACTGTAAGGTCGAGTATATTAATGATATTTCTCATCTTATTTACCGATCCAAGATTCGTCAGAGGGATTGTTGCGGAACTTGATAAGTCTTTCAATATCCTCTGTTTTGATGTAGCCTTCTTCTGCCGCTACCTCAGCGATAGCATCGAAGTTTGTAAGGCTTATATTCTTTACGTTTGCCGCTGCGAGACGGTCAAGTTCCTTCTTCATACCGTACGTGAAGATGCTGACAATACCGAGTACCTCTGCTCCTGCCTCACGGAGAACCTCAACCACCTCGATAACGCTTCCACCTGTCGAGATGAGGTCTTCTACAACCACTACCTTCTGACCTGCCTCAAGCTTACCCTCGATCTGATTCTGTCTGCCGTGGTCCTTTGCGCCCGAGCGAACGTAGCCCATAGGCATATCGAGAAGGTGGGCTGTAATAGCCGCGTGAGCGATACCTGCGGTGGAGGTACCCATAAGCACCTCTGCCTCGGGGTAGTTTTCCTTTATAAGCTCTGCGAGTCCGTTTTCAACGTCACATCTAACCTTGGGTGCGGTAAGGGTGAGTCTGTTGTCACAGTATACGGGGCTCTTGATTCCGCTTGCCCAGGTAAAGGGCTCGTCGGGGCGGAAGAAAACCGCCTTGATGGAAAGTAGATCCTTTGCTATAAGCTTTTCTGTCTGTGTCATTGTTATATCTCCTTATCCTACAAATTCATTTACGCATCTGTTGTATGCCGCAACGGGATCCTCTGCTGCGGTTATCGGTCTTCCGACTACGATATAGTCAGAGCCTATTTTCTTTGCTTCTTCAGGAGTCATAACTCTTACCTGATCACCGATATCCCCATCTTTAAATCTTACACCGGGAGTTACTGTGATGAAGTCCTTGCCACATCTTGCGTGAACCTTCTCTGCTTCAAGTGGTGAGCAAACAACACCATCAAGGCCTGCAATCTTTGCATTGTTTGCA
>JAZSOD010000023.1:0-6083 GCA_045536775.1 Eubacteriales bacterium | reverse complement strand
CCCTTTGTGCCGTTTCGCGGAAGGGTATCCGTAGGGGAACCCAATCGGAAGGGTTCCCCTCGGCGGTTCTTTTCGTCCTTTTCTGTCCGCACAGAAAAGGACAAAACAACGCGAATTTCAAACCAAACAAAATCAGGTCATCCTCTATGCCAAAGCAACAACTGCTATCTTGATTAACTTTCGCCAAAACGGGCAATAATTATACCACGAGCCTTTTTTGGGCACGAAAACATAAATTTGGAGCAAAAAATGAAAAACGATATCTTCTTCAAAAAATACCTCTCCTTTATCTTCGCGCTCGTACTTATATTTCATCTTACCGTAGCCCTCCTTCCCGTAAACGGCGAGGAGGCAATATATGATAAGATATTACGCCTCCACGTTATAGCAAACTCCGATTCCGAGACCGACCAGAGCTTAAAGCTCGAGGTGCGCGACGCGGTGCTTTCCGAGCTTGGGCGTGTCTACGCAGAGTCGGGCGTCACCGACGTAAAGTCTGCCGAGGCGGCAGTAAAAGCAGGCTCCGACCGACTTGTGTCCGCCGCCGAAAAGGTCATCGCGGCGCGAGGCTTTGACTATACGGCAAGCCTTGAAATATGCGACGAATACTACCCTACAAGAGAGTATGAAAGCATAACTCTGCCTGCAGGCACGTACCGTTCCGTTAAGGTGAAGCTCGGCGCGGCAGAGGGCAAAAACTGGTGGTGTGTGCTGTTTCCCGAGCTTTGCCTGTCGAGTGCAGCGCGAGAGGAGACTGCCGACTCGTTTATCTACGAGGAGAATGGCGAGAAATTTATAGCCGCAGGCTTCACTCCGAGCGAGCTTCGCATCATCACCGACTCTGACGACGGAAAGATCAAGGTAAAATTCCGCGTTCTCGAGATACTCAGCGAGCTTTTCGGCGGCTCCGACTCGGGAAAGTAAAAAAACATTTGACTATTAACGAGTTTTATTATATAATTAATAATTAGATAAATGTGTACGGGTGAAGATTTCACTTGCCAGAAAGCAAAATGCGCGCTTGAAAGTTTTTGGGGTGCCTTTTTTCAAAAAGGCACGAAAGGTGCGAAGCACCGTAATAAAACCCAAATTACACAAATAAACGGATACGGGTGGAGTTTTAGTTACCACAAAACCGCACGCGCGTAATAAAAGTTTTTGCAAAGTTGCCGAAGGCAATCTTTTGAGCTTCTTTTTCAAAAAGCGGCAAAGCACCGTACATTTCTACTGCAAACAAGAATACGGAGGTGAGAAAATGGAATCAAAGGCATCGGGACTTATGAAAAATGCGTTCTTTATGGTTTTTGCCACGCTTTTTTCAAAGGCGCTCGGACTTGTGCGCGATATGCTCATAGCATCAGCTTATGGAACGAGTGCGGACGCTATCGCATACGAGGCGGCGTCAAGACTTCCCATACTTTTATTTGATTTCGTTATTGGCGGCGTAGTTACCGCCGCGTTCATCCCCATATTTAACGAGCTTCTTGTGAAAAAAGGCGAGAAAAAGGCGTTTGACTTCGCAAACTCCTACGTTACTCTCGTCGTGCTCGTTACACTCGTTATCGCGGTGCTCGGTGTACTTCTTGCAGGACCTCTCGTGAGCTTTTTTATTCCCGACGTTTCGCCCGAAATACAGGTGCTTGCGGTAAAGCTTACACGGATAATGTTCCCGATGATAATTTTTACGGGACTTGCCTTTGCCTTCGTGGGCGTTCTGCTCTCACTCGGTGAATTCAGAATTCCCGCGATAATAAGCCTCGTTTCAAACGGCGTTATAGTAGCCTACCTGCTAAGCGTAAATAAGTTCTTCGGAGTTCTCGGACTCTCGGTATCCTTGCTTTTCGGCTGGATGCTTCAGGCGTTCGTTCAGCTCCCGAGCCTGAACTCGCGCGGCTACAAATACCGCCCGAGCTTCAAATTCAATACCCCGTACATAAAGGCGGCGGCAAAGGGTGCTCTGCCGATACTGCTCGGAACATGGACTGCGCCCGTGTGTTCGCTTATAAACACACGCTTTGCGTCTGCCATCGAGGGAGGACGCGCGGTGACCGCGCTCGGCTATGCAAACAGATTTTACATTATAATCGTCGGAGTTTTCTCGTACGTTGCGACAAATCTCCTGTTCCCCTATATATCGAAGGCGTCGGCAGGGGGAGAAAAGGAGGAGGCGAACAAGCTTATGCTTTCCTCTATTCGCATACTTACCCTTGTTATTATGCCGATAACCGCAGGAATCATCGTGCTCGCAGAGCCGCTTGTTTCCCTGCTTTACGAGAGAGGCGAGTTCGGTGCGGGTGACGTTCTTATGACCGCGACGGCTCTGCGCTTCTACACCGTTGGTATGGTGTTTACCGCCGCAAACGAGGTGCTTACCAAGGCGTTCTTTGCCCGTAAGAGCTTCAGAATACCGATGTACGTGTCCGTATGCTCAATGGCGACAAACTTTATTATCCTTTTTGCCGTCAGATCCTCGCTTTCGATAGGACTTGTCGCTCTTGCCTCGGGAATTGCCTCGGCGGTCGGATGCGTGATAAGCTACCTTGCAATGTTAAAAACCGACAAGGTGCTCTTTACCATCTCCGATGGCTTTGCAATATTCAAAATGCTTATCTCTGCCGCGGCTATGGGCGTGTGCGTGTACTTTGTCAGCGGACTCGTACAGGGAACTCTTATAAAGCTTTTGGTCGGAGTCGGCACGGGCGCGGTCGTTTACTTTGCACTCTGCGCTCTAACAAGGCTTGACGAGGCGAAATACGTCACGGACAGACTTTTGAAAAAGGAAAAATAAAATGATAAAGGTGCTAAACGTAATAACCGACACCAACATCGGCGGTGCGGGAAGAATACTGGTGCATTACCTTAAAAACTTTGACAGGGAAAAATTCGACGTATACGTTGCCGTGCCCGAGGGAAGCCTGCTTATCCCCGAGATAAAGGCTGTGGGCTATGACGTTATCGAAACAAAATACGGCAAGGACGAGTCGCTTGAGCTTGCCGCTGTGCGCGAGCTTTACGGCATTATAAAAAAGCTCTCGCCCGACATCGTGCACACTCACTCCTCCCTCAGCGCAAGGATCGCCGCATACCTCGCGGGAGTTAAGTCGAGGATATACACCCGTCACTGCGCCTACGACCTCCCGAGATCTGCGACCTCGTTCCCGAAGAAGCAGATAAGCGGACTTATAAACAACACTCTTTCCACGAAAATCGTCGCGGTAGCACCCGCGGCGGCAGAAAACCTGACAGATACGGGAGTTGATCCCGACAAGATAACCGTTATTATGAACGGAGTTGAGCCCGTAAGGGCGGCGAATGATGCAGAAAAGACTGAGATACGCGAAAAATACGGACTAACCGAGACCGATTTTGTCTGCTCGATATGCGCGAGACTCGAGGACATCAAGGGTCACGAATATCTCATAAAAGCGGCGAAAATTATCGCTGAAGAAACAAAAAACATAAAATTTCTTATAGTCGGCACAGGCTCGACAGAGGACAAGCTCCGCACGCTCGTGGACGAGCTTGGAGTTTCTGATACGGTGAAGCTTACGGGCTTTATGTCAGATACTGCGTCCGTGCTTGGCGTAAGCAATATCGCAGTCAATTGCTCGTGGGGAACCGAGGCGTCAAGCCTTGCCATCGCCGAGGCAATGAGTCTGGGACTTCCCACCGTGGCGTCCGATTTCGGAGGAAATCCGTCGGTCATAGAGGACGGCGTCAACGGAATCCTGTACGAAAAGAAGAACGAGGTGGCTCTCGCGGACGCGCTCTTGCGCGTATGGCGTGATAAGGAGCTTTATTCCTCGCTCTGCGAGGGCGCAAGGCGTGTGTTTTATGAAAAATTCACGTCGGGCGTGATGACAAGAAGGCTCGAGGAGATTTACTCAAAGGAAGCCGAAAGGATAGAAGCTCATGGAAAAGCTTGATTTTAATGCCGCAAAGGAAAGAATAGATACGCTTGTCGAGACCCTGCGCTATCACTCAAGGCGATATTATGAGGACGATTCCCCCGAAATATCCGACTTTGAGTACGACAAGCTTTTTTACGAGCTCGTGGCGCTCGAGGACGAGTTTCCCGAGCTTGCCTATATCGACTCGCCCACAAAAACGGTCGGTGGAAAGGTTGCCGCAGGCTTCGGAGAAATAAAGCACAACGTGCCGCTGAACAGCCTGTCCGACGTTTTCGACTATGATGAGGTCCGCGCCTTTGTCGAAAAGGTATCACACGAGGCAGGCGAGGACGGCTTTTCTGTCGAGTGCAAAATAGACGGACTATCGGTGTCGCTGGTTTACGAAAACGGCGAGTTTGTAAGAGGCGCGACACGCGGCGACGGTAAGGTGGGTGAAAACATCACCGAAAACCTAAAGACTGTTAAAAACATACCGATGAGGCTGACCTCAGCGCCCGAATATACCGAGGTGCGCGGAGAGGTCTATATGCCGAGAGACACGTTTGAAAGGCTGAATGCGCGCAGAGAGGAGAGGGGAGAAGCCCTTTTCGCCAATCCGCGAAACGCGGCGGCGGGCTCCTTAAGACAGCTTGACCCGAAAATAACCGCGGCAAGAGGTCTTGACGTGTTTATATTCAACTATCAGGCGGGAAGCCGTGAGTTTTCGACTCACTCGGAGACGCTTGACTATATGCGCTCGCTCGGATTTTCGGTCATCAACGAAACCAAGGTGCTTCACACGGCGGACGAGATAATCGCGCGTATTGAGGAAATAGGGGAGCTTCGTGACTCCTTGCCGTACGATATTGACGGCGTTGTAATCAAGGTCAACAACCTCGCGGCACGCCGTGAGATAGGTGAGAACATCAGTACTCCCAAATGGGCGGTGGCGTACAAATTTCCGCCCGAGGAAAAGGAAACAAAGCTTATTGACATAGTGATACAGGTGGGAAGAACGGGAGTTCTTACCCCGAACGCACACCTTGAGCCCGTAAGACTTGCAGGTACAAGCGTGAGCCGCGCGACACTCCATAATCTCGATTTTATAAGAGAGCGTGGTATCAAGCTCGGTGATATTGTGACCGTGCGTAAGGCGGGGGATATAATCCCCGAGATAGTCGGCGCGAACACGTCGAAGCGTGACGGAAGCGAAAGAGATTTCGTTATGCCGACGGTCTGCCCGTCCTGCGGTGAGCCGGTCATCAACTACGAGGGCGGTCCTGCGTACTACTGCACGAACGCGGAATGTCCCGCACAGCTTGAACGCACCATTACTCACTTCGCGTCAAAGGACGCAATGAACATTGACAAAATGGGACCTGCGGTGGTAAAGCTTTTGATAGAGGCAGGGCTTATAAAGTCTGCCGCCGATATTTACAAGCTTACGGCAGAGGATATCGAGGGTCTTGACCGAATGGGTAAGACGAGCGCGAACAACCTTATTGCCGCGATAGAGAATTCCAAGTCTGCAGGTCTTGCAAGGCTTATCGGCGCACTTGGTATAAGACAGACGGGCGAAAAGACGGCGCAGGTGCTTGCCGAGCATTTCGGTGATATTGAAAAGCTGTTCACGGTTACGGCAGAGGAGCTTTGTACGCTTCCCGACATCGGGCTTGTGACGGCAGAATATATAGTAGACTTCTTCTCGCATCCGCAGACCAGAGAGGCGATCGACGTAATGAAGGCGCGCGGAGTCGAGTGTACCGCAAAGACCGTGCGCGAGGACAATTTATTCGAGGGCAAAACTTTCGTTCTGACGGGAACTCTTCCTACAATGACGAGAAGTGAGGCGAGCGAGCTGATCATGTCGCACAGCGGACGTGTATCGGGATCTGTCTCGAAGAAGACGGATTTTGTTGTTGCGGGAGAGGAAGCGGGAAGCAAGCTCGACAAGGCGAATGCGCTCGGAGTGAAGGTAATCGACGAGGCGGAGCTGATCAGAATGGCAGGAGAAGCCGCAAACAGATAAACGTGTACGGGTGGAGATTTCACTTGCCACAAATCTAAATGCGCGTTAAAAAAGTTTTTGGGGTGCCTTTTTTCAAAAAGGCACGTAAGGTGCGAAGCACCGTAATAATGAAAACAAATTTGATAAAGCAAGATTATGCGCAGAGAGGGTATAACCTGATTTTG
>JAZSOD010000071.1:0-16837 GCA_045536775.1 Eubacteriales bacterium | reverse complement strand
GGGTGCGATGGTATCCATCGTACCGAAGCACTGAGGAATATCCATCATGTGTCCGGGGTAGAAGAAGGTGATCTTTTCCTTCCACCACTTTTCGCCGTATTCGGAGCCGAGGTCCTCTGCGCCGTACTTACCGAAGGTTTCGAGAAGGATCTTCATTTCAAGATCTGCCATTTCCTTAACGCCTTCAATGGCGATATTCATAAATGCGCCCTTCTTTTCCACACCGACGATCTTCTTGATGAGCGATGCGGTTTCAGCCTCGTCATAAAGACGCATTACGGACGGCTTGAACTTCTGGAGAAGCTCGCGTCCCGCATTGAAAGCATCTGTCATATTATGGAACAAGAAGCCTCTGAACTGACGCGACTCGGGCTGCTCGTAAATTCTCATCTGAGCCTTTGTCATAACGCCGAGTGTACCCTCGGAGCCGATGAATATCTGGTTGAGGTCAGGACCTGCCGCGTGCTTGGGTGCAGGTGACGTTTCGATAATATCGCCGTTCGGGAGAACGACCTCCATCTGAAGCACCATATCGTCGATCTTACCGTACTTGGTAGACGATACGCCGATACCTCTGTGAGCAAGGAATCCGCCGACTGTCGAGCAGGTAAGAGATGAGGGGTAGTGCATTGTTGCATATCCCTTTTCATTTGCAGCCCATTCGATATGCTTATAAATAGCACCCGTACCGCATTCTATGTACATTCCCTGTGTGTTTACGTCGTAGATCTTATTCATTCTCTTTGTGTCGAGAACGATACCGCCGCAAACGGGAATAGCGCCGCCCTGTGTACCGCCGCCGGCACCCCAGGTGGTAACGGGGATCTTATAGTAGTTTGCTATCTTGAGAACTGCCGAAACCTCTTTTGCGTCCTTAGGTGCAACAATGAAGTCGCCCTCGGGCATTCTGAGACCTCTGTCTGCCCACATTCTGGAAAGCCAGAAGTAGTCTACGCTGTGTGTTAATTTGTCGATCGTTCTCGTCGAACAATTTTCTCTTCCGACTGCATCCTCAAGCTCGGTTGCAATCACGTCAAACAAAAAATCTGTCATCTTTATTCTCCTTTTAATGTAATTTATTCAAGTGACGAATCATATTTCAGACTCGGGAAGTACTTACAAAATTCCTTGATCTCTTTTTTATAGTCGCCTTCGATCTCGACGAAGTGGTGAATATAGGGTCCGTCAATGAGTCGGTTCTCAACCTTCTGTAAGTTTTCAAACTCTACCCAGATATATGTACCGTGTGTCTGAGGTCCGACCGTCGTATCGGTAACGATAGGAAGGATCATATAGTTTCCGCTTTCCTGATCAAGACGCGCGATAGTGTATCTTCCGTCCTTCGCTCTGAACCACGAGCGCTGATTTACAAGGCGCGCCACGGAATCGGTGCCGCTTTCTGCCTTCTGTGAAAGCGGGAAGGGACCGCAATGCCACAAAAGCTCTGCGTTTTTGTTTTCGGGGTGACGTACGGTGAACTCACCGAACAGTGGCTTGCCCTCTCCGAGTGTAGCACACTTCAGAAGCGACATCGTCATAGCGCAGTGAATATCACTCTCGCAGGAGATGAGGTATCCCATATCGTTGAGAATGCCGTAAACCGTACACGGAGCAAGTCCGTCGAACATAATCGGTGTCGCGGTCCAGCACTCCGCCGAAATAACGTCGAGATTGAATTCCTCGAACAGGCGCTTATACATAACCGTGAGCGCCGCCATTCTTTCAATATACTGCGGAGTCAGTTCGTCAAGCTTGTAATTATTTCTGATGTATTCTGCGATCTCTTCTGCCTCAGCCGGCTTCTCTTCCATTACCGCCTTCATTCTCTGCTCGATCACGGCGAAATTGATGGGTATTATCTTTATTCCGAACTTTTCCATAAGCTCGCCTTCGTTCCATATAACCGAGAAGAAGGGTGCAGGGCGCGCGCCGACCTGACCTATACGCATACCCGTAAAGTTCTTGACCATACACGCAACTCTTACAAAGCTTTCAAAACCGTTCTTGAAGTCTTCGCTTTCCACCTCACAGCAAGGAAGGTGCGAAAACGGAATATGGAATCTCTGGAACTGACGCGACATTCCGAAAAGACCGCACTGCGAATCGGTCGGACGCATACCGTCAACGTAGTATTCGTCGTCAAGCGGTGCCCACAGAAGTGTCGGCTTACCGATTGCCTTCGCAATGTCAGCCGCGGCTTCCTCGTTACCGAAGTTACAGTTTATAATAAAAACTGCGTCTACGTTATTGCTTTTCAAACGTTCGATCATAGCTTCTGCAGAAGCATCGTCATAGATCAGGTCTTTGTGACCGAGGCCCTTGGAATCAACAAAGGATACCTTTTCGTTTGCAAAGTTTTCTTCAATATACTTTACGAATCGCTCTCCTCTTTGCTCTGCCGAATGCCACGTCAGAAAGGTTCCCTTCGGTCTGTCCGTCGTATTACGGCGCATCGGAACAAGGCCGATCTTTACTTTGTAATCAAACATCCCATCACTCCTTGGAATTATTTTCGTTTTGTTGTGCATTGATGCTATTAAATTATACCATATACCGAAAATATTTTCAATAGCAAACGCAAAAATATTTTTTATTTGACAATGTTTTGTGATTGTTGTATAATGAAATATATGAAATTTTTTCGCCGAGGTAAAAATGGACAGAATTTCTCTAAAAATAAAGCTTCTCTACGATAAAATGGGAAAAGCCGAAAAGCGGATCGCAGACTGGATCCTTGAAAATTCGGGCGAGATCATTTCCCTTTCAATAGTAGAGCTTGCAGAAAGGTGCGGCTGCGGAGAAGCAACGATAGTAAGGTTTGCCAAAAGGCTCGGGCTCAACGGCTTTCAGGAGCTTAAGTTTTCTCTTGCCTCCGAAAACGGCGGTTCTCCAGCAAGCACTCACATAAGCGGCAATGACTCGGCGTTCGAGATATATCAGAAGGTCTGCAACGACATTTACCTGTCGCTTGAAAAAACCAAGGGCTCTCTTAAGGAAAACCTGCTCGGCGAGGCCGCCGAAAAAATATGCAAGGCAAACCGAATCATAATATTCGGGCTTGGAAACTCCTCTGCTATCGCTATTGACGCAAGTCACAAATTTCTGCGTGCGGGATTAAACGCCATCGCATATACGGACAATCATATGCAGGTGATCGCCGCGTCCCATCTGAACAAAAACGACATTGCGATCGGAATTTCTCATTCGGGCTCGTCAAAGGACGTGGTCGAGGCTCTGAAAATAGCAAAGGAGCACGGCGCGACAACTATCGCAATAACCAACAGCGGAAAATCGCCGATCTTAAAGCAAAGCGACATAGTTCTCGCCACCTCATCTACGGAAACCAAGTACAACATACTCGCACTCAACTCAAGAATTGCCCAGCTTGCGATAATCGACACTCTTTATTTCTACATTGTATACAACCGTTCGGGCGACGCCCTCAAATCAATACAGGACACAGAACAATCGCTGCTGACGAAAAAATACTGATAAAAAACGGCATCCCTCAAGGATGCCGTTTTTGCTTTATAATATCTCTGCAAAGTGAGTTCTTTCATAGGTCTCAAAGCTCTCAAGCTCAATAATTCCGTCCTTCTTTGTGATATCTCCATCAAAGCTTTCACTTTCGGAAATGCCGCACCAAGGCTCGATACAAACGTAGTTTCTCACGGGAAGAGTCCATATTGCAAGAGCCTCGTGGTCGGGGAAGCCTATGCGGAGGCGTCTCTTGCCGTTTTTATGCTCTAAAACAACGCTTTCGGAGCCTATGTTTCTTAAAACGTAGGTACACTTTTCAAACTCGCTGTATTTAAGCGCCATTTTGCCGTTATCAAGAATGATCTCTTCGGTTTTTCCGTCAAGATAGCCGTCCGTGAGCATAAGTCTTGTAAGAACGGTATCGTTTTCAAATTTTATATCGTATTCCTCAGCGCCCTCGGGAGTAGCGTATCCCTCGTGACCGCCAAACGAAAAATACATTTTGGAATCGGTAGTATTTTTTACGGAATAAGTAATATTAAGCTTGCTTTCAACAAGTTCAAATATAACGCGGAACTCAAAATCAAACGGATATGCCGCTTTTGTGTCTGCGTCTGATACAAGAAGGAAGCAGACCTTCGTTTCCGTTTGCTTTTCGATCTCAAACTCCTTGAATCTTGCAAAGCCGTGCTGCGGGAGCTCATATTCCCTGCCGCCGTACGTGATCTTTCCGCCGTGAGCTCTTCCGCATATCGGGAAAAGCACGGGCGCGGTAAAGCCCCAGACCTTTTCATCTGCCTGCCACATATATTCGTTTTTTTCGTCATTGAAGCTTAAAAGCTGAGCTCCGAGAGAGCTGATTTTTGCGGTGAATTTTCCGTTCGTTATCCTTATGATCTTTTCCATTTCTTAATAGCCTTCCTTTAAGTTCAAAGCATTTAACACGCGCTTTAATTCACTTTTTGACTGAATGCCCGTAAGCGCGAATATTTTATTAAGCTTGTACCTGAGTGCCGAGTCCGAAAGGTAAAGCTTTTCGGCAAGAGCTCCGTACGGCACGTCCTCGGCAATTCCCTTAAGTATCATCCTCATAGTATCGTCGTCATAGCCGAGGACCGTATCTAATCCGATGATACCGCCAAGCATTTTATCATCAAATATACTGTTTATGCAAGGCTCAATGTCAGGCGTGTGAGTCTGAGTGTCGGGGCTTATCTCCAGCAATCCAGTGCTCTCGCGCACGATAACGTCATATCCTACCGTAAGCTCAAGCGACTCTACCTCGGGATTGTCGGACAAATAACCGTATATCTTTCTTGCCTGTCTGCCCATTTCGTAGTATTTCGGTGCGACGGTGGTTATCGACGGTGAAATACGCTCTCCTATGACCGAGTTGCCGTATCCCGTTACCACAACATCCTCGGGAACGCGTATTCCCCTCTCCCGAGCTTTTACCATAAACGCCGCCGCAAAGTAATCGTTTGCGCACAGCACCGCGTTATACGAGGCTATTTTGTCAAGCAGAAGATCAATACATTTTTCTGCGCCGTCGTCGCTTGCGTAAACGTCACCCGACGCATCTATTCCAAACGAGTTGCGCATCTCATTTACAAATGCGCCGCGTTTTTCTGCATCTATGTTGGAAAAATTGTTGACTCCGAGTATCGCCGGGCGGTCTCTGCCGAGACTTTTGCAATATCTGACAAGTCCCGAAACTGCGTCTTTTCTGTTGGTTTTAATATTACTTATCCGGCTATCGAAATCCGCAAGCTCCGTTCCGACAACAATCGGACGAAGCTTGTGCTTTTTGCACAGAGAAACCGTCTTTTCGAGGAAATGCTTTGTCGAGCAGACGATGGGAATCACCGAATTTTCCGCAAAAAGCTCAAGCTCTTCAGGTTCAACAAGCTCAAGCCTCTGCTTTCCTATTCCGCCGAGTATCTCCGTGTACCAGACGGATCTTCGGTGTATCTTTTCTACTACGGCGGGAATTTTTGTACTTTTCACCGCAAATTCACTCCTGATCGTGATAACTTAATTAAATATTATACAACAAATTTTGCATTTTTGCAATACCTAAAATTTATGACCCTGTCACAGCTTTTTTAGGTATTCAAAAAGCATTTTCCCCGTCCTATAATAAATAATGGAGGGATGTATATGAAAAAGCTTAAAAAAATAGATATGCACGTTCACTGTATTGAGGAGAGAGGAATACCCAAGCTTTCGGGACACTTTTATCCCACGGTACACGAGCTCAGAAAAATATATGACGAGATAGGTGTAGAGCGAGGCGTTCTTCTTCCGCCCGGAACCTGTCCCGAATTTACTACCGAAAGGCTTTCTCCCAGAGAAGCCGAGAATATTGCAAAAAAATACAACGACACTATCGGCTGGTGGTTTTGCGGAGTTGACCCGAGATTCGGAAGCAACAATGACAAGACTGACTTTTCGCATTATCTGAATTATTACAGGGCTCACGGTGCTCGCGGTGTAAGCGAGCTTATCTCAAACATCAGTCTTGACGATCCGAGAATGCTCAACCTGTTCCGCCATTGCGAGGCGTGCGGTATGTCGGTCACTCTGCATTTCGGCAAGCCCGAATACGATTACGGCGTGGTTGACGAGCTTCACCTCCCGAAGCTTGAAAAGGTGCTTAAAATGTTCCCAAACCTTAAGGTCATCGGTCATTCGGTACGCTTCTGGTCTGAGCTTGACGCCGACGTGACTGAGGAGACCCGTGACGGCTATCCTACGGGCAAGGTTGTGCGTGAAGGTCGTGTCGGTGAGCTTATGAGAAAATATAAAAATCTCTACTGTGACCTCTCGTCTTTGTCGGGCTACAGAGCAATGGTGAGAGACCCCGAGTACACTTACAAATTTTTAGAAGAGTTTTCCGATAAGATCTTCTTCGCAACCGATATTCACGATCCCGAAAACATAAATCCTGAGAACCCGTGTCACGAAATGCTTCATCTCTCGGAGTTCCTTGATAAGATCTGCGAGGAGGGTCACATCAGCTACGCGGCATACGAAAATATCTGCCGCAAGAACGCCCTCAGACTGCTTGGAGAATGTGAGGATTAAAAAATGAAGACCGTACAGACAGACGTCCTTGTGGCAGGCGCGGGGATCGCAGGTATAAAAGCGGCGTACACCGCCGCCCAAAACGGTTGTGACGTTTTGGTCATATCAAAAAGCCGTGCCACCGCATCGGATTTCGTTCTCGGCTTCAACGCTGTCCTCTCGGACGATGACAGCGTGGAGCTTTATGCCGACGACACCATATCGGGCGGCGGAAACATAAATAACCCGCGGCTTGTACGCGCTCTTGCCGAAAACTCCTCAAAAGAAGTAAAAGCCGTCGAGCAGACGGGTCTTTGCTTCGACAGGGAAAACGGCGACTATCATTTGCTGAAGCCTCTCGGATGCAGCGCGGCAAGACTTGCCCACATAAAAAATACCACGGGCAGAACAACACTCGAAAAGTTTCGCGAAATAGCTGCAGATGCCGGTGTTAAAATGCTCGACAGGATAATGCTCTCCGATATAACAGTCGAAAACGGCAGAGTCACGGGTGCTCTTGCCTTTGACCTTGAAAATAAGGAGACTATAAAAATTTCCGCCAAGTCAATAGTGATCGCAACGGGCGGAATACATATTGCCACAGACAGTACCTATCCTTACGTAATGACTGGCGACGGATACGCCGCGGCATACCGCGCGGGCGCTGAGCTTACCGATATGGAATTCATACAGTACGAGCCCTGCAGATGTATATATCCGCAAAAGCTCGGAATCTCCACTACCCTGCTCGCTAAAGGCGGGAAAATAACAAATAACCGCGGAGAGCGCTTCTTGCTCCGTCATTACAAGACCGAGGGCGACGCTCCAAAGGACGCTCTTGCCAAGCTTATCTTTGCCGAGATCATAAACGGCGGCGGAAGTGAGCACGGCGGAGTTTACCTTGATCTGACCGATATTCCCGACGACGAAATAATTGAAAAGCACAGTCTTTACTACAACCGTTTTATGAATGTGGGTATTGATCTTACACGGGAGATTATTGAGGTCGGTCCCTGCGCCCACTCGTTTATGGGCGGAATAGTCATTGACGAAAAATGCAGGACCCGTGTGGACGGTCTTTTTGCCGCGGGCGAGGCTGCGGGCGGCATTCACGGCGCAAACCGTGTCGGCGGAAATGCGGGCACCGAGATCTACGTTTTCGGAACTATTGCAGGTAAGAGCGCCGCAGAATATGCAAAGGGCGTTTCCCTGTGCGAAAACGGTGACTTTTTGACAGAGTATGACAATAACGGGCGCACAAAAGAATTCTTTGAGGAATGCAAAAGAGAGCTTCAGGGAATTATGGCAGAATTTATGGGTCCCGTTCGTGACGGTCAGAAGCTTTCGGAAGCGTTGCGGCTGATAGATGATCTCGAAAAAGAGGTCGCTTCCTCTTCTCCCTCTGATTTTGATGCGGCTGTCTGCAAAAAGGAATGTGAAAATATGCTCACGGTCTGCAAATGCTCGTGCATTGCCGCATCAGAGCGCAAGGAGTCGCGCGGCGTACACACCAGAAGTGACTATCCCGAAACCAAAAAAGAATTTGAAAAAAGCTTTATACACAAACTGACATGAACTATAGAGTTACCCACGTATGCGAGCCGATATACGATCTGCGTTGGAGGTCGGGCAGAATTTTGGGAATATATGACCGATGCTTCAACGTGATGACGGACGCGGGTGAGCTCGTAACCGTTTTCAAAAAAACCGACAGCTTTTCCACCCGCGCAATTCTTACGGATATTGAATGCAGTATACCGTCTCTGTGCATTGCAGAGGGCTCGGAGGTGCTTTTTGACGGGCAGTTTATCACTACAGGCGATATTACTTTTGACTTGTCAGCTGCCGAAAAGATAGTAACAAAGCGCTCTCCCGTTAAAACGCGCTGCTGCGGTGACGGAATTTTATTATTTGCCGACATTCTGGAAAGACACCGCAAAAAAAGTCCCGTTTTTGAAGACGGGCTCGTAAAAGAAAAGGTCACGCGGGGATTTGAAATACTTAAAGCCGACCTTGAAAGAGGCTTTGAGTCACTTATCGGTCTCGGTATAGGTCTTACTCCGTCCTGTGACGATATGCTCGCGGGAATGTCAGCCCTGTTTCACTTGACGGACACGGGTCAAAGCTTCAACAAGGCGCTCGCGGAATTTTTACAGAGAAAGGGCGATCTCCATACGACGACAGTCAGCAAAAATCTGCTGTCAGACGTCGCCTGCGGACACGTAAACGAAATATTATATAACGTCATATATTCGGTTTTAGTAAACAACGGTGATATTGAAAAGCATACCCTGCGGTTAATAGAGGTCGGCAGCTCGTCGGGCTCGGAAACCTGCGCGGGTATACTTATTGGATACAATTTTATTAATGATAAGGAGCAGATAAGATGGTTGTAAAAAACTATGTTGAAAAGAACAGATATTACGATTCCGTATTTTTGATGAAGATCGCAAGAAGGCTTGCAGAGGCAGACGGAATTGACAATGCGTCTATCGGTATGGGTACTCCTCTCAACAAGGAGACCATCACCGACCTCGGTCTTGACACGGAGGAAATGAACGGTGCTGGTCCGAACGATCTTATAATAGCGGTAAGAGGCGAAAGCGAGGCTGACTGCGAAAAGGCAAGAGAGGAGTTCACACGTCTCGTGAACGAAAAAAGCTCAAGTGCCGCGAAAAACAGCTTCAGAAGTATTGTTGGCGCAAAATCGGCAATTCCCGACGCAAATCTCGCAATAATCTCGGTTGCGGGAGAATATGCGTTCGCAGAAGCAAAGAGAGCGCTTATGAACGATATGAACGTATTTATGTTCAGCGACAACGTCGACATAAAGGACGAGGTGACGCTCAAGCGGCTTGCTCAGAGCAAGGGCAAGTTTATGATGGGTCCCGGATGCGGACTTTCGTTTATAAACGGCGTGGCAATAGGACTTTGCAGTATGGTAAACAGAGGCTCTATCGGACTTGCGGGAGCATCGGGCAGCGGTATTCAGGAGGTTATGGTCCTCGTTCACAGAAACGGCTTCGGTGTATCTCACGCCATCGGTACGGGCGGACGCGATATGTCTGACGAGGTCGGCGGCATATCTATGATACAAAGCATAAAGGCGCTTGAGGCTGATGAAGGCACCAAGGTCATCGCCCTTATATCAAAGCCACCCGCAAAGTCGTCGCTTCTTAAGGTTATAGAAGTGATCAAAGAGTGCAAGAAGCCCGTTGTTGTTCACTTTTTGAACGGCGACAATAAGATACTTGCCGACAACGGTATCATTTACTCCGAGACCTTTGACGAAACGGCGAAAAAGGTTATGGAGCTGGCATGCGGTCACGAGGTGGAGATCAAGAAAATATTTGAAAACAATATCGACACCGCGGCAGAGGCTTCCAAATTCGCAAAAGGTCAGAAATATTTCCGCGCCATACTCTGCGGCGGCTCACTCACCGACGAGACTCAGATACTCTGGCGCAAAAATATGGGAGAGCTTTACTCCAACGTCGCGTTTGACAAGAGTCTAATGCTCCCCGATCCCTTCACGAGCATTAAAAACACGGTTATCGACATAGGTGACGAGACCTTCACAAAGGGCCGCGCTCACGTTGCCATAGACCCTACCGCCAGAGTTAACCGCTTCATCAAAGAAGCAAGAGACCCCGAAACTGCTGTTATATACCTTGACTTTTTGCTCGGCTATGCTCTGCATGCTGACCCTGCATCAGTCATGGCACAAGTAATTGCAGATGAGAAAAAACGCGCCGAGAACGAGGGCAGACACCTATGCGTTATCGCAACCATCTGCGGAAGCGATATGGACCCTCAGGATTTTGAAAAACAGGCGCAGATACTAAAGGACGTCGGAGTAATACTCGTTGACACAAACAGTATGGCGGCAGAGCTTGCAATGGATATTATCAGAAAAACGGAGGAGAAATGAATGTTAAACGAAAAGATCAATGTTATAAACGTAGGAACAGACGTTTTTGCTGACGCAATCAAGGCTCAGGGTATCCCAGCCGAGCAGCTCAACTGGCAGCCCGGTAAAAAGATTGTTGTGTCCGACAGAGCGAAGGAGATCCTCGAAAAAACTCTCTATTCCGACTTCAAAAATAAAATTGAAGAAGCAAACAACAAGGTTATAGATATCATCAACAACACAGACCCGTACTGGATCGGTGTAAAGCCCGCAAAGGAATGTGTTCCGGGAGTTGAGGACGGTATGATCATGCACTCCGGTCCTGATATTCCGTGGGAAAGAATGTGTGAGACTCAAAAGCAGGGCGGAATAAACGGCGTTATGTACGAGGGCTACGCAAAGGATGAGGACGAGGCAAGAAGAATGCTTGAGCGCGGCGAGATCAGATTCGTTTCCTCAAACGATTTCCATCTCGTTGGTCCCGGCTCGGGCATCACTACTCCTTCTATGGCTGTAAATATCGTTGAGGACAGAAACACAGGCTTCAGAGGCTTTTGCCCTCCCTTTGAAGGTCCTAACAGAGGCGGTCTTGCAGGCTGGGGCGTATTTAACGAAAGCATCAGACAGCATCTTGATATGGTGCACGACATAATTGCTCCTGCTTTGACAAAGGTTCTTGAAGCAAACGGCGGTATGGCTATGCGTAAAATTTTCACAAGAGGCGTGGAAATGGGCGACGAGCTTCACTCAAGACAGGATGCAACGGGTCTTATTGCCGGAAACGAGCTTATGAAGATGCTCTTTGAAGCGGATATCACAAACGACGAAAGAAAGAAATGCGTTGACCTTCTCTACGGAACGGTAAGATTCTTCCATCCTCTCGGTATGGCGTCCGCTATGTCACTGCTCGAGGCTATACGCAACGTAGATTATTCAACGATAGTAACCTCAATGGTCGGTAACGGCGTTGATTACGCTATCAAGGTAAGCGGACTCGGCTCTGCTTGGCACGGCGCGCCGTCACCTAAGCTTACGGGCGAGTACGTTGCCGCAGACGTTAACGATGACGAGGTGCTGCCGTGGATCGGTGACAGCTGTATTCTTGAAGCAACAGGTCTCGGCGGATTTGCGGCGGCAGCTGCTCCCGCGGTAATGCGTTCTCTCGACAAGACCCTAAAGGACGGCATCGAGCAAACTCTCGAAATGGCCGAAATCGCAGTAACAGAGAATGCAAACTACCTTATTCCCGCGCTCAACTACAAGGGTACTCCTACTGGAATCGACATAAGAAAGGTTATTGAAACGGGAATTGAGCCCGTTATCCACGGCGGCATGATCTCCACAACGGGAAGACGTCTCGGAGCGGGTATTGCAAGAGTTCCCCTTGAATGCTTTGAAAAAGCTCTCATAGCTTACGGTGACAAATATGGCTTGTAATATTCTTGTATTAAACATAGGAAGCACGTCGTTCAAGTTCAAATACTACGATATGGACACCGAAACGGTGATAGCAAGCGGAAAGATCGGCTCGGTATTCACAAGCAAAAGCGACTATGTTTTTGAAGTAAACGGCGATAAGCAGTCGGGTTATTTAGACGCATCCTCGGGCTACAAGCCCTGCCTTGAGCGAGTGTTCGCTCTTATTGATGAAAAATGCGAGGGTGGCAAGGGCGCCGTTGACGGAATCGGCTTCAAGACGGTTGTGGGCGGAGACATAAATTACCCGTGTATTATAGACGATAAGGTGCTCGACAGGCTTGAGGAGTTGAATTTCGTCGCTCCCGCACACAATTCCCCCTACATAGAGGCTGTAAAAAACGTTCACGAGCTCTTCCCCGGAATAGTTACGGTGGGAGTGTTTGAAACCGCGTTCCACAACACTATTCCCGATTACGCGGCTATATATTCGATCGACAAGGAAATGGCCGAAAAGTACGGCATCCGCAAGTACGGCTTTCACGGCGCGGCACACAGCTACGCGGCGTACAGGCTAACCAAGCTCGGTGCAAAAAATATTATTTCGGTCCATCTCGGAGGAAGCTCGTCGGTTTGTGCAATAAAGGACGGCAAGTCGGTCGACACGAGTATGGGCTTCTCGCCTCAAAGCGGTATCCCGATGAACAACCGCTGCGGAGACGTTGACGTTTTCTCGATACTCTACCTTATGAAAAAGGAAAATATGAGCTGTGACCAGATGAGAGAGTTTTTAAGCACCAAATGCGGACTCCTCGGTATGAGCGGAAGCAACGATATGCGGGTTGTTGAAAAGGATGAAAACAGCACCGTTATCAAATCCTACACCTACAATACCGCAAAGTATATCTGCTCGTTCCTCGCCGCGCTCGGCGGTATAGACGCTATCAGCTTCTCGGGCGGAATCGGCGAAAACAGTCTGCCTATCAAAAAGGCAATATGTGAAAGACTGAGCTTCCTCGGAGTAGAGCTTGATGACGCAAAAATGAACAATAAGCCGGGCGCAGATCCGATGCTTATTTCAACCGACACATCTAAGGTGAAGGTTTTTGTCACACCTATTGACGAAGAACTTATGGTAGCTAAAAGCACGTACGGTTTTATAGAAAGAAGGTAACAATATGTTTGAAAGAAGTAAATGGGAATTCGGTATCGGAAGCGTAAAGCGCGACGGTATTCTTTACGGTATGGGATATACCAAGGAAGAGGTCAAAAAGCCTTACATCGCGGTAGTCAATTCCTGGAACGAGTACAACCCCGGACACGTTCATCTGAAGGAGATCGCTCAGAGAGTCAAGGACGGTGTGCGTGAAGCGGGCGGTTTGCCGTTCGAGCTTACCACAACGGGCATTTGCGACGGTATGGTATTAAAGGATCCCAGATACATTGAGCTACCGAGCCGTAACCTTATCGCAGACGAAATAGAGCTTAACGTCGAAGCTAATATGTTCGACGGCATGGTGCTTCTCGGCACCTGTGACTCAATCGTTCCCGGTCAGCTTATGGCGGCGGCAAGACTTAACATCCCGACGGTCGTGGTAACAGGCGGTTATATGCCGCTTTGCTTCTATCAGGGCAAGGAGATAGGTCTTACCAAGGTTTCCTCTACCGTCGGTAAGGTCATGCAGAACAAGGTGTCGCGTGAGGAATTCGACGATATGGTTTACTGTGCTCACGCAGGACAAGGCGCGTGCGGCTCTATGACTACTGCAAACAGTATGTGCTGTATAGCAGAAGCACTCGGTATGACGGTACCCGGTAACGCAACCGTGAATGCAACCGACAAGCGCCTCGGTGCTATGGCGTACGAGGCAGGCAAATACGTTATGGAAATGGTCAAGAACGATATAACCGCGCGTGATATCATCACACAGGAGGCTATCGAAAACGCGATCATCACCGATATTGCCATCGCAGGCTCTACAAACCTTTTGCTTCATATCCCCGCGATCGCTCACGAGGCAGGTATCGACAGAGACTGGTGGAGCTTCTTTGACGAAATGTCACATAAGATCCCGCTTGTAACGGAAATTGCCCCGAACGGACCTTACTATTTTAACGATTTTGAACGCGCGGGCGGAATGAAGGCTCTTATGAACGTCCTTCTCCCCGTTCTTCATTCGGATTGCAAAACCATAAACGGCAAGACGCTTGCCGAAAACTATAAGGATGCCCCCATATATGACGATAAGGTCATCCACTCGCTTGATGCCCCCGTGTCCGATGACGGCGGAATCTCGGTGCTTCTCGGAAATCTCGCACCCGAGGGCGCAATATTAAAGACTGCCGCAGTTCCCGAAAGTATGATGAAATTTGAAGGAGCGGCAAAGGTCTTCTGCGAGGTGGACGATGCTATCGCGGCACTCAGAAGCGGCGATATCAAGGCAGGCGACGTTGTAGTTATAAATTACCTCGGCCCGAAGGGTCGCTTTGGCACTACCGCCTTTGCTTTCCAGAAGGAGCTTGCGGGAATGGATATCTACGATAAGGTAGCAATAGTTACAGACGGAAGATTCTCGGGCGGCTCAAGCGGACTCAGCATCGGATACGTCGCTCCCGAGGCAGCGATCAAGGGCCCTCTTGCCGTGGTTAAAAACGGAGATATCATCTCGATAGATGTACCTAACAGACAGATCAACATAAAGCTTACAGACGAGGAAATAGCAGACAGACTTTCAAAGGTAGACTGGAAGCTTCAGGAGGAAAAATTCAAGCCGTTCTTACGTCTGTTTGCAAGAAACGTATCGTCAACCGCGAAAGGAGCTACTTGGTTATAATGGATATACTGAAGGAATTACTCGAAAAAAAACTCGTCCTGATCGCACGAAGACTACCTTTGGAAAAAGTTGAAAAGTGTGTAGAGGCTGTTATTGATGGCGGTGTCAGATTTATCGAAAGCACGTTTGACCAGTCAGACCCCGACTGTATAGCAAAAAACAAGCTTTGCATTGAAACTATGGTAAAAGCCGCGAAAGGCAGAGCCGTTATTGGTGCAGGTACCGTTCTGAACGTCGAGCAGGTTCACGCCGCGTATGAGGCGGGAGCGAAGTATATTATCTCCCCCAACGTAAATGAAGCGGTTATAAAAGAGACGGTAAAACTTGGTCTTATCTCAATTCCCGGCGCAATGACCCCGACAGAAATAGAACAGGCATATTCGTGGGGAGCACATATTGTAAAGCTCTTCCCTGCCGACGATGTAGGCTTACACTACATCAAAAACATCAGCGCTCCTCTTTCGCACATTCCGCTTATGGCAACGGGCGGAGTTAATCCACAGACCATATCGGAGTTTTACAATGCCGGCGCGAAGGCGTTTGGTACGGGTATAACCATTCTGACGAAGGAATACGTCGAGAGTGAGAATTATGACGGCATCAGAGAGCTTGCCCGTGCGCACGTCGATGCTATCGAAAAGCTTTAAGGAGGATTATCTTATGAATAATAATCCCGTAGTTTTAATTACCGGTGCGACCCGTAACATCGGCTTCGCAATAGCAAAACGCTTTGCCAAGGAGAGCTACAACGTCTGCATCACAAGCAGAAAAAAGGATGCCGCAGACAATGCCGCTGCCGAGATCATGGCGGAATATCCTAATATTATCGCTCGCGGCTATGCAATGATAACCGAAGACCCCGACAGCATCCACGAGGTGTTTGAAAAGGTAAAAGAAGATTTCGAAAGGATTGATTCGCTTGTCACGAACGCGGCGGATCCGGGTTACAATCAGAGCATTCTCTCTACAACACCCGAGCAGTACGATCACGTTATGAACAGTAATGCAAGAGGATACTTTTTCTGCTGTCAGGAGGCTGCAAAGCTTATGATCGAGGGCGGCAGAGGCGGAAGCATCGTCCTCATCGGCTCGGTTCACAGTAAGGGCGCCATTCCAAACAGAATAACCTACGCATCATCAAAGGGCGCGATCGACGTTATGAACAGGAATATGTGCTATGAGCTCGGAAAGTTCGGAATCCGCAGTAACGTCATAATTGTCGGCGCGGTCTATAACGACCGTTGGGTCGACTATACGCCCGAGGATTATGAAAAGAAACGCGCGAACTGGCCCGTCGGCATAGAATCATATCCCGAAGATATTGCAAACTCCGCATATTTCCTGTGTTCAGATCAGGCAAAGACCATCAGCGGAAGTGAACTCACCGTTGACTCGGGAGTAATGTCCGTGCTTTTGTCCTACAACAAAAATTGGGACGCAGAAAAAGACGCAAGAGAAAAGCTTGTCAAGTGAAAACAAAAAAATGCCCTCGGAAGATGCTAAAAAGCATCTACCGAGGACTTTTTTGTTAAAATTTACTCCGACTCGCCATCAAATTCGGGGGATTTTGCATCAAGTCTGAGCTCGCCGAAACACTTAGTCTAAGTAAGACCTCGGTTTACATAAAAATGGCAGGCAAGAGTGACTTCACCTGTACCGAAATAGGCAAGCTGAAATCAAAACTTTATTTAAGCGGTGACGATTTGGTCCAAATTTTTCTCGGGTATATGAGCAATTAATTGACAAATTCAAAGAAATACATCACAAGAATATTAGCGCACCCGATTCTTTGTTTTCGCATAATTTTACAGTTATAAATGCTTGTCTATGAAGCATAATAACATCACGACGATAAAAGTTCACAAATTCTTTGGTGAAAGTTTTATTCTTTGGTGAATAAAAAAGAATAAAACCAAAAATTCCCGGAATAACATGACGTCTTCGGTCAATAATAATACCAGAGTCGCAAAGCGGCTCACCTATCAGACGAGCCGCGTCAGTGACTGATGAGTATTTGTCGGAAATATCTTTATGCGGTGAGTCGAAAATATAGATAAACACGAATGTTTAATTCTAAAGGAGAATTTATTATGTCCAGCAATAAGGCACTCGTTCCCGAAGCAAAGGAAGC
>JAZSOD010000086.1:0-8159 GCA_045536775.1 Eubacteriales bacterium | reverse complement strand
GCAAAGACACAGTACAGCTTCTCGGACGATCCTACAAAGCTTGGCGCACCTGAAAACTTTACGGTAACCATCAAGAACGTAAAGATATCCGCAGGCGCAGGCTTCATCGTAGTTCTCACAGGTGATATTCTCACAATGCCGGGACTTCCCAAGTCCCCCGCGGCAGAAAAGATCGACGTTGACGAAAACGGAAAGATCTCCGGATTATTCTAAAAAAGCCTATGACCGACGGGCATATAGTGCCCGTCGGTCATGTCTTTTTTATTGATTTCTTGCATATTTATGCAGTGAAGTTGTTAAAATTGACAGTGTGACGTATATAAGGAATAAAAGCATTTGGAAAATTAGTATAAATTTGAAATAATCATTGTTTTTTGTTGACAAAACGCGGTTTTTGTGATATAATTTTCTAAAATTAGCGGAGGACGAAAGCGATGTTTTTCTGTAAGACAACAGATAATAGTACATCAATGGGTGCAAATCGTGTTGCATCTTGTTTTCGTGCTCTGTTTAATACTGTTAACTTTTCAGACATTGCTTACAAGGCAGTGTCTGTTTTACTATGCCTTGCGCTAATTATTATATTTCGCATTGATATTATTGCTGCGATAATTATTTCGGGCATAATTATTATGCGTATGAATATGCAGTCAAAAAAGGCAAACTAAAACGGTTAACTAACGAAATGATTTGTTTGACAGTTGTGCTTTTTTTGAGGCAGAGCTGTCGTTTTATTTTAACGCTTGGTCAGAGAGGTATGAATTATGACTGGTATTGGTATTTCCGAAATTACGTTGCGTGAAGAAGGCAAGGGTTACTCTCTTAGCTTCAAGGAAAAAATTGAGGTTGCGGGTATTCTTGACAAGCTGAACGTAAGCGTTATAGAAACTGCTCCGATCACAAAGGGAAGAAGTGATATTCTTTTTCTTCACTCGGCGGCATCTCTTATAAAGAACAGTGTTCTTTCGTGCCCTGTAGGACTAAGCGCTGAATCGGTGGAAGAAACCTTTAACGCGATCAAGGATGCAAAGCATCCGAGACTTCACGTTATGGCATCTGTGTCAACGGTACAGATGGAATACATACATCACTTAAAGCCCGCGGCACTTCTCGAAGCGCTTGACTCAACCGTTAAGTGTGCGAGAGAGCTTACAGAGGACGTCGAGGTATCATTGCTTGATGCGACCCGCGCTGAGCCCGAAATGCTTTACAAGGCAGTTCGCACCGCAGTAGCCGCAGGCGCAGGTACGGTAACTCTTTGCGACTCGTCGGGAGAGATGATGCCCGCGGAGTTCGGTAAGTTTATCGAAAACGTTTTCGAGGCGGTTCCCGAGGTTAAGGACGTAAAGCTCGGTGTTGAGTGCTCCGACAGTCTGCACATGGCGGCGGCTTGCACCATATCCTGCATCAAAAACGGCGTAACCCAGATAAAGACCTCGACCTTGTCGGAGGAGTACCCGACACTCAGCGCCATCGCGCATATCTTCCGTGCAAAGGCAGACTCGCTCGGAGTAAGCACATCGATAAATATGTCGGTGCTTGACAGCTCGGTTGATAAGATCAAAATAATGACACGCGGTGTTGCCGCAAAGAATACTCTCGGCGTTGTAAGCGGTGTCCAGGAGAACTTCAAGCTTGGCACCAACGATGACGTGACCACCGTTAAGGCGGCGGTAGAGAGCCTCGGATATACACTTTCCGAGGAGGACACGGCAAAGGTCTTTGAGGAATTTGAAAAGATATCCAAGAACAAGAGTGTCGGCGCAAAGGAGCTTGAAGCGATAATAGCAAGCGTCGCTATGCAGGTTCCCGCGACCTATAAGCTCAAAAGCTATCTTATAAACAGCAGTAACGTAATTTCGTCAACTGCTCACATCGAGCTTGAAAAAAACGGCGAGGTATTATCGGGCGTATGCGTCGGAGACGGTCCCGTTGCGGCGGCATTCCTTGCGATAGAGCAGATAACCGGACGCCACTTCGAGCTTGACGACTTCCAGATACAGTCGGTAACCGAGGGCAGAGAAGCGGTCGGCTCAAGCATAGTAAAGCTCAGAGAAAACGGCAAGCCCTATTCGGGCAAGGGAATTTCGACTGACATCATCGGAGCGAGCATCAAGGCGTATATCAACGCGCTGAACAAGCTTTGCTTTGAGGAGCAGGTCTGAAAACACGAAATCCCAAACGAAAGGAAGCCTTTTGACAGGTTTACATAGAAATGAAATTATCTTTTTCAACAAACCATTGGTCCGGATATACAATGGCGGATTACTTTGAGTTCGCCGCGGACTATAAATTCAACGGCTTTGAGATGCACGGTGTCAGCGAAATGGACGACTCGGACGTAAAGAGCGTGTATCATAAGCTTTACGATTACAAAATCAAGATCTCCTGCATAGATATGGCAAGCGATATATCTGCAGACGGAGATGGCGCGTATGGTGAGCTTACCAAGTGCATAAGCGTGGCAAAGGCTCTCGGCGTACCCTACGTCAGACTTAAGGCGTCGGGCGAGGACGGCGTGAGAGAGTTTTTTGAAAGGGCTCTCGTGCTCGCAGAGGAAAACAAGGTGACACTCCTTGTTGAAACCTCGGGCATATACGCGGACACGAATAAGCTCCGTGACCTGCTCATATCTTACTCAAGCGATAACATCGCGGCGCTCTGGGATCTTCACTATCCTTACAGAGTAAACGGTGAGTCCCCCGAAAAGACGGTCACAAACCTCGGTGCTTATATCAAGCATATACATATAAAGGACTCGTTAAGCGAAAACGAGTACAGTCTTATCGGAGAGGGAACTCTTCCGATAGAAAAGTTTATCGAAGCGCTCAGAAGTATAAACTACGACGGCTTCGTGTCTATCGAATGGAATCCCGAATGGGACTTTGAGATTGATCAGCCTGAAATAATCTTCCCGCACTTTGTAAGCTATATGTCGAGATTTGAAAGCCTTTCGAGAAAGAAATCGACACTTTACGAAAACAAGCGCGGAAATGGAAAATACGTCTGGAAAAAGGACGCGCTCGTTGAAAAAACACTTTCGCAGGTGCTTGACAAAATGGTTGAGGAATTTCCCGACCAGTACGCGTTCAAATATACAACACTCGATTACACGCGTACCTACTCGCAGTTCAGAGATGACGTTGACACCTTCGCGAGAAGCCTTATCGCTCTCGGCGTAAGACCTGGAAGTCACGTTGCGGTGTGGGCGACAAACGTTCCTCAGTGGTATATAGCGTTCTGGGCGACCACCAAGATAGGCGCGGTGCTCGTAACGGTAAACACAGCATATAAAATACACGAGGCAGAATACCTGCTCAGGCAGTCCGACACCCATACTCTTATTATGACCGAGGGGTACAGAGACTCCAATTATTCACAGATAATGGCAGAGCTTTGCCCCGAGCTTGAAAACACCAAAGAGGGAACGCCGCTTCATTCAAAGAAGCTCCCCTTCCTCAGAAACATTATAACGGTCGGCTTCAAGCAGAAGGGCTGTCTCACCTGGGAGGATGCGGTTCGCAGACATGAAAGCGTTCCCATGGAGGAGCTTATGCGCTACGAGGCGTCCGTTGACGTGAACGACGTCTGCAATATGCAGTACACGTCGGGAACAACGGGCTTCCCCAAGGGCGTAATGCTCACACACTATAACGTGGTAAACAACGGTAAGTGTATCGGAGACAGAATGGACCTCTCCACCGCAGACAGAATGATGATACAGGTACCGATGTTCCATTGCTTCGGAATGGTGCTTGCTATGATGGCGACGGTCACGCACGGTGGAACAATGCTTCCTCTCCCGTACTTCTCACCTAAGTCGGCGCTCTCATGCATCAACAGAGAGAGGATAACCGCATTCCACGGAGTGCCCACGATGTTTATTGCAATGCTTGAGCATCCCGACTTTGAAAATACCGACTTCTCGTATATGAGAACGGGTATTATGGCAGGCTCGCCCTGTCCCGAGGCGGTAATGAATCAGGTGATCGACAAGATGAATATGAAGGAGATCACCATAGTATACGGACAGACTGAGGCGTCTCCCGGATGTACGATGAGTACTACCGACGATTTAGTTGAGGTCAGAGTGACCACGGTAGGCAGAGCACTTCCCGAAATCGAATGTAAGATAGTGGATCCCGAAACCGGTGACGAGCTTCCGTACAATACAACGGGAGAGTTCGTTGCAAGAGGCTACAACATAATGAAGGGCTACTACAAAATGCCCGAGGCTACCGCGGCGGCAATTGACAAGGACGGCTGGCTCCATACCGGCGACCTTGCACTCAAAACCCCCGAGGGCAACTACAAAATAACAGGAAGACTTAAGGATATGATCATCCGAGGCGGTGAAAACATTTACCCCAAGGAGATCGAAGAGTTTATATATACTCATCCCAAGGTTCGCGACGTTCAGGTAATCGGAATTCCCGACGAGCAGTACGGCGAAGAAATTATGGCTTGCATCATCCTCAAGGAAAACGAGGAGATGACGGTTGCCGAAATGAAGCAGTACGTACTCGACCATATGGCAAAGCATAAAGTGCCGAGATACATCGACTTTGTCAAAGAGTTCCCGATGAACGCGGCAGGAAAGATCCTCAAGTACAAAATGCGCGAGGACGCAGTAGAGAGACTTAAAATAAAAAAGGTTGACGGAATCGTAACCGAATAATAAGGAGTTTGTTATGGAGATCAAAATTACAAAAACAACAGCACCCAAGGCGAAGCCCACAGGCAAGCTTGGCTTCGGTAAGATATTTACCGACCATATGTTTATGATGAACTACACAGAGGGCAAGGGCTGGTTTGATGCAAGAATCGTTCCTTACGCACCCCTTTCTCTTGAGCCCTCCGCAATGGTATTCCACTACGGACAGGAAATGTTCGAGGGACTCAAGGCGTACAGAGGCGCTGACGGGAAGGCAAGACTTTTCAGACCCGATATGAACGCAAAGAGAACCAATGCGACAAACCAAAGACTTTGTATCCCCGAGCTTCCCGTCGAAGACTTCGTAGAAGCGGTCAAGGCAATAGTAAAGGTTGACGAGGACTGGATCCCTACTGAAGACGGTACGTCTCTTTACATAAGACCCTTCATAATTGCAACGGATGAGTTCCTCGGCGTTGCTCCCTCAAAGACCTATCTCTTCATTATCATTCTTTCTCCCTCGGGCGCATATTACGAAAGCGGACTTGCACCCGTAGGTATCTGGATAGAAGATGACTACGTAAGAGCAGTAAGAGGCGGTATGGGCTTTGCAAAGACGGGCGGTAACTACGCGGCAAGCCTTGCAGCTCAGGTCAAGGCACACGACGGCGGTTATTCGCAGGTGCTCTGGCTCGACGGTGTTGAGAGAAAGTACATCGAAGAGGTTGGCGCAATGAATATCTTCTTCAAGATAGACGGCAAGATAGTAACACCCATGCTCAACGGAAGTATCTTACCCGGTATCACAAGAAACTCGGTAATCGAGCTTTGCAAGTCATGGGGACTTACCGTTGAAGAGAGAAAGGTAAGTGTTGACGAGCTTATCGAGGCACAGAAGACAGGCAAACTTGAGGAGTGCTTCGGTACAGGTACGGCGGCAGTAATCTCTCCCGTAGGTAAGCTCAGATATAAGGATGACGTTATGCTCATCAACAACAATACCATCGGTGAGGTCAGCCAGAAGCTCTACGATACTATCACAGGTATTCAGTGGGGCAAGATAGAGGACGCAAACAAATGGACAGTAGAGGTCTGAAGTATAAAAGAGTTACTGTTTTCGCAGGACACTACGGCAGCGGAAAAACCAATATTGCGGTAAACTACGCGCTTGCTCTTGCAGAGCACGGCAAGGTGAATATCGCGGATATTGACATCGTAAACCCGTATTTCAGAACCAAGGACGCGGCAGAAGCGCTTGATAAAATGGGCGTAAGACTTATTTCGTCAAGCTATGCCAACACAAACTTTGACACCCCCGCACTTCCTGCTGATATATACACGGTTTTCGAGGACAGAAGCACCCTCGCGGTAGCAGACGTGGGCGGAGATGACCGCGGCGCACTCGCGCTCGGCAGATACGCCGAAATGATGAAGAGCGAAAACGACTTTGAAATGCTGTTCGTTTTCAATAAATACAGATTTCTTACCTCGGACGCCGTAGGTGCTCTTGAGGTTATGAGAGAAATAGAAGCGGCGTCGGGCGTTGAGTTTACGGGAATTATCAACAACTCAAATCTCGGTGAGGAGACTGACGAGGATGCGGTCCTTGCATCAGTTGACACCGCACAAGAGCTCTCGCGTATCAGCGGACTTGATATCAAAATGACTACGGTCAAAAGAGAGCTTTATGAAAAACTAAAGGATAAAATCGAAAACGTTCAGGCGATAGACCTGTACGTGAGACAGTCATGGCTCAGAAAGGAGTGAATGTTTTGGCAAAGGTAACGTTTAATAAGGAGCTTTGTAAGGGTTGCGGACTCTGCACAACGGTGTGCCCTAAGCATATCGTGGTAATGGAGAACGAGCTTAACTCAAAGGGTTATCACGCGGCAACCGTTAATGAAATGGACAAGTGCATCGGATGTGCTTTCTGCGCAACAATGTGCCCCGACTGCGTAATCACGGTAGAAAAGTAATCACTATTACAAAAAGACAAAAGAGAGCCGCAAAAGCGGCAGAACGGAGATAAAAATGAGCGAAAAGGTATTGATGAAAGGTAACGAGGCAATGGCTGAAGCCGCTATAATGGCAGGCTGCCACCATTATTTCGGTTATCCTATCACACCTCAGACAGAGGTTGCCGCATATATGTCGAAAAGACTTCCTAAGATCGACGGCGGCGTATTTTTACAGGCAGAAAGTGAAATAGCGGCTATAAATATGGTCATCGGTGTTGCTTCAACGGGTAAGAGAGTAATGACCTCATCTTCAAGCCCCGGAATTGCACTCAAGAGCGAGGGACTCTCGTATCTTGCAGGCTGTGACCTTCCCGCGCTTATCGTAAACGTACAGAGAGGTGGCCCCGGCCTCGGCGGTATTCAGCCCTCTCAGTCCGATTATTTTCACGCAACAAGAGGTCCCGGACACGGTGACTTCCATATGATCGTGCTTGCTCCCGCATCCATTCAGGAAATGGTAAACCTTACCTTCAAGGGCTTTGACCTTGCAGAAAAGTACAGAATGCCCGCAATGCTTCTCGCAGACGGTACGATGGGACAGATGATGGAGCCCGTATCACTTGACGCGGGAGAAGTAAAGGAATACGATAAGTCCTGGGCACTTACGGGTACAAAGGGTGAGCGTAAGCCGAATATTGTAAACTCCCTCTTCTTAAAGCCCGAGGAGCTCGAGCAGTTCAACTTCGCTCGCTTCGAGAGATATAAGCAGATCGAAGAAAACGAGGTTATGTACGAGGAGTATAGAATGGACGATGCTGAGATATGTATCGTAGCATTCGGTGTTGCAGCAAGAGTTTCGCAGAACGCTATTGACGAAGCAAGAGCGAAGGGAATCAAGGTAGGTATGATAAGACCTATCACGGTATGGCCCTTCCCCAAGAAGGTGCTTCGCGCGGCGGCAGATAAAGTAAAGGCGTTTGTGTCGGTTGAGCTTAATATGGGTCAGATGATTGAGGACATTATGCTTGCAACTGAGTGCAAGAAGCCCGTTCTTCTCTGTAACAGAGCAGGCGGTATGATTCCCACGACCGATAATATTCTCGATAAGATCGAGGAAGCCGCAAAGATCGGAGGTACAAACTAATGGTAGTATTTGAAAAGCCGAAGGCACTTACCGATGCGGTGCTCCACTATTGCCCCGGATGCACACACGGTATTATACACAGACTTGTTGCCGAGGTCATTGATGAGCTCGGAATTGCAGGCAGAACAATAGGCGTTGCACCCGTTGGATGCTCTGTATTTGCATATAACTATTTCAACGTAGATATGGTACAGGCAGCTCACGGACGTGCACCCGCAGTTGCAACAGGTGTTAAGCGCGCTGATGCAAACAACATAGTATTTACGTATCAGGGTGACGGCGACCTTGCCGCTATCGGTACTGCTGAAACGGTACACAGTGCGGCAAGAGGTGAAAACATCACCGTTATCTTCGTAAACAATGCGATCTACGGTATGACCGGCGGACAGATGGCTCCGACAAC
>JAZSOD010000092.1:0-32209 GCA_045536775.1 Eubacteriales bacterium | reverse complement strand
TGGCATATAACTTGTCCATAATTTCATCAAGAAACGAAAAATCAAACACGCCTTCTTCAGGCTCAATCGTTGACCAAGAAAAAATTCCAATAGTTGCTTCGTTAATGTTTGCCAATTTCATCAGCCGCATATCTTCATCCCAAATGGCTTTGTCTCTTATCCATTGCTCAGGATTGTAGTCTGCGCCATGTATAAAACAAGGGAACTTTTTACTTATATAATTATTTTTCTCCATAATTAACCCTCTGTTAAATTCTTTAAAATCATACGCCCGAAGAATATCACTTCGGGCGTATTTAAAATCATTAGTTATATAGCAATGGGAATGAAACAGGTTTAAGTGTATCTGTTTCCCAAACAAATCCTTTGATTTGATAATCTTTATTGCTGTCAAAAGTTTCAGGCAATGTTATGTCAACTTCTATTTCATCACAGAAATCTTTGGCAAATAGGTTTGCATTGCTCGGAACTACATCAATCAGAGTATTATCCTCAAACAGTGCCACATATAAAATTATATATGCACTATCACTACCAAGGTTAGCAATATTTGCTTTGAATGTAAGAGTTTCATCAGCTACCAAAGCTCCGGTTTTTAAATTACCGTTAGCCGCATAAAGTCCTTTTTGCTGAGTAACAACAGTATAGACGGGCTCATTTGCTGTGTATATCATATAATCATCCATATATAAATAGAAAAAGATTTAACGCTTTTAGAATAAAAATAGAATATGCCAATAATTTTTTTGATGCAATTGGTTTGGCAGCATTTACAGTAATCGGTTCAGAAGTCGGCTACGCAAACGGTTTTTCGGGTAATGGATTTATTATCATTGCCTTTGGTATGATTACAGGTGTAGGCGGCGGTATTTTTCGTGATATATTAACCAACACAACCCCCTATGTTTTTAAAAAACACGTTTATGCAATGGCGACAATTTTTGGTAGTTTTCTGCACTTCTTACTAAGAAAATACATTGAAAATATTCCAATAGCTTCAATTTCATCAATGCTTTTGGTATTTGCAATACGAATGTTGGCAACAAAATATCGTTGGAGTTTACCAAAAATACCAATAAAAGATGATAAGGACTTAACACAAAAAGTATGAGTTTTTATCTAAATTGTTTGGTTGTTTTATAAAAAGTTTCCCAAAAAGCCTAATACATAATACGGAGAAACCCGCCGTTTAAAAGGCGGGTTTCTCGTGTTATGATAAAATTTATAAATTTTAAAATTATTTTTCGATTAAAACTCCACAAGACCCTTGATATTTACAGGCAATCCTGATGCAATAGACTTATTTGCCGCAATACCGGTTAGAATACTCATCGCACCGTCGATATGTGATGCTGCTCTGTTAAGTGGGTCCGGTTCCGGTGTTCCGAATATATCATTAAGCAGTACGGGGTCGCCGCCACCATGGCCGCCCTTAAGCTCGGGAATTTCAACCTCGTATGGTTTCTCAAACAACGGGAATACAACAATACTCTTTGAGCGTGCCGCACCCTCTAAATTCTTATTACCTGCACCATTTACATATACATTCTCACATACCTCAAGCTCAATTCTGCCCTTTGTACCTGTAAATACAACTCGGAAGCCTTCTTTTGGCGAATATGCTGTAAGCGAATACGACAGTATCGCACCGGATTCATATTTAACAAGCACACCCATTGTGTCCTCAATACTTATATCGTCGCCAAATACACTTCTGTCACGAATGTAACCGTCATCCTGCTCGGCATTAAGATACAATCCCTCAAAATTTTGGTTTCCAACCATAACAAGTGCAAACGGGTCTCCCTCAGCATTTTTATAGCCGTGAACTCTCGGATAAAACTTTGTAACACCTCTATCCTCGGCATTATCTCTGCCGTAGAACATCAAATCGCCGTATGCAAATACCTGCTTTGGCTTTGTTCCCAACCAGAAGTTAACAAGATCAAAGTGATGTGTTGACTTGTGTACCAAAAGACCACCGCTGTTTCTCTTATTTCTATGCCATCTTCTGAAATAGTCCGCACCATGTGATGTGTTTAGCATCCATTCAAAGTGAACCGATTTAACCTCTCCTATAGTATCATTCATAATCAGCTCTCTAACCTTTGAGTTGTGCGGTGCATATCTATAATTAAACGTAACCCTTAAGTTTCTGCCTGTTCTCTTTGCCGCATCCAAAATCTCCTGGCATTTGTCATTATCAATTGTCATCGGCTTTTCACTTATTACATCGCAACCAAGCTCCATTGCTCTTATGATGTACTTATGGTGAGTTCTGTCTATTGATGTAACAATAACATAATCGGGTTTTTGCTCCTCAATCATCTTGTCAAATTCATCTGACATATAAAGAGCAACCTCAGGATAATTAAACTTCTTCATCAAGCTCTCTTTTGCATATTCCAGGCGTGTTCTGTTTATATCACAAAACGCTGTAATTTCCGATGTATCGGAAAAATCCTCAGCTATCGCCTGATAAAAAAACCTCGCACGGCTGCCTACACCAACCTGCACATATCTTTTCTTTTTGTTCATAAACCATACCTCTTTTCATAATATTATATTAATTTTTTAAAATTACCTAAGCACCAATAATTTTTCGGCTTTATAAAACTACACCGTCCTTGAAAATAGATATTTCACGGCAGTCATTTCTTTCGTTTGCAGTTTCCTTGCCTGACGCTACCGAAATAACATAATTTATAAAAGCATCTGTTAACTCGTTACCCTCCAACACAGGTGATGCGTCAAAGTCAATCCAGTTCTTTTTCTTTTCTGCAAGTGTTTTATTCGAAGCAACCTTAATTGTAGGTACAGGAGCGCCTACAGGTGTTCCTCTTCCTGTGGTAAAAAGTATCATATGTACTCCGCAAGCCGTAAGGTTTGTAATTGCAACAATATCATTACCTGGACCGTTTAACAGCGACAGTCCGTTTTTTGTAAGTGTGTCGCCATAGTTAAGAACATCTGCGATTTCGCTTGTTCCTCCTTTTTGTACGCAACCTAAGGATTTTTCTTCAAGAGTTGTTATACCGCCCTCCTTGTTACCGGGTGATGGATTTTCATAAACCACTTGATTGTGACTTATAAAATAACTCTTAAAGTTATTTATAAGGTCAACAGTTTTATCAAACAACTCCTTTGTTGGGCAGCGTTGCATTAAAAGATGCTCTGCACCGAACATTTCAGGAACCTCTGTTAATACACAGCTTGCACCGTATGAAATCATTTTGTCTGACAATCTACCTAACAGCGGATTTGCAGTAATACCACTAAACCCGTCACTGCCACCACATTTAAGACCAATCTTTAGTCTGCTTATTGGCACAGGCTGACGCTTGAAACTTTGGGCATACTGCTTTAATTCATTTATAAGTCTCACCCCCTCAGTAATTTCATCATCAAAATCCTGTGCATTTAAAAACTTAACTCTGTTGGGATTGTATTCTCCGAGAATCTTTCTAAACTCGTCAATATTGTTATTCTCACAGCCAAGTCCAAGCACCAATACTCCCGCCGCATTCGGATGGTTTACAAGTCCCTTTAAAATAAGCTGAGTTGTTTTATGGTCGCCACCAAGCTGTGAACAGCCAAACGGATGCTCAAAGCAATATGCACCTGTAAGGGAAGAAAGTTTTTTTGCAATTTTATTAACACAACCTACCGTATTAATTATCCATATTTCGTTGCGTATTCCCACATCACCGTTTTCACGGAGATACCCCATAAAGAATTTGTCAGTATTAACCCTTTCTATAGCGGTATATTGTGGATTATAGCTATAATCAATTTGTTCACTTAAATTAGTTTTCATATTGTGAGTGTGCACATGCTCGCATGTCATAATATCAGTTGTTGCATGGCCTATGGGATTTGCATATTTTATAATGTTTTCCCCTTTTTTTATGTCACAAAGAGCATATTTGTGACCATCATTCAAATTGATATCTACATTATCTAAAGGATGTATTATCATTTCAGCACCTTTTTCAAAGCATTAGCCAGGAAGCTTAAATCCTGTCCCCATAGTTCTGCATTTGCCAAAATTGTATCAATATCTTCAGATTTCATAAACTCTATAATCTTTTCGTCGTCATTTGGCATATCAGTTTTGTAAAACTCAATAAGCTTTGCAAATGAAAGCATCAGATTTTCCGGTGAAGAACCTTTACGCTTTATGTATTCAAGTATTGACGGCAATACACGCACTTTGAATTTGCTGACTGAATTAAGCGAAATTGATGCACATAAGTGTTTAATAAATGGATTTTCAAAGCGTACAAACACATCGTCTGCATAGTTTTTTAATTCCTCGTACGGCAAGTCAAGAGTAGGTATTACCTCGTCATATACACATTTTTTCACAAAAGCTGACATTGTTTCGTCCTTCATGCAATCGCCCACAGTTTCAATGCCTTCAAGCATTGCGTATGGTATCATTGATATATGAGCACCGTTTAATATGCGTACCTTGCGTGTTCTGTACCGGTTAAGATTATCTGTAACTACTATATTTAAATTTGCTTTGTCAAACGGGAATTCCTTTGTGATTTCGGCAGGGCCCTCAATTACCCACAAATGAAATAATTCGCTTGTATTTAGCATATTGTCATCAAAGCCGACATCTATTTTTTCATCATGAGGGTAGCCTGTTACTATTCGGTCAACCAATGTGTTATAAAACATATTTTCATTATTTATCCAGTCTGCAAAGCTTTTGTCATACCCCCATTTTTTTGCATATTTGAGTATGTACTGCTTTAAGGTTTCACCGTTACTTTCAATTAGCTCGCATGGGAGAAATATAAAGCCTTTAAGACCCAAATCATAACGTTTTTTAAGAAGAAGTGTCACCTTTGCAGGGAAAGTAACATTCGGCGCCTTTTCAGGCAGGTCATCATCATTATATGCTATTCCGGCCTCAGTTGTATTAGATACAATAAATCTGAAATCCGGATTTTTTGCAAGGTCAATATAGTTTTCAAAGTCATCGTATGGTTCGACTGTGCGTGTTATTACATCAATTAGTTTCTTTTCAACTGTAGGAGTTCCGTTCTTAATGCCTCGCATAACATGAGTGTAAACACAGTTTTGCTGAGCCAGGTTTTTGCACATACCTTTTTCGATAGGCTGAACTACCACAACACCTGCATTAAAGTCTGTATTTTCGTTTGTTATCTGTATTATCCAGTCAACAAAACCACGCAAAAAGCCTCCTTCGCCAAACTGGATTATTTTTTCTGTTCTTATAGGCTTTTTATACACACAAATCATTCCTTTCACAATTAATTATATAACATAATTATTATAAATTCCTTTGAAATTTTGCTTTATTTGCTAAAAAACATTAACATCTTGTTGAAAACATATAAGAAAAACGTTCATAGATTACTCATTATCTTCTGTGTGTTTAACTTTCTAAATTCTATCATGATAAGGCGAGTTTTCAACACAGTGTGCTATAGTTCCACTGTGAAGTTTTTAAGTACTAAAGACATTGGCTACAATCCTTAAATTAAAAATATTGGTATTTACAAAAGACATTGGCATAGGTATAATTGTTTTAATATTTGAAATGAGGTGTATTTATGTCAATTACATATGATAAGGACAGTAGAATTTTTAATATTTCAACCAAAAACACAAGCTATTTATGCGGTCTTGCCGATGACGGTATATTACTGCATATCGCATACGGCAAAAAAATTAATGAGCTTAAATCGTTAAACAACGCAGTATTATTTTAATGTTGCATAAGCTCTTGTTGCAGGTGCTTCCGTTGCCATAAACTCTTTATATACATCCTGAAATGTTACCTTCTGATTTTCAACATAATCACCTGTATTGTTATATTGAAACAAAACATCATTTAATGCTTTGTCTGCTTCCTTCTTTGTTTTATATCCGCCTTTTTCAATTTGGTTTCGTTTGCCATCCGCCGATTTACCAAAATCAACTCTGTATGACCAAGTATTTCCTCTTTTTCTGACGCTGCCTTTCATAAAAATAACCTCCTTCTAAATGGTACATTTTAATTTTATCAGTTGCAACGCCAAAACCTTAAGATTTGAACCAAAAAACTTTTTGCCCACATTTCGACATTTTCCAAGTGCTTCAAAACCGCATAGAATCAGGGGTTGTAGCGATTTTTGTGGGCAAACTATTTTTTTGAGCTGAAAATTTGCCCACAGCCCACCATTTGCCCACAAGAGAAAAAATACGATTAGATACAAAAAAACACGATTAACCGTGATTGGATAATCGTGTTTCGTGATTGTTCCTTATAAAGCCTTATTTTAAGCCATTCTCAGAGGATATTTAACTTTATTCTTTCGTATCTAAAATTACTTGAAATATCTCTTGAGAAGTCCTTCAAGGCCGCGTCCGTGACGAGCTTCGTCACGAGCCATTTCGTGAACGGTATCGTGGATAGCGTCAAGACCGTTCTTCTTTGCGCAAGCCGCGAGGTCAAACTTGCCCTGTGTTGCGCCGTATTCGCAGTCAACTCTCCACTTGAGGTTATCCTTTGTTGTAGCCTTCATATTGGGCTCGAGATCCTCGCCGAGAAGCTCTGCAAACTTTGCTGCGTGCTCAGCTTCTTCAAAAGCTGCCTTTTCCCAGTAGAGACCGATTTCGGGATAACCCTCTCTGTGTGCAATTCTTGCCATGCAGAGGTACATACCAACCTCGGAGCATTCGCCGTTGAAGTTAGCCATGAGCTGTTCAAAGATGTACTTCTTGTCTTCTTCGCTTATGTCGGGATTGTTCTTAACGGTCTTTGCGTAAACACCGTACTCGTGTTCAGCTGCGAGCTTAGCGTTTTCGTCCATTACTCTGAACTTTTCGCCGGGAACCTTACAAACGGGGCACTTTTCGGGCGCGGTCTCTCCCTCGTGAACGTAACCGCAAACGGGACATACAAACTTTTTCATAAATTTTTTCTCCTTTTAATATGAATTAAATAATTAACTTTATTTTGCTTACCGCGTAAGCTTAGGACTTGCATTTTCCGCAGCTGCCGTAGAATACTACCGAATGATAATTGACCTTCACGTTATGCCTTGATTCAACGTCTGAATCTATGTCGAATCTGCCGCCGTTGATGTCCGTTACCTCCTTGCAGCTTGTGCATAAAAAATGATAATGGTCCTTGATGTCGCCGTCAAATCTGACGGTCCCGTCGCCGACTTCGATCTTGATAGCCTCGCCCAGCTCACAGAGAAGATTGAGATTTCTGTAAACCGTTGCAAGACTGATACTCGGGAAGTCGGGCTTGAGGCTCGTGTATATCCACTCGGCAGTGGGGTGACACTTTACGCTTTTGAGCAGGTTCAGTATCGCGTCGCGCTGCTTAGATTTCTTTAAGCACTTTTCCATCCGGCTTCTCCTTTCAAAATCAATAATGATAATCATTATCATTTTCTGAGATTATTGTATCATATACCGTGACGCTTGTCAATAGGTTTTTGAAAATTTTTTTATTTTTTGAAATATCCCCCGAGAGCCGCAATTTAAGCGGTTCTCGGGGGATTCATTACATTATTTTGTGAAGCTTATCTCGCAAATGCCGTGGTCGTAATTTACTCCGTTGTACTTTGTTACCACTTTAATATACTTTGCTTCCTTATCAATACTTACTGTCTGCTTTTCACCTGCAGTAGCGGGAGAGACACCGTTTGCCGCAAGTGTAAAGCTTACGCCGTCGGTTGACGTGTGTATCTCAAACGGTGCGCTCTTTGCTTTCCATATTATGTCGGCAGTCTTGACGGCCTCTGTACCTGCAAGCTCGTACGTGATATCTCTGTTGGTCTTGCCCTCGCAGTACCACGCGGTTTTTGTGTCACCGTCGAAGGAGAACTCGCCGAGCATTACGGGGTCCTTCTGATAGTCGCCGTAGGTGGCTTTCACGATCTCGATACCGTTTGTGCCGAGATCCTGCTTGCCGAGCTCGGGGATTATGGTAACCGTCTTTGTCGAATGCTCCCAGTGAACGAGTGAGCCGAACGCTTCGGCTACTGCTCTGACGGGAACGAGCGTGCGCGATTCGCCGTTTTCTTCAATTATAACGGGAACGACGTCCATAGTGTAGTGAAGCTTTCCGTTCTTGTAAAGCTCGGGCTTTCCGATAGTAAGCTTAATGGTGTCGCCGTCCTTAGTCGAGGTGACCGTGCGGGTCGCGCCGTCCCATTCCACCTTGGCACCAAGAGCTTCGAAAATGCCTCTGAGGGGAACCATTGTTCGTCCGCCAATAAGAGCGGGCTTTACGTCAAAATTAATATATTCGTTTTCGATCCTTACCTCAATCGGCTTTCTCTGATAGTAATCTGCCGCCGCCTGAGAGGGAGTCATAAACGTACATCCGTCCGCAATCAGGTAATCGAGCATTTTCTCAAAGTTTTCAAAGTCCGCTTCCTTCCACTGCCCGGGGTGAGACTGGATGTATATATGAGAGTTAAGCTTCTGCTGAGTGTACTCAAAAAGAAAACGATTATAGTCGGTTACGCCTACACCAACCTCTATTACGCAGGGCTTTCTGAGATGATATACGCTCGAAACGTTGTCATCCAAGTAGCCTTGGAAAAAGGTATTCATTTCGGGGAAGTGGTCCTTTACCATAATGAGGGTATCTCTGCTCTTGCCGCCGTAGGGTGAGCCGAAGCTCTTTATCTCAACTCCTGTCAATTCCTTTACGACGTCGAGAGCCTTTTTGAGGCTTTCGAGCTGTGTATCGTAAGGGTCTGTTGAAAACTCCGTCTCGCCGTGCGCGTATCCGTGGCTCCAGAATTCAATACCTTGCTTGTCCCACTCCTTAACGTACGGGATAACAGATGCGTTGGCTTTTTCCTCGAAACGGTATGAAATTATACCGAACGAGCCGGTAATATTCTTTTCTTGGAGAATTTTTGCAACTCTGTTAAAGTTTTTATTGTACGATGCTCTTCCGAGGTCATCAAACTTGAGTATCACGACAGGACGTGTCTCGCCTCTCTCGTAGGGTGTGCGGGGTGCGATCCTCGAAGCATCGAGCTTACTGTAGTCGAAGCTCGCCGCTTCTGCTTCCGTTTTGAAGAAGGCTACGTACTGAACATCAAACGTCTGCCCCTCTGTAAGCATACCACTGCCGCTGATATACGGTTTGAGCACAAGAGACGTCATGCCGCGCGAGTAGTCAATGTCTTTCGTTTTGTTATCCTCGCGCCTTGCGTCAGTTACCGTGAAGTTAAGCTTAGTAAACACTCCTGTTTCGGTTATTATGTTCTTGGACTTCCAGCTCCAGCACTGACCAAAGCTTGACGAAAAGCCATACCGAACACCAACTGAAGCAGGGTCGTTGTTATACCACATATAAGCGTTTGCAGGAACGGCGTTGCCATTTGCCGCGCCCGCTCTCGCGCCGACTACCATATATTTGTATTCGGACACGTCAAACTGATCGAGATCGTTTATGCTAAACGCAACGTCGCCGCCCGTAAAGCGGATATAGCTTTTGTCATCCGAAAGAGTACCCGTTTTCGCGGGCATAATGTTGTAAAGCTCTTCGGCCGTGAATACCTTATAATCGTAATACTCAGGGCCGATATTACGCGAAAGTACAACGAGATCGTTTGCGGTTGTATCATCGTCGCCGTCAGCATCACCATCGGTTACGGCAGATATGGGGAGTGCGGCTCCGAATATCAGCGTGAGAACTAAAACAAATGAAAATATTTTTTTCATAACTTACTCCTTGAAATTATTTTGTAAAGCTAATTTCGCAGATACCGTGGTCGTAATTTACACCGTTGTACTTAGTTACTACCTTAATATACTTTGCTTCCTTATTAATATTTACGGTCTGCTTTTCGTCAGCTGCTTCGGGTGCAGTGCCTTCTGCCGCAAGTGTAAAGCTTACGCCGTCGGTTGAAGTGTAGATCTCAAACGGCGCACTCTGTGACTTCCATATTATCTCGGCAGTCTTGACGGTCTCCGTAGCTGCAAGCTCGTACACGATTTCTCTGTCGGTCTTGCCCTCGCAGTACCACGCTGTGTCAGGGTTGCCGTCGAACGAGAACTCACCGAGCATTACGGGGTTCTTCTGATAGTCGCCGTAGGTAGCGCCCACGATTTCAACACCGTTTGCACCAAGCTCTTGCTTGCCGAGGTTCGGGAGAAGTGTGACTGTCTTTGTGTCAACCTCCCAATGTGCAAAGGTATCAAACGCTTCGGAAATAAAGCTTACGGGAACGAGCAGAGTGCCGTCAACCGTTATGGGTGACGCTTCAAACGTAGCGGGAACGCCGTTGATCTGAGCGGACGCGCCTGTTATTGTAATACTCAAATCGCCCTTCTCGGCAATTATTGAATTTTCGCTTTCCAAAGTAGCAGCATCAAGCGCTTCTGCAACTTCAATAAACGGAACGAATACGATGCCGTCCGAAATTACAGGACTGGTATTAAGCGATATGTATTCGTCTGCAATTCTTATTTCAACAGGCTTTCTGTTGTAGTGGTCTGCTACCGCCTGAGAGGGAGTCATAAACGTGCAGCCTTCTGCAATGAGGAAGTTAAGCATTTTCTCGAAGTTTTCAATATCTGCGTCTGTATAGCTTGCAGGGTGCATCTGAACATAGATATGAGAATTATATTTTTGCTGACTGTATTGCATAAGGAAATAGTTGTAGTCTGTTACTCCCGAGGATATTTCTATTTTGCAGTGATTGTCCATGTGATATAAGTTTGAAACGTTGAGGTCTACCTCACCGTTGAAGACGGAGGTTATCTGAGGGAAATTATCCTTTATCATAATAAGGGTGTCGCGTGTGGCGTTGCCGTAGGGCGAGCAGAAGCTCTTTATCTCAACTCCGGTTTTTTCTTTTACGGTGTCGAGGGCCTTTTTGAAGCTTTCGAGCTGTTCGTCGTACGATGCCGTTGAGAATTCTTCTTGTGAGTGCTCGTATCCGTGGCTCCACATTTCAATGTTTTGCGCAGACCACTCTGCGATTTTTTGGCAAACAGTTGCAGTTGCACTCGAAGAGCTTACAAGATTCTTTGCGATTATGCCGAACGTGCCGGGAAGCTCTCTTTCGATAAGGATGTCGGCAATGCGGCTGAAGCCGTTTAATTTGGCCGGATTTCCGAGGTCATCAAATTTGAGAACCACAACGGGACGCTGCTCGATTTTTGTCATTGGACTCGCGGGAGATGCCATATCGGGATCAAATTCGGCATAGTCGAAGCTTGCCGCTTCAGCTTCTGTTTTGAAGAAGGCTACGTACTGAACATCAAACGTCTGACCCGCTGTGAGCATACCCTTGCTGCTGAGATACGGACTGAGTATAAGAGACGTCATACCGCGGGAGTAGTCAATGTTTTTCGTAGAGTCATCCAAACGTCTTGCCTCGGTTACGATGAAGTTAAGCTTCTCGAAAACTCCTGTTTCGGTTATTGTGTTTTTCGAGTACCAGGTTCTGCAGTAACCAAAGCTTGACGTAAAGTCGTATCTCGCGCCAAGTGCGGGGTTGTCGTTGTACCACATATACGCGAATGCCGGTACGGTGTTTCCGTTTGTCTCGTATGCACGCGCACCCACTACCATATATTTGTAGGTTGACATATCAAACTGATCTATGTCGTTTATGCTGAACGTAACCTCTCCGCCCGTGAAACGAATGTAGCTTCCGTCATCCGAAAGAGTACCCGAATCCTGTGCGGGCATAATGCTGTAAAGATCTTCGGCAGTGAACACCTTATAATTGTAATAATTTTGCACGTTATTTTCGTCCGGATTGAAGCTTATCTCGGCTATTCCGTGGTCGTAATTTACGCCGTTGTACTTTGTAACTACCTTGATGTACTTTGCTTCCTTATTTATGTCTACCGTCTGTGTTGTACCAACATCTTCGGGGGAAACGCCCTCTGCTGCAAGTGTGAAGTCTACGTTGTCACTTGACGTGTAGATTTCGAACGGCGCACTCTGTGCTTTCCAGATGATAGCCGCCTTTTCGACGTCAGAGACTTCTTTAAGCTCATACACGATTTCTCTGTCGGTCTTACCCTCGCAGTACCAAGCGGTTTCGGGGTTGCCGTCGAACGAGAACTCGCCGAGCATTACGGGATCCTTCTGGTAGTCGTCGTATGTTGCCTTGATAATCTCAAGTCCTGTTTCGTGGAGCTCCTGCTTGCCGAGTTCGGGAATAAGAGTTACTGTTTTTGTATCTACGTCCCAATGTGCAAATGCGTTAAACGCATCTGACACAAAGCTTACGGGAACGAGTATTGTTCCGTCAACCGTGATGGGCGCGGCTTCAAGTGTAGCGGCAGAACCGTTTACCTGAACGGCGTTGCCCGTGAGAACAATCTTCAAATCGCCCTTGGTTGCGGTAATTAGGGATGTGCTTGTCTTAACTGTCGCGCCGAGTGCTTTCGCAACGTCTGTGAAGGGAACGAATATGACATTGTTTTGTGTAACGGGGAAAGTGTCGAACTCTACGTATTCGTTCTCAACTCTTACCTCAATCTGTTTTCTCGCATAATAATCTTCCGCTGCCTGAGAGAGAGTCATAAACGTGCAGCCGTCTGCAATCAGATAATCGAGCATTTTCTCAAAGTTTTCAAAGTCTGCTTCCTTCCACTGTCCGGGGTGAGACTGGATGTATATATGAGAGTTAAGCTTCTGATAAGTGTACTCAAAAAGGAAACGATTAATGTCGGTTTCGCCTACACCAACCTCTATTCCGCAGGGTTTTGTGAGATGATATACGCTCGAAACGTTGTAATCTAGATAGCCGTGGTAAAAGGTATTCATTTCGGGGAAGTGGTCCTTTACCATAATTAGGGTATCTCTGCTCTTGCCGCCGTAGCCTGAGCCGAAGCTCTTCATCTCAATTCCTGTCATATCCTTTACGACATCGAGAGCCTTTTTGAGGCTTGCAAGCTGAGTATCGTAAGGGTCTGTTGAAAACTCCTCCAAGGTGGACGAGTATCCGTGGCACCACATTTCTATGCCTTGCTCGTCCCACTCCCGAATGTACGGGATAACAGATGCGTTGGCTTCTTCCTCAAGACGGTATGAAATTACACCGAATGATCCGGTGATATTTCTTTCTTCAAGTATCTGTGCAACGCGGTCAAAGTTTTCATTGTACGATGCTCTTCCAAGATCGTCAAACTTAAGTACTACGACAGGACGTGTCTCGCCTCTCTCGTAGGGACTGCGGGGAGCAATTCTTGAAGTTACGAGCTCACTGTAGTCGAAGCTTTCCGCTTCCGCGCTTGTTTTGAAGAAGGCTACGTACTGAACATCAAACGTCTGCCCCTCTGTAAGCATACCACTGCCGCTGATATACGGTTTGAGCACAAGAGACGACATTCCGCGGGAGTAGTCGATGTCTTTCGATTTGTCATCCTCTCGCCTTGCGTCGGTTACCGTGAAGTTAAGCTTGGTAAAGACGTCTGTTTCGGTTATCATGTTCTTGGACTTCCAGCTCCAGCACTGACCGAAGCTTGACGAAAATCCATACCGCACACCAACTGCAGTAGGGTCATTGTTATACCACATATAAGCGTTTGCGGGAACGGCATTACCGTTTGCTTCGCTCGCTCTCGCGCCGACTACCATATATTTATATACCGACGTGTCAAACTGATCGAGATCGTTTATGGTAAACGCAATGTCGCCGCCCGTGAAGCGGATGTATTCGCCGTCATCCGAAAGAGTGCCGTTTTCCACGGGCATAATGCCGTAAAGCTCTTCGGCGGTGAATACCTTGAAATCATAAAGTGGAATTTTGCCAAAAAGGGTCTCATAACCTGTCCAGCCTGCAAGATGGCGGGAAAGTATAATCGCATCTTTTGACGTTATTTGGTTGTCATCATCAATATAAGCATTTTCTTTGGAAATATTTTTATATTCGGACCAATTTGCCAGATAGCGACATAATACTACTATGTCCAATGACGAGATCTTACCGTCGCCGTTTACGTCACCGCAATTTGCGGCTGAAACGGAAATTACGGCAGACATAATCAAAATAAGTGCCAAGACAAATGAAACAAATTTTCTCATTAAATTTCTCCTATCTTATTTAGTAAAGCTGATTTCGCAGATTCCGTGATCGTAGTTTGTGTTATTGTACTTAGTTACACTTTGATATCCTTTGCTTCCTTTTGTTGCGGGCATGATCGTGACGAGTTCCTTTGCCGTAAAAAGCTTGAAATCATTGTCTTTTGCGCACGCTGAAAGCGCAAAAAATGCTATTAAAAGCGAAATAAAGGCAAGAGGAAGCAAGAACTTTTTCATGGTTTTCTCCTCATATATAGTAATTCATCATAATTATATCATATCTCGACGGTTGATTTCTACTCAAATATTACAATTTTTTGGTACGATTTTACAAAAGTTGATCTTTGAGGCACAAAGCAGTACGAGGGGGGTGTGCTGTATCCAATTTGCGCAATGCTTCGTTAAGATACCGTTCACAACTGCACCCGATTAACGAAATTTTCGAATAAAAAAAGCATATTTTTCCAAGAAATACGGCATTATGTTAACACGGATATCAAAGCGCTTACAAAGGAGTAAAACCCATTGAAGCGGTATGGGCGCTGTGTTATCATAATTACGCAGAAGCGAGGCAGACCTCGGTGACGGGGGTGCAGGATGCTTCTCAAAAAATATTTATGGAGGAAGTTTTTTGATGAAAAATTTCAAAAAGATTTTGTCTCTGGCTCTTGCGGCTCTTATGATAATGAGCACGTTTGCAGTCAGCACATCGGCTAAGAACTTCACCGACGTTCCTTATGATTATAAATATGCCGAGCAGATCAATATCATTTCAGACATCGGCGTAACGGTTGGCACAAGTGCTACCGAATATTCTCCCGAAACACCCGTATCACGTGACCAGATGGCGCTTTTGCTTTACAGACTTATGGTTGGTAACGATAACGCGGGCAAGGTAAACACCACACCCTTTACAGACCTCAGAGACCCCACCTATAACGGTGCTATCTCCTGGGCGTATGCAAACGGTTACATCATCGGTACGTCCGCGACCAAGTTTGATCCCGCAGCGGGCATCACACTTCAGGATGCGATGACGATACTTGTACGTATCCTCGGTCATGAGAATGACAAGATGGTAAGCGGTTATCCGTGGACCTACATAAACTCCGCGGTAAAGCTTGACCTCGATATCGAGCTTGAGGATATCGACTACAAAAAGACCCTCACCCGTGGCGAGACAGCAGCGCTTCTTTTCAATGCGCTCACAGCGGAATACATTATTCCGAAGACCGCCGCAAACGGTGCAACACTCTTTGAAACAAGCACTATTATTGAAAAGATCTTCGGCTATAAGCTTGAAGAAGCAACCGTAGTTGCAACAAACGACTACTCCACGGGCACAGCTCAGACAGTAGTTAAGGAAGGCTTTGTCAGCCTCTCCTACGAAGATGAAAACGGCGACTCCAAGATGATAACCGTTCCTTATGCGGATCTCGGACTCGAGGGTGATGCAAACGCAAACCTCGGAAAGAGAGTAAAGGTCATCTACAGCATCGATTCTGCGAAGAACGCATCTGTTCTCGGTGCAACCGAGATCGGACGCGAGGACAAGCTCACAGACGGCATCGAGGTCCTCAAAAAGAACGATACTATCGAGCACATCGAGATAGACGGCGTTAAGTATCAGGTAGTAGAAGAGCTTTCCGATAAGCTTTCGACAAACGCAAACGAGCTTCTCGTTTTCGCATACGATAACGATGAAAAGCTTGCTCAGATCACTTCTAACGAGGCTCTCGCGGCACTTCTCGGAGTATACGAGGCAAGAGTTATCTTTGATAACAGAAGCGACGAGGTCGCAAGCAGAATAATCATCAAGCCTTACAGCTTTGATAAGCTCGAGATCTCGGGCAAGGGCGAGTACAATATCGCCGACGGTCTCAAGGCAAACGAGCTTGAGGGCGGTATCGTAAATACTGCTAAGGCAGATGACGGCGATTACGTTCTCTACTACTACAACGAAGCAAACAAGTCCCTTGAAATTGCAAGCGTTGTTCCCGTGTCCGCGGCTCAGACGGTAAACAGACTTACCGACACTACCGTAAGACTCGGCAACACCACCTACGAGCTTGGCTGCGAGGCTCTCGGAATCACCGCTGAGTCCATCAAGAACCAGCTTACCGTAGGCGAAAAGGTACGCGTGGTTGCGGTTAACGGTATGATCCTCGCGATAAGCGACGGTATCGAGACCGGCTCTGCATCGAACTACCTCATCACTCTTACAGAATCCAGACCCGTATTCACTAACGGCACCTTCGGCTACGCAGTCAAGGTAAACATCGACGGTAACGTAATGTCCATCTTCTCCGAAACTGAAGGTGTAGTGGCAGGCAAGGCTTACAGATACACCGTAAACGATGACGGCGTATATAGTCTCATTCCTTACGTCGTAAACAATGGCATTATCAACTCCGGAAGCGACCAGTTCGTACAGAACGTAAACGGTGCTGACGAGATTGCGGTAATAGTTGAAGAAGCTAACGATGTGACCTTCACAGACAAGGGCGCAAGCTACGAGCTTGACACAGGCGTGTCCCCCTTCGTCTCCTCCACCTCCTCTTTCCAGGGCAACGCCGACTTTATCACAGGTAAGAATACCGTTATCATAATCGGCGACAGTGACGGCGATTACGTTGTAAGAAAGGGCGAGTTTGACGGAAGCATCACGGTAGAGGACGGCGCGTATATCGCGGCTATCTTCGACAACGAGATCGGTAACGTTGAGACTATAAGATACCTCTATATCTCAAACGGCTCCATCGGCGGTGCAACGAGCACGGTCAAGGCGGTAAAGATACTTGAGTACATCGGTATTGAGTACGTTGACGGTAAGGTATACACGGTATATAATACTCTCAATCTTGACACGGGTAACGTAGAACAGCTCAACTCCGTAAGCTCTGATCTCGTACCCGGCAACAACTACAAGCTCAACAACGACGGAACGGTATCTGCGGTAGGCGCTGAAATTGCGGGCGGTATCATTACGGGCTATACAAACGGTACCGTAACCATCGGTAATGACACGTTTGCCCTCGCAGAAAACGTAAATATCTTTGAAATTGACGAAGACTTCGACGTAAAGAGCCTCAAGCTCTCCTCTGCGTATATGTCAAACGTTGAGTACGTAACTGAAAGCGGCAAGGTAACGTCTATCATAGTTCTCGGTGACGCACCCCTCACCGCTGCTTACAACGATAGCAAGATAAGCGTGACCTGCGGCTTTGAGCTTGACGGTATCACAGGCATCTCTATGAAGAGCTTAAAGCATAACGGTAAGACGGTCGATATCACCGACTTCACTATGAATCGTTCGGGCAAGAACATCACCATTATTCCCGATGAAGCTCTTGCAGAAGGTAAGTATGAGCTTACTCTGAATATCGGCGGCGGTACCTCCTCCGTGGAATTCACGGTAGCTTAAATAAAAAACGAAAGCACTCGCCTCGGCGAGTGCTTTTTTTGCCAGCGCTCTCTCCGGAACAAAAAATGTGCAATATCCATTGAAGAAAACGAAAAACATTGGTTAATGTAGAAAAAGAACGAAACGGGGAGGAGGCGTTGTGGATTTTCCAACCTATGCACTTGATATTCTTTCAAAGAGAAAGCAAAAAATAAAGCTCGTGTCGGACGGCGGATTCGGTAAGACCACCGCTTTTCTTGAAATATACAGACGTGCGCTGGCAAAGCCGCGCTTCTGTGAAGAAAAAAGAGTTTTTACTATGGGCGGTGCTTACTCTGCAGACAGATATATGCGTGAGGTTCACGAAAGCTATTTGGAAGAGGAGATGCCCACGGGGGAGGAATATAGCGCGGCATATTCAAACCTTCAAAGGCATAGTATGAGCGTGGATATAATACTGACCCACACAGCACCTACAAACGCGATCCTATCGCTCGGTGATGCTCCTCATCAGAATGAAGCAGAGCTGACGGATTTTCTTGACAAGTTTGATAACGAGGTTGAATACGGCAGATGGTACTTCGGACATCTTGATACCGATAAGAGCGTATCGGAAAATTTTTCGAGTCTTTATTTTCGGTGTGTGGACCCGTGAAAAAATGTAAATTAAATAAAATTTATAATTTTTTTACAATTGAGTTGACAAACTAAAAATAATGAGTTATAATACTAAGGTAAATAAATTGGCAAACCAGCCGAAAGGTTGGGACGCAAAGCATTAGTGCCTAAGCAGTTTTTTCTGTATGGTTGACTGGCCGCAACTTTTTGTTGCGGCCTTTTATTTTTTCGGAAGGGATTTTAGCGTCATGGATTCAAAAAAGAAGAGCCCTGTTCTCGTTTTCGAGAATATTGACGGCGTTGACGTACTGAAAACCGAATACATCTCCAACGATACCATTCCCGAGACTCTTAACGGCGAAAGCGGATTCCACGTGTTTCACGTCAGAATGCTCACCGAGCTTATTCTTCATCAGTTAAGGCGTATGAAGCCTGAGCTCGGACTTGACGACGAGGCGATCGCATTGATATCGGTGGCGTCCTCGCTTCACGATATCGGAAAAAGCAAGATCCCCGCGAGTATTCTGAATTTTCCGGGCAGACTTTCTCCGAGTGAGTTTGATATCGTAAAAAAGCACTCGGCGTTCGGTGCCGATATAATAGCACGCGCCGAGAGTGAGGTTGACCCCGTGATATTGAAGCACGCGAAGGACATCGCAAGAAGCCACCACGAGCGTATTGACGGCACGGGCTACCCCGACGGTCTTGAAGGAGATAATATTCCCGTGTCGGCACAGGCGGTATCCCTTGCCGACGCCTTTGACGCGCTCACCAGTGCCAGAAGCTACAAGGACGAGTTGTCTCAGGACGTTGCTATAGAAATGATATCCAACGGAATGTGCGGAGCCTTTGACCCCGTGCTTATCGACTGCTTGCTTCACGTGGTAAACGATAAGGTCCTCACCGATATCAGAGACAGGTTAAAGAGGGCAGGAAGCGTAATCTCCGATCCGACCGTATTTATTCCGAAGAAGGTGCTTTTCGCCGGAAACGTGGGATATGTGACCGAGGAAATGATAGAAACGGCGTTTGGACTTGCCGACGTGGTCATTGCCGGCGAGAGCAAGCTTACGCAAAGGCGCGGACTTAAAATTTTCAATATGGCAGAGCCCCCTGTAAGAGCGATACTTGAAACTTATGATTTTGACGTTATAGTGTATCTTGCGGGAGACCTTACCTATGACAGCTACCTTGCAAGCGACTCGGAGGAGCTGCGCGAGGTGCTCAGATATTCAAGCGAAAATCAAAAGGGCGTAAAGCTCCTTTACTTCTCGGCACTTGACGCCGCGTTTGAAGGTCAGAATGACCGAGGCGTTCTTGCACAGGGTAACGAGAGACTTTGTGAGTATTACGCCAAGAGCCATGGACTTGATATAAAGATAATACGAATTCCGTACCTGTATAGCGGTGTCAAGGAAAACGACTGGCTTTATATGCTGTTTGATAAATTGGACAGGAGCGACAAGGTGGTTATAAGCGAGCTGCCTACGTCAAAATGCTATTTTCTCTCCACGGGCGACCTTGCCGAGCTTATAAGCAGACTCGTAGACAACTGGACGGCGGGAAAGGGAGTACTTACCATAAACGACGAGTTCGGAATAACCTTCTCAGACCTGTCTGCGTTCTTATCGGAGCTCAAGGGCGGCGTGGCTTTTGACTTTACCGGAGAAAACACGGCGAAGGAGCTTGTAACTAACAACAGAGCCGTACGCAATCAGTACGGTTGGTTTTCAAAGATATCGGTGCTCGAGGAGCTTGAGGAGGAGTACGGTAAGTACAGGCTATCCAAAAAGTCAAAGGAGGATACCTGGCTTGATAAGCTTCGCGCGTGGCTTGAGAGTCACGGTACGGTTGTAAAGACTCTTGAGCTTATCGTGATGTTTTGGCTATCCGAGCTTCTGACACATATAACCGATTCGTCTATATATTTCTCGATAGTTGATTTCAGAACTATCTTTATCGTTATAATGGCGACGGTACACGGACTTTCGTGGGGACTTGCGGCGTCGGGACTTGCGTCGCTTGCGTGGTTCTTTGCAAAGCTCGCGTCTGGAACAAAGTGGCTGACCATATTCTACGAGCCCTCAAACTGGCTTGCGTTCGTATTCTACTTCCTCGTCGGATCGGTATGCGGCTACGTTCGTCTTAAAAACGATGATAAAATCAAATTTACGGCAGAGCAGAATGACCTGCTTGAAGAAAAGCTTGTTTTCACAAGAGAGCTTTACGATGACACCTACAGAGAAAAACGCGATCTCAAAAAGCAGATAATCGGCTCAAAGGACAGCTTCGGAAAAATATTCGACATAACGAGAAAGCTTGATACGGTAGAGCCGAGAAAGCTTTATCTCAAGATAATGGAAACCTTCGAGGACGTCCTTGAAAACAAAAGCATAAGCGTTTATTCGGTCAATTCCGAAAGCCGCTTCGGAAGACTTGAGGTTGCATCGAGAGATATATCGGCGGACATTACAAAATCGATATCCCTTGATACCTACGCATCTGTCCTCAAGCGCGTGTACGAGGGCGAAATATGGAGAAACACCGAGCTTGACCCGAAGCTTCCGAGCTATGCTGCGGGGGTAAGCCGTGCAGGTAAGATAGAGCTTCTCATATTTATCTGGACCGTCGGTATCGACCAGCGTTCTCTTTACTACGTAAACCTGTTCAAGATACTCTGCGACCTCGTGCAGATGTCGCTTTTCAGAGCTCTTGACTATAATCAGGCAATGCTTGAGAAGCGATACATTGAGGGTACGCGTGTGATGAAGGCAGAGGAGTTTGCGGCAATGCTTGAGGACTTCAACAATATGGCGCAGAAAAAGGTCTTCTCGTTCGTCGCACTCGATATCGACCGCAAGGGACACAGCTTTGCCGAGACTGACGATATTCTCGGCAGACGCATCAGAGCAAACGATATTCTCGGTGACGTCGGCGACGGACACCTAAGGCTGCTCTTGTCGCAGGCCACCGAAGCGGATCTTGCGGTAATACTCCCGAGATTTGAGGGACTTGACATAGAAGTAACCGTAATTTAACCAAGCAGACAGAAAGGAGATATGTCATGCAGCTATATTTAATACTTCTGGCAGTACATATCCTCTGTTCTGTCATAGTGCTTCTCGGTATAGCCTTCGGGCATCTGAGAATACATAAATATATGTTTTTCGTGGTGCTGCTCATCCCCCTTTGGGGACTTGTTACGGCGCTTATACTGCATTTGCGCGTGGGCGCGTACATTGACGGCAAATACGATATTCAGGTAGAAAAGATGAAGCTTGAGTCCGAGCTTTACAAAAGCGTCACCATAGACGAGGGCAAGGGCGCGGATTCGATAGTACCGATAGAGGAGGCGCTTCTTGTAAACTCGGCAAGAGAGCGCCGTGAGATAATAATGGACGTGCTCAACGATAACCCCAAGGAATACGTTGAGTTTCTTAAAAAGGCAGGAAACAACGAGGACACCGAGGTGGTGCACTACGCGGTTACCGCGATGGTGGAGATATCCAAGGAAAACGATTATACTCTCCAACAGCTTGAAAACAGATATTCCCGCGACCCCGATAACTACGAGGTGCTTGAGGAGTACTGTAATTTCCTGTGGAGCTGCCTTGAGCAAGGACTTATGCAGGGTCAGGTCGAGGTGATGAACAGGACTCTGTTTTCCACTTTAACGAAAAAGAAAATATCAATGGCAGGCGGACTTGAGGATTACGTAAGACTTGCTATAAACGAGCTCAAGCTCGGAAATTATACCGATTGTAAGATAATAATCGATAAGGTGGTCGAGCTGTGGCCGACGAGCGAGGAATCCGTGATACTAAGGCTTCGCTATTTTGCCGCGCTTGGAGATGCAGATGGTATCAAGGAGCTTATAGATGAAACCGATAGGGGCAGAATATACCTCTCGTCAAGGGCAAAGGAGGAGCTGGCGTTTTGGAAAAGCTGAAGCAGAAAGCAAACGGTTTCAGATTCGGCGGTATTATTCTGGTTGCCGCCATATTTACGCTTATCGCCGTCATCTGCTTTATCGAGAGAAGCGGAATAAGCTATAACTATCAGCATCGCTCGTTGGGATATATGCCCGTAGACAAAATAGTTACCAAAGAAGAAGCGTGGGAGAAGCTTCCGAAAACAGACCTTTTGCTCTGGAACAGCGAGAGCATCGAGAGCGTTATCGCGTACAGAGAGTTTGAGGTCACCTACAAGGATATGAAGATAGGTTATCTTTCCATTGACCTTGCACAAGAGGCGGTCCCCGAGCTTGACGGCTACGAGGCGGTGACGGTGCTCCTCGTTGACCTTGAGACAATGGGAGAGTCGGTGCTGGAGCTCGCCGACTATGTGCGAGAGGGCGGAGGAGTGTATTTTCCGCTGACACTCAGAAAGAATCTTTACTCGGCGATCTTAGAGGGTATGATGGGTATTGCCGAGGCATCATACGAAAATACAATGGTTGAAAGCATATACGTTGACGCTGACTTTATGGTCGGCGGTGGCAGAAGCTTTGCGGTTCCGAGTCCGTTCGATTCGGCGCTGGCTCTCCAGCTTACCGAAAAAGCGAAGGTGTACGCGTACACGGATGATGAAAAAAGAGTTCCGCTTATATGGGAAAGCGCGTACGGCGAGGGAAAATTCGTTATAAACAATTTCGGACTTTACGAAAAGGTAACGAGAGGCTTTTTTGCGGCATCCTACACCTTGCTTAAGGACGTGGTGGCGTACCCCGTTATAAATGCCTCCACCTTTTTCCTCGACGACTTCCCGTCGCAGATACCGTCGGGCTCGAGCGAGTACATAGAAAGGGACTACAACACCACCATTCGTGATTTTTACGTTAACATCTGGTGGCCCGATATGATGAACTTCACCGACAGATACGGCATCAAGTACACGGGACTTGCGATAGAGTGCTACGATGACGTGGTGGACGGTACGACCGCCCCCGCACCCGACAAGGGAACCTTCTTGAACTTCGGAAATATGCTTATGAGACAGGGCGGAGAGATAGGCTACCACGGCTACAATCATCAGCCGCTTTGCCTTGAGGGTGCCGATTACAAGGGCATATACGATTATAAGATATGGGATAGCACAGGTGCTATGAAGGGTGCTTTTGACGAGCTTGTCAAATTCTGCGACGAGCTTTTTCCCGACGTAAATATGTCTGTTTACGTTCCTCCGTCAAACCTTTTGTCCGATGAGGGCAGGGAGTTTCTTATAAGTGAGTATCCGCAGATAAGAACGATATCGGGAATATATCTTCCCGACGATCAGCTCGATTTTGCCTGCATACAGGAATATAACGTTGATGAAAACGGAATCGTTGACCTTCCGCGTGTTGCCTCAGGATGTGAGCTTGACGAGTTTACAAGACTCGGTATAATGTCAGAGCTTAATCTGCATTTCGCCAACAGTCACTTTACACACCCCGACGACTCGCTTGACCCCGAGCGCGGAGCAGAGCTTGGCTGGGAGCGACTTAAGGCGGGCTTTAACGATTATTTAAGCTGGCTTTATTCGTCCGCGCCTATGATACGGAACTTTACGGCAAGCGAAATGTCCGGAGCCTTACAAAGATATATTGGTTCCACGGTCTCACTCGAAAAGGGTGAGGATAAAATTATTCTGAAAATAGGAAATTTCTATGACGAAGCATATTTGCTTGTAAGGTTCAACGAGGACGAGCCGCTTACGGTCGACGGCGGAAGACTTACGAAGGTGACCGGTAATTTGTACCTTGTTGAAGCAAAGCGGGACACGGTGACCGTGTTCTTGAAATAGGAGAAAAGCTTTGAGGATCTGTTTGGTTTTGGAGGGGTGCTACCCCTATATAAACGGCGGCGTGTCCACCTGGATGCACCAATATATAACCGAAATGCCCGAGCACGAGTTTGTTCTCTGGGTCATCGGCGCCAAAGCCGAGGATCGCGACAAATTCGTATATAAGCTGCCCGAGAACGTGAGCGAGGTGCATCAGGTGTTCCTCGACGACGCGCTCAGAGTGCGTGATAAGGGCGTGCTTTCTCATAGCTTTACCGCATCTGAAAGAGAAGCGCTTTCGCGTCTGGTGACCTCTGATCATCCGAACTGGGATTTGCTTTTCGATATGTATCAGGTGAAGAAGATAAACCCGATGTCGTACCTCAAAAGCGAGAGCTTTCTTAAGATCTTGACCGAAACCTGCGAGAGGGAGTTCCCGTATATCGCCTTTTCGGATGCGTTTCATTCGGTGCGCTCAAGACTTTTGCCCGTCTTATATCTGATGGGCACCGAAATCCCCGACGCTGACGTGTATCACGCCATCTCGACAGGATACGGCGGACTTCTCGCTTCAATGGGCGCATACATAAACAAAAAGCCCCTGCTTCTTACCGAGCACGGTATATACACCCGCGAAAGAGAAGAGGAGATAATCCGCGCGAAGTGGGTCGCACGTGCTTTCAAGCCGCAATGGATAGACTTTTTCTATATGCTCTCCGACCTTATCTACGAGAGAGCCTTCCGCGTGACCTCGCTTTTTACGAGAGCGATGTATACGCAGATAGATATGGGCTGTGCGCCTGAAAAATGCCGTGTTATTGAAAACGGAATAAGCTATGAGCGACTGTGCAACATTCCTCTCAAGAAGGAGGACGGAATGGTAGATATCGGTGCGGTCGTGCGTCTTGCGCCCATCAAGGACATTAAGACTATGATATATGCGTTCTTCGAGCTTTGCTCAAGAGTCGATAACGCGCGTCTTCACATAATGGGAGGCGTTGACGACGAGGAGTACGCAGAGGAGTGCTATGCGCTGGTGCGCTCGCTCGGACTTGAGGAAAAAATAATATTCACGGGCAGAGTAAATATCATAGAATATTTTGAAAAGCTGGACTTCACTCTTTTAACGAGCATATCCGAGGGACAGCCGCTGTCTGTGCTTGAATCGTTTGCGGCAAGACGCCCTGCGGTGACAACGGACGTCGGCTGCTGCAGCGAGCTTCTTGACGGCAAGCCGGGCGACCCGTTCGGGAAAGCGGGATTTATAGCGCCTCCTATGCAGAGAGAAAAGCTTGCCTCGGCGATGGAAATGTTCTGTAACTCGCGGGAGCTTATACTCAAATGCGGTGAAGCGGGTCAGAAAAGAGCTTACGAATACTTCAGGTATAACATAATGCTTACAAAATACAGAGATCTTTACAAGGAGGTAGAGGAAGAGTGGCAGGCATAGGCTTTGAGTTAAAACGTCTGTTTGCCAAAAGAGGAATATTTGAATCGGTAAAGGCATTCGGCTACGCCACGGTAGTGTGCGCGGGTCCTATGCTGCTCGGAGTATTGCTTTTGCTCGGTCTGATGGCGCTTTGCTCATTCTACGAGGTCCACGTGTATAACAGAGAGCTGCTTATCTGTATGATAACCTACACTCTGCTTGCATCCATTATCTCAACGGCGTTCTTTTCAATGGTAGTGACCAGATTTGCCGCCGATATGATGTACGAGGAAAAGCATCAGGCGGTGCTTCCGTCCTTCTGGGGCTCAAGCGTGATAATGATGATACCGGGCAGTATCCTGTACGGGAGCTTCCTCTTCTTTTCGGGCGCAACGCTTTTGCAGCAGTTTTTGTGCTTCGTTTTCTTTAACGAGCTGATAATAGTGTGGAACGCGATGAGTTACCTCAGCGCAATAAAGGATTACAGAAGCATTTTCATATCGTTTTTAACGTCGATATTGTCGATATTTGTGATTGGATTTATTCTTCTCAAGTGCGGACTTCCCGCGATAGAATCGCTTTTGTTTGCGGTGACCGTGGGATACGGAATAATGATGATATGGGACGTAGTGCTGCTTCAGGGATATTTCCCTGAATCAGACGTTGGTGCGTTTACCTTTTTGAAGTGGATAGATGAGTTTTTGCCTCTTGCGCTTACGGGACTTCTCGTGAACGTGGGAATGTTTGCCCACCTCGTTATAATGTGGTTCAGCGAGATAGGAGTGCAGGTGCACGGACTCTTTTACGGAGCACCGTTTCACGATGTCCCCGCGCTGATAGCCTTTTTGACCACCATAATGACGACCGTCAATTTCGTGGTGTCGGTCGAGGTCAATTTTTACTCAAAATACAGGAATCACTATAGCTTATATAATGACAAGGGAACTATCGGTGACATAAAGCAAGCGGAAAAGGAAATGCTCAAGACCCTTAAAACAGAGCTTCTTTACACCGCGATAAAGCAGCTTTTGTTCACGGCGGTTTGCATAGCTGTCGGCGGATATCTTCTCGACGCGCTTCCTCTCGGCTTCAATGAAATGATGAGAGGCTACTTCAGAACCCTATGCGTAGCATACGGGCTTTACGCTGTCGGAAATATGCTTATGCTGATACTTTTGTATTTTACCGACTACAAGGGCGCGCTCATCTCCACCGCGGTCTTTGCCGCGGGCTCTGTGGTGTTCACCCTTGTGTCGCTTCTGTTTCCGTCGGTATATTACGGATTTGGATTTTTGTTGGCGTCGCTCGCCTTTACGGTAGTCGCTGTCGCCAGACTTGATTACTTCACGAAAAGACTCCCGTATTACATTCTCGCGGCTCAGCCGCTTGTAGCAGAGGACAGAAGTGGATTCTTTACAAGACTCGGAATTTTTATGGACGAGAAATTCGGCAGAAAGGATAAAAAATGAGCTTGATAAGAAAAATTGTATTAACATTATCTCTTGTGCTTCTGGCGCTGACATTTGCGTCCTGCGGTGAATTTGCCGAAACGGTAGGCGAAAGTCTTGGCGCAGATGTGGAGAAAAAGGAAAGCGCCTCGATAAACGAGGTGCACCTCAGGGACAAGAAGCTACTTTATGAAGCTTACGATCCCTTGGAGGTAGTCACGATGTACTTGACTGTTTCTACGGGAAACGCTGCCGAAAACACCGATCACACCTGGGAGGAGATAAACACCTATTCGGCGTACTACTATGACGAGCTTGGTATCGACAGATATAAGGTCGCGGGACTTTTACAGGTGGGAGATGAAAACGGTCTTGTCGAGGGAGAGCTTGGCTACGGTCAGGTCTCATCAAACTGCACGATACAGATAAGAGGACAGACCTCGAGTAAAAATCCTCAAAAGAACTACAAAATCAGCATAAAAGACAATAAAGGCTCTTGGAGAGGTCAGACCACCCTTGCGCTCAATAAGCATATGACGGACGGTATGCGCTTCAGAAACAAGATCGCGTACGATCTTATGGCAGACATTGATCAGATGCTCGGTCTTCGTACCACATTCGTTAATCTCTGGGTAAAGGACACGACCGAGGGTGGCAGCGGTGAGTTTGAGGACTACGGCATATACACGCAGGTCGAGCAGCTCAACAAGACAGCGCTAAAGGCGCACGGACTTGATAAAAACGGACATCTTTACAAAATAAACTCGTTCGAGTTTTACAGATACGACGACGTTATCAAGTTAAAGACCGACCCTGACTTTGACGAAGCGGCGTTTGAGTATATGCTTGAGACCAAGGGTGACGATGATCACTCAAAGCTTATAAAAATGCTTAAGGACGTAAACGATTACGCAATACCCATCGACGAGGTGCTCGATAAATACTTCGATATTGAAAACCTCTCGTACTGGATGGCGTTCCAGATACTTGTCGGAAACGTTGACACACAGAGCCGAAACTGTTATATCTACTCACCCCTTAACTCTGAAAAATGGTATTTCTATTCCTGGGATAACGATGCCGCATTCAAGAGACAGGAGTACGAGTATCAGGGCAGAAGTGATTACAGCGAGTGGGAAACGGGAATAAGCAACTACTGGGGTAATATCCTGTTCCAGCGAGCGCTCAAATCCGAGCGCTACCGCACCGCGCTTGACAACGCCATAAACGAGCTGCGCGAGTATATGAGCGCAGAGAGAATAAGCGAAATGGCAAACGCGTACGCAGAGGTGTTAAAGCCGTACCTCTACTCAATGCCCGACGTAATGTATATGCCTCTGACCCTTGAGGAATACGACAGAATACTTGCCGCTATCCCGAACGAGATAGAGATAAGCTACAATTATTACGTAGAGTCGTTAAAAAAGCCTCAGCCGTTCTATATCGGTGTTCCGAGGCTTGAGCCTGACGGCCTTGAGTTCGTCTGGGACAATTCCTACGATTTCAATTCCGAAAAAATAACCTACACCTTTGAGCTTGCCAGAGATTATACCTTCAACGATATCATCTACAAGGAAGAAAACATAAAGCTTCCTGCACTCAAGCTCGACAAGCTGCCCGAGGGACAGTACTTTATAAGAGTAAGAGCCAAGAATGAAAGCGGATACGAGCAGTATGCGTTTGACTATTACGTATTGGAGCTCGGTAAGGTCTACGGCACAAAATGCTTCTATATCGACTCAAAGGGCAATGTTGTGGAGGACGTTTATGTCGAAGGCTGAGAGATACAGAAACGAATGGAAGTATCTGATAGATACGGCGCAGAAGGCGGCGGTATGCAGCCGTCTGAGCCCGATACTCAAGCTTGACAAGCACGCCACAAACGGCGGATATATGCTCAGAAGTCTTTATTTTGATGACTATTTTCAGACCGCGTACGAGGAAAAGGACGCGGGCGTGCTTCAGAGAAAAAAGTACCGCATCAGAATATACGATTGCAGCGACAAAAGCATAAAGCTTGAGAGGAAAAAGAAGTTCGGAAGCTACATATACAAGGAGGCGGCACCGCTTACACGCGACGAGGTATATAAAATACTCGACGGTGACTACAGCTTCTTGCTTGAAAGTCCGCACTCGCTATGCAGAGAATTTTATATTGAATGCGTATCAAACGGCATGAGACCGCGGACTATTGTTGACTATGACCGCGAGCCCTGGATAATCGACGAGGGAACGGTCAGAATAACCTTTGATATGGACGTCAGAGCGGCGATCGGCGGATTTGATATTTTCGACCCGACCCTGCCGACTCTGAACGTGCTCGAGCCGGGCAAATGCGTAATGGAGGTAAAATTCACCGAATTTTTACCCCAAGCGGTGCGCGAGATACTCCCCGACAGAGCATCTGAATTTACCGCGGTGTCAAAATACGTCCTGTGTTATGACAAGACCGAATATATGAACAGCTTTAAGTACTGGTATGAGAATTAGGAAGGTGAAAAAATGAGCGTACAGGATTTTATCAAAAAATCAATACTTGAATCGGGCGCGTTTGACGGAGCCGGCATTACGAGCATATTGCTCGGACTTGTGACCGCGCTTATTATGGGAGCGATCATCTACGTAGTTTACAGTAAATTTTACGTTGGAGTTATCTATTCGCGCAGCTTCGCGGTCACACTCGTCGGAATGACCCTGCTTACCGCGATGGTAACTCTTGCGATAAGCACCAACATCGTAATTTCACTCGGTATGGTCGGTGCTCTCTCCATCGTACGTTTCAGAACGGCTATTAAGGACCCGATGGACCTTTTGTATCTGTTCTGGGCGATAACCTCGGGCATTACCGCAGGTGCGGGAATGTATATGCTGGTTATCCTGACGGCACTCGTGATGATAGTAATGATAATTCTTTTCTACAGCAAGCAGCAAAAGGGAAGAATATACATAGCGGTTATCCACTACACCACCGATGAGGCAGGGGAAAACGTTATCCGCGCTTTAGGTAAGATGAAGTATTTCGTTAAGTCAAAGACCGTGCGTAAGGAAAAGACTGAGATGGCGGTCGAAGTATACTGCAAGAAGAACGATACCTTCTTCCTTGACAAGATCAAGGCAATAAACGGTGTTGAGGACGCTACTCTCATTCAGTACAACGGCGAATACCACGGTTAAGCCGCGCAAAAAAGAGCACCCGTTCAATCGAACGGGCGCTTTTTTGTATAAAGAAGACCTGCGCGGGTTTTCCGCGCAGGTCATAATGCTTTTATACCGTTCTTATATCCGCGCCGAGCTTCTTTGTGAGCTTCTTGATGGCAGACGCGGCAACCGTCTCGATCTCGGCACTCGTAAGGGTCTTTTCCTTCGAGCCGATTACGAGTCTTATTGTCATTGACTTCTTGCCCTCGGGGATCTGTTTGCCCTTGTATTCGTCAACGAACAGAACGTCACGGAGAAGCGAATCGTCGGACTTCTTTTCGAGAACCGCCGAGTAGATGTCGTCCCACTTTACCATAGAGTCAACGAGGAAGGACAGATCGTAGTCATTCATCGGGAACTCGGGCAGGTGAGTAAATCTGTTCGTTCTCGATCTGAAGGGAATAAATTCGTCCATATCGAGCTCAACGAGAACCGCCGAGAGAACCTTTATACCGCAGGCAACGCTTGCCTTCTTTGAAAGCAGAGCCAAGTCGCCTATCTTCTTGTCGCCGAGGTAGATATTCATCCAAACAACGCTGTCTGCCCAGTACGGCTTTTCTTCTTTACGGAAGGTGAAGCCCTCCATGTGAGTGTAAGTCGGCATTGAGCCTATAACGCCTTTAGCGCGGCGGAAGAGCTCGGAGATGTTGTCCGATTTTCCTACAAACGCGCAGCCGAGATGTCTTTTCTGAGAGGGAAGCTTTTCTATCTTGTCATAGGGCGAGGTGTAGTCGGAATCGGCGAACACCTGAGCCTCCTCGAATATTGCGAATTCATCGAAATTGCGCTCGTTCTTGACTATCGCCTTACAGATGTTGGGGAGAAGAGTTGACTTGATATATTTTTCCGACGGTGACGGAGGAGTCGAGAGCGCGAGAATTCCGTCCGTGCTCTCGAGGAGCGCGTTTACAAAGGTGTCCGTCATCCACGGATAGGTGAATATCTCCTGCATATTGCATCTGAACGCGAGATATTCCTTGACCTTGCGTACAAGGTCCATATCAAGCTGGTTTATTGCGCTGTTGAAGGTCGTGGTGATGGGAGTGGGCTCGAAATTTTCGTAGCCGTACATACGCGCAACCTCTTCCATAATGTCCGCCTTGATGGAAACGTCGCCTGTTGAACGCCACGTGGGAACGACTATGTGCATACCCTTGTCGGTGAAGGTTACCTCGAAGCCCATAGCTCCGAGCTTTCTTGACACTACCTCTTGTGGAATACGCATACCGAGACGTCTGTCGAGCCAGTCGAAATCGACGTCGATCTCGTTTTTAACAAGCTTTGTCGGATATTCGTCGGTGAACGCAGTCACCTTCATATCGGGGTAAAGCTCGCCAAAGAGCTTCATAGCAAGGGAAAGAGCGAGGTCGCATCTCTCGGGGTCGATAGCCTTTTCATAGCGGGAGGAGGCTTCGGTACGGTTATCGTAACGGAGTGCAGTTCTGCGGACCGTACGTGAGTCGAAGTTTGCAACCTCCAATATAACGCTGTCGGTATCGGGAAGAACAGAGTCCTTCGCACCGCCCATAACGCCCGCAAGTGCAACCGCACCCTCGGCGTCTGCAATAACGAGGTCATCACAGGAGAGCTTGAGGTCCTTGTCGTTAAGAAGCTTCAGAGCTTCGCCTTCATTTGCGCGGCGAACCTCTATGTGATCTATAATGTGGTCGGAGTCGAAAACGTGAGTCGGCTGACCGAGCGCGAGCATTACGTAGTTGGTAACGTCAACGAGGGCGTTTATCGGTCGCATACCGACTCTCCAGATGCGGCTCTGCATTTCAAACGGAGAGGGCTTGACCGAAAGTCCCTCAACCTTTGCGCCGATATAACGGGGGCATCTTTCTTTGTCGATTATACGAACGTCATAGGGTGCCGTAGTTTCGGGCACGTACTTTTCAAACTCAACGAGGGGGAGATCGTAAAGAGCCGCAAGCTCACGGGCAATACCGTAGTGACCCCAGAGGTCGGGACGGTTGGTCATAGACTTGTTATCGATCTCGAGGATCATATCGTCGAGGCCCAATGCCTTTGCAAGAGGAGTACCTGCAGCCACGTCAAGCGAGGTAACGTCCATTATCATGTGCTCTTCTTCAGCGGGGAAGAGGTCGGCAAGACCGATCTCCACAGAGGCGCATATCATACCGAAGCTTGCGACTCCGCGAAGCTTTGCGTTCTTGATCTCGACAGGCTCGCCCTCGCCGTGCCAGCGCACCATAGCGCCCGGACAAGCAACGACTACCTTCATTCCGACTTCAAGATTAGAGCCGCCGCAAACGATATCCTTGAAGTCGGATCGTAGCCATGTC
>JAZSOD010000020.1:0-29429 GCA_045536775.1 Eubacteriales bacterium | reverse complement strand
GTAGTATTGTTATAGGTGGCGATAATGCTTCCACTGGCTTTGCTTCTAACTTCGGTAAGAATACTACTATCCAGAATGTAACCTTTACAGGTTCCTCCAACGGTGTACGTATGTCCTACGCTCAGGGTGGTACATCTACCTTTGATAACTGTACATTTGCAGGTGACAGCACCTACGGTTTCCACATTGACAGTTCTAACGGTGCTACATTTATCTTCAACGATTGTACATTTAGCGGATTCAACGCATTCGCAGGCGACCTTGAAGAAGTAATTTTCAATAATTGTACATTCCTTAACAATGGAAACTATGGTCATACAAATATCTGGAGCGTTGGAAGATTCAACAACTGCACATTTGGTGACAATGTTTCTATTGGTCAGGGCAAGGACAGCGGTGTAAAAATTTACTTCAACGGTAATGAAGAATCTTATCACCATGAATACATCGGTTCCGCTGAGTCTCTCTTCGCTTTTGCTGAGTCTGTAAACGAGGGCGGCGATTCTTGGAAGAATCAGAAGGTATCTCTTGTTGCTGACATAGACCTTGAAAACAAGACTTGGACTCCTATCGGCCAAACAGGGGCTACAGAGTTTAAGGGTATATTCGACGGACAGAATTACACAATCAAGAACTTGAACGTTGACAATTCTGCAGCTACCGACGAACACACTTCATCCGGTCTCTTTGGTTGGGCTGAGTCGAATGTAACCATCAAGAATGTTAAGATTGATGGTGCAACAGTTAAGGGCAACCACTACGTAGCAGCTATCGTAGGATATACCTATAGCGGAAATATCAGCAATTGTAATGTAACCAACGCGAATATCGTTTGCACACACGCGAATAATGATGCTTGCGGTGACAAGTGCGGTCTTATCGCTGGCTACGCTGCCGACGAGTCCAGAATTAGTAATTGCTCCGCATCTGACAGCACAGTTGTTGCTGGTCGTGACGGTGGTCAGCTTATCGGTGCAGGCTACAACGTATCAGTATCCGGTTGTTCTGCTACTAACGTAACAGTTACAGCTGGTGGCGATTGCAACGGTAATAATATCAACGAAGCAATCATTGGCCGTATTCTCGGTTAATCTTTATTCCGTTATTCAAGCCTTCCCAACTCCTCGCGGAGTTGGGCGGCAATCCAAGGGCACGGGTGCACAAAATTACAGGTTTTCTCTTTTCTTGCGTTGGAGAAAATTCCCGTGTCCTTCGATTGCCGAAGGGCAAACCAATTTTTTAGTGGCCATATGGCAGAAAGGACTCTAATGAAAACTCAGAACACAAGAAGAGCGTTTTTAATGAGCATAGTATCTCTTATGCTTTGCTTCACAATGATGCTCGGAACAACACTCGCTTGGTTTACCGACACGGTAGTTGTAGAAAATAATCGTATCGTAGCAGGAAACCTTGACGTAGAGCTTTGGTACGCTAACAGTGCCACAGGCGGCTTTGCTAACGTAGACGATATGCAGAGTGGAGACCTGATCTTCGTTGACGCAAACGGAGAAGAAATTCTCTGGGAGCCCGGCGTTGTTGCATACACAAACTTTCAAATCAAAAACGTAGGCAACCTTGCACTTAAGTATACGCTTAACGCAATCGTAACAAGCGAAACCATGACCTTGTATAAAGACGAATATTACTCTCTTAAGGACGTAATCAAGGTTGCGATTGTTGATGGCGGCTTTAACGGTGACCGCGAGGAAGCTATCGCTATGGCGACAGAATTAGGAAAGCCCGTAACTCAAATTTCTGCAGGCGAGCTGATCCCCTCCAGACTTCTCCCCGACAAGGATATTGCTGAGTGTGCTATGATCCTTTACTGGGAACCCACCGCAAACGACAACAACTATAATCTCAATAACGATAGAAAGGGAGATGCTCCTCTTGATATCGTATTTGACATCAGACTTGTTGCAACTCAGCTCACCGAAGAAAACGATAGCTTTGGTAAAGATTATGACGAAGACTCTGCTTGGGACGGAACAATTCCCGCAACTAAGCCCGATACTCTCGTTGTAGACACAGCAAACTATCTCATTTCTATCAACGATCCCGCTGCGTTCGCATATCTTAACACACTCATCAACGATCCCGACTTTGCAACCAACTATGGTTCAAAGTGGAAGTACTCAATTGAGCTTAACACAGACGTTAACCTCTTGAACCAGCCTTGGACTCCTATTACTATGAGCAACTTTGTTTCGTTTGACGGTAACGGACACACGATCAGCAACCTTCTCGTTAACGTAGACGGAAACAATGTAGGCTTGTTCGGTGTTGTTTCTTGCAATGACATCGGCGTTACCTATGTTAAGGACTTAAATATCGATGGCGCTTACGTAATCGGTAATGAAGCAGTTGGTGCTGTTATAGGTAAATCTAGTCAAGGTGTACTTACAAACGTAACAGTTAACGACGCAACTGTAATCGGTAACAAGTACGTTGGCGGTATCTTTGGACACGGTAACGGTTCCGTAAATAATTCTACCGTTAAGAACAGTACTATTCACATTCCTGCTGACGGTAAGAAGGAAGCGGGCGGACTTATAGGTTACGTTTCCAATGACGGTATTGCCTCAGCTGAAAACAAGATAATTGCAAATAACACAGTAGAAAACGTTGTAGTAACAGCTCCTACCATCGCGGCAGGACTTGTAGCTCAGCCCAATTCCTCCAATTCCGGCGGAGCAGTAATCGAAATTAATAACAATACGTTGGTTAACGTTGTTGTTAATACAGCGGATGATACTTCGGCACTTTATGTTTCCAATAACGTTAACGACAAGACATTAATTGACGGTAACAGCTTTGATAATGCAAGACTTCAGGATATCGACGTATACACAGGTATAGCTGATTATTCTTGGTTTACTGCAGCCCCCGAAGCTACAGAATTTTCACTTTCTACATATGAGCAGCTCGAAGCTCTCGCAAATCTCGTTGACGGTAGCGCGGTTGTTCCCGCAGGCGCCGAAGCAAATGTAACTCTTCCTGTAACCTTCGAAGGCAAGACTGTAAAACTTGAAAGTGACGTGGACCTTAATAAGGTTGATGTAAACGGCGAAAGAGTAAGCTTCGACCCTATTGGCTACGGCTATAATATTCCTTTCAAGGGAACGTTTGACGGTCAGGGACACACTATCAAAAATCTCTACCAGAACGGTTGGGCACTCGGACTTGATTATAGCACTGAAGGTGGCGGACTTTTTGCCTCAGTTGTAGACACTACCATTAAGAATCTCACAATTGACGGGGCTGAGATAGTTATGGAATGTATCGATATGGGTGCCCTCGTTGGATATTCTTACGGTAATTGTACTTATGAAAATATACTTGTAAAGAATACTACTGTAGCAAACTATAATCGTTACACCGGCGGTGTAATCGGTGAGGTTAACGGAACGCAGACTTTCAAAAACGTAGATGTAGACGCTTCAACAGTTGTCAATACGTTATGGGGAAGCTTTGATACCTCTGTAGGTGGAATTATTGGTGGAAAATGGGGTGTAGCCGATCTTACGTTTGAGGACTGTGACGTTGCCTGCCGACTTGATGTATATAATGACGTTACGGCAACACCTGCAAGACAGTGGTATGCTTACCGCAGAGCAGGTATGCTCATTGGTAACTCCGAGGAGAGCGTTTCCGATAATGGCAGAAGTGTGGCATCAGCATCTTATTTGACCGCAATCAACTGCACCGTAACTTACGGTGACTGGGTAGATTATACTTATTGTGAGTTTAACAATATGAGCACTTCTTGGCCACACTGCAGAGTTCAGGGCGGAAGCAGCGATCCGTATTACAATGCAAGATACGGTGTTGCTAAAGATTTGAACGGAAATCAAGTAGTAGATGACAATCACGTTCACGCAGACGGTGAAGATCATAATATGCTTTTGAAGTTTGATCAGCTCTTTGGTGGTGACGTTGGTGTTTATGGAGGAGCTTCACATCCTGGTGTGACGGTATCCTATAACTGATTTAATATTTCTCCCACTCCGGAAGGAGTGGGGGTAACCAAAGGGCACAAGCACACCCCTTAAACCCTGTCTTTTCTTACACCCAACCGTGTTTGTGCTCTTTGCTTACCTGAATTTCAACGAGGTTGATACGAATGCGAAACAACGAAATAAATACTAAAAAGTTGTCAGATCAGCTTTTTAACCGCATGATAGCCGTATCTGTCTTCGGTATGATTGTATGTATGATATCTCTTGCCTCGCTCACGTGGGCGTGGTTTAGCGACGAGATTAATAATGCGTACGTTATGAGCAGTGCGAACTACTATCTTAACATAAAAATAGTAAATTCGCAGGGTGATGTTGTAGAAGAAGGAAACGCTGAGCTTACGGTTAAAGCTTTGCAGGCAGATACTTATACGGTGTATCTTTCGGGCAATGGTACGGCAACCCTTAACGGTGGATACGCATATATAGATCTTGGGCGTGTTTTGAATCCGGGTAATAAAACAGCGGAGTTCAAACGTGTAAATAAGACAGAAACTATACACACCGGAGAAGAATTTTTCTTTACTCTTAAGATTGTTGAAGCGACAGATCTTGAATTTTGTCAGATATGGGGCGATAATAGCATAATTAATGCTTTTGGGCTTGAATCGGAGGTAGGTCTCATAGAAAGAGGAGATTTTGTCGAAGAATTACCTCCCCCTCCACCCAAGGAGAAAGCCACGACAACTGATGTTAAAAATTCAGACAAAACCAGCACGCAAAGCGACTCGAATACAAGCTTTGAATCCTCAACAGATACAAGCTCGGATGAAAACAGCACAATGCAGACTGTTAAAGAAGAGTCAAAATCAACGCAAGATGACTTGGAAGCATCAATAGAGGAAGAAACAAGCATATCCGAGGAAAATTTTGATAGTAGATCCGGAGAAACAAGCTTTTACGAAAGCGAAAGTGAATCGTATTTGCAGTATTTAGAAGATACGGAATCGACTGATGTCGAAAGTGAGTCTGATACTCAAGAGATGGGAATTGATAATACAAGTGAAGAAGTGCGTCATGATGCTTTTTCGGAGTCGGAAAGCTCTGAGACGCAAACAGAAAGCCTTGACGATACTTCAGAGCTTACTACTGATGAAACGATCGAAGAAGAATCTGAGTCTGTTTTAGAGTCCGGCGAAGATACTTCCACGGCTTCGTCGGAGCAAGTCGAATAAAATTAATAAATCAACCCTGACAAGAAAATTTCTTGTCAGGGTTGATTTTATATTTTGTTGCCGAAAAGCACTTTATCTTTCTTTGTTATATAAAATGACAAATGGCTTAAAATCACAATTTCAAAAAAGAACAAAGCCGCAGACGAAAATTCGCCTGCGGCTTTGCTATGCCTTTATCCTTCGAAGTTTTCATACTCCGACATAAAGCAAAATAGCCCGAACATCTTACCAACGGTAAAGAGGTTCAAGCTATTAAGACTTGGTGCGGGTAACAGGACTTGAACCTGCACGAAGTTGCCCCCACTAGAACCTGAATCTAGCGCGTCTGCCAATTCCGCCATACCCGCGTATTATGTGTTGCGCTTGCTTTTGTAACATAGATATAATATCAAAAAATACCTTGCGTGTCAAGAGGAAAAGGCTAATTTTAGCGTTTTGTAACCGATTTATTTTATACTCTTTTCGCTACTTGAAAATTTATGGAACTTGTTGTATAATAACATCAGAATTTGTTTGGAGAATGTTATGTTTGATTTTACAAAGGTCAAGGTTGCTCTCGCACCTCTTGCGGGTGTAAGCGACTATTCTTTCAGGAAAATATGCGCAGACAGAGGTATGAAATACGCGGTCACTGAGATGATATCTGCAAAGGCGGTGCATTATAAAGACAAAAAGACTGCAGAGCTTGCGTATATACGCGAATGTGAGCCTGATACTGCTGTTCAGATATTCGGAAGTGAGCCCGATATAATGGCAGAGGCGGCGAACCTCCTTGCCAACGGCACATATTCGCACAATCTCGGGTCAAAGCAACCCGTTGCCATTGATATAAATATGGGGTGTCCCGTAAACAAGGTGGTCTCAAACAGAGAGGGAAGCGCATTGATGAAAACCCCCGAGCTTGCGGGCAGGATAATCAGAGCCGTTGTCGATGCTCAAAGCCTTCCCGTTACGGTAAAGATACGTGCAGGTTGGGATCAAAACAGCATTAACGCAGTAGAGCTTGCGAAAATTGCCGAGGCTATGGGTGCGTCAATGCTCTGCGTACACGGACGCACAAGGGAAGATATGTACGGTCCTAACATCAGACTTGACGTTATTAAAGAGGTGAAAGAAAACGTAAAAATTCCCGTTCTTGCAAACGGTAGTATTATGAACGCGGATGACGCTATAAGAACGCTTGAAATTACGGGTGCGGACGGAGTTATGATAGCGCGAGGAGCAATGGGCAACCCGTGGATATTCGAGGAGATTGACGCACGGCTTGCAGGAAAAACTTATACCCCACCGGAACTTGAGGAAAGGATAGCTACTGCTCTCGAGCACGTCGCACTATTGATAAAAGAGAAGGGGAGTGTTACCGGTGTGCGCGAGGCGAGAAAGCACGTAAGCTCATATACAACGGGTGTAGTTGGAGGCGCGCAGGCGAGAGGCAGAATAAACTACGCAAACTCTTATGAAGAATTTGCAGAAATATTAAACGGACTCTTATAACAAAAGAAGTGCGACGGGCAGACCGTCGCACTTCTTTTACAGTGAATATCAAAGCACGTATCTTCTGTTGCCTACCTTGACTGCGAATTTGACGAGTCTATGGTGCTTTGAAAAGTGAGAAAGAAACTTGAAAAGCATATCTATCTTGGATTTTCTGTCAGCGTAATCGGCTTCTATGCCGCCTATCTCCACAACTGTAGGGCGTTTTGTATTTGCAAGCTCGTTTAAGCGGCGGAAAAACGCGAACAGAGTGTAGTCGTCTGCTCCGATAGCTCTGGCAGCAATACCTACGGTGGAATTGCTTCTTCCGCTTCTGTATAAATTAGTTCTGTAGTATCTTATATTTGTTGTTGCTGTCATTATAATCACCTCGTAAGCGAACATTTGTTCTTTTGCAAAATCATTATACCAAACAAATGTTCGGTTGTCAATACAAATCCCGAACATTTGTTCGATTTGTTAAAAATTAACAAAACCAAGTGTGAATTTAGGTGATTATAACAAAAAGCGAGCCGCTTTTGCGACTCGCTTTCAAATTATTTCTTTGCAATAGCCTCTTTAGCCTTAGCAACGAGGTTGATTGCGGTAAGTCCGTACATTTCCATAAGGGGAGGAACCTTACCCGAACGTCCGAATACGTCATTTGTACCAACTCTGATAACGGGTGTGGGAAGCTCCTCGGCAAGAAGCTCGCATACTGCGCTTCCGAGACCGCCGATGATGTTGTGCTCCTCTGCAGTTACGATAGCGCCCGTTTCCTTAGCTGCTGTAAGTATTATTTCCTTGTCAAGTGGCTTGATGGTTGCAATGTTGATAACACGCGCGCTGATTCCTTCTTTTTTAAGAAGCTCAGCGGCGGTGAGTGCTTCGTGGACCATAAGACCCGTAGCAACGATCGTTACGTCGTTGCCTTCGGTAAGCTTGACTCCCTTGCCGATCTCAAACTTGTAGCTTTCATCGAAAATTACCGGAATAGCAAGACGTCCGAATCTGAGGTATACGGGACCGTCAAATTTTATTGCGGCTTCAACCGCGAGTCTTGCTTCTGTAGCGTCTGCAGGATTGATTATGGTCATACCGGGGATGGAGCGCATAAGAGCGATGTCCTCAAGACACTGGTGGGTAGCGCCGTCTTCACCAACGGATATACCCGCGTGAGTCGCGCCAATCTTTACGTTGAGGTGGGGGTATCCTACAGAGTTGCGTATCTGTTCAAATGCACGTCCTGCGCTGAACATTGCAAACGAGCTTACGAAAGGTATCTTACCCGTAGTAGCGAGACCTGCCGCAACCGATATCATATTGCCCTCGGCGATTCCGCAATCGAAAAATCTTTCAGGAAACGCCTTTTTGAACTTGATGGTTTTTGTCGCTTCTGCGAGGTCAGCGTCGAAAACAACGAGGTTTTCGTACTTGGCGCCGAATTCTGCGAGAGCCGCGCCGTAGGCTTCTCTTGTAGCTATCTTATCTGCCATTTGTGATTACCTGCCTTTCTTATGCGCCGAGCTCTTCGAGAGCGAGCTTGTACTGATCTTCCTTAGGTGCGGTACCGTGCCATGCAACCTGATTTTCCATAAAGGAAACACCCTTGCCCTTGACCGTATTCATTATAACTGCGGTGGGCTTGCCCTTTGTTTCCTTGGCTGCCTTTACCGCGCTTCGTATTTCGTCAAAATTGTGACCGTCTATTTCGATCACGTTCCAGCCAAACGCTTCAAACTTTTCCTTGAAGGGAGCAGGTCCGATTATCTCTGCAACGCTTCCGTCTATCTGAAGACCGTTGTAGTCAAGGAACAGACAAAGATTGTCAAGCTTGTAGTGAGCTGCAAACATCGAAGCTTCCCATACCTGACCTTCTTCGGATTCACCGTCTCCGACAATGGTGTAAACTCTGTAATCATCACCCGAGATCTTAGCCGAAAGAGCCATTCCACAGGCCGCAGAAATACCGAGACCGAGCGAGCCTGTTGTCATATCGACACCGGGTGTGCCCTTCATATCGGGGTGTCCCTGAAGATAGCTCTGAATGTTACGGAGAGTCTTTAAGTCTTCAACAGGGAAGAAGCCGCGGTGAGCGAGTGTTGAATAAAGTGCGGGTGCCGCGTGACCCTTCGAGAGAACGAAGCGGTCACGGTCTGCTGCCTTTGGATTCTTGGGGTCTATATTCATTTCCTCAAAGTAGAGGTAGGTCATAACGTCGGCGATTGAGAGAGAGCCGCCTGGATGACCCGAGGCCGCATTATATACGCCCTCAATTATACCTATACGTATTTTTCTTGCCTGCTCTGCGAGAAAAGTGTTTGTCTGTAGCATTTCTCTTATCCTTTCAACGAATTAAATTTCGGAATTCTTATTTGCATTAGCCTTGAGGTAAGCGTTGATGAAGCCGTCGATCTCGCCGTCCATAACCGCATTTATATTACCGTCCTCGTAGCCTGTACGGGTGTCCTTGGCGAGTGTATAGGGCATAAATACGTAGGAACGAATCTGCGCACCCCACTCGATGTTGGTCTTGTTACCCTGAATATCCTCGATACGCTCGAGCTTTTCGCGCTCCTTTATTTCCATAAGCTTGCTCTTGAGCATTTTCATCGCCGTTTCTTTGTTCTGAAGCTGGCTTCGCTCTGTCTGGCATCCCACAACGATACCTGTAGGTATATGGACGATACGGATAGCCGAGTCGGTCTTGTTGACGTGCTGACCGCCCGCACCGCTTGAACGGTGAGCCGTTACCTCGATATCTTCCTCGCGGATCTCGATCTTTCCGTTATCCTGAAATTCGGGCATTACCTCGACCGACGCAAACGACGTGTGACGTCTACCCGACGAGTCGAACGGTGAAACTCTTACAAGTCTGTGAACACCGTTTTCGCTCTTTAAGTAGCCGTAAGCGTTTTCGCCCTCTACCATAATCGTCGCACTCTTGAGACCTGCTTCTTCGCCGTCAAGCCAGTCTATAAGCTTTACGTTGTAGCCGTGCTTTTCGCCCCAACGAGTATACATGCGGTAGAGCATAAGAGCCCAGTCCTGAGCCTCTGTACCGCCCGCACCGGGGTGAAATGAAACGATAGCGTTGTTCTGATCGTATTCACCCGAAAGTAAAAGCTCGATTCGTTGCTTTTCTTCTTCAGCGCAAATAGCTTCAAGCTCGCCCTCGACCTCGGGAACGAGAGATTCGTCGCTCTCGTCGATTCCAAGCTCCGCGAGAACTATCGCGTCCTCAAGTCTTGTTGCGAGATCGTCAAATCTTTTGATCTTGTCTTTGAGCTGCTTTACCTTTTTGAGAACCTCCCCCGACTTTTCCTGATCGTTCCAGAAATCGGGCTCGAATGTGATCTTCTCAAGCTCGTCAGCCTTTTCTCTCAGCTTGTCGACTCTGAGAGCATTGCCGAGCTCCTTGATGTTTTCGCGCATACCCTGAAGCTTGTATTTTGCTTCTTCAAGTTGAATAATCAATATTTCCTCCCGACGCTTATGCGTCATATTACGTTAGCCTTGCATTACATACACAGTAAGTATAACAAATTTTGACTGTCAAGTCAATACGGATACGCTACCTTTTTGTGAGAAACCAGCATTTTTAAGTTGCGATTTGGATTTTAATAAAATGTAAACTTTGTCCTAACGTAATTGTTTTTGTAAACGCCAAGAGTTATAATTACAATGTATTTTTATGTCCCTGTACGGGAGATGGGAGAAACATAATGAAATATCTTATACTGGTATGCGACGGAATGGCCGACTATCCTATAGAAGAGCTCGGCGGACTTACTCCTATGGAAAAGGCAGACAAGCCCTTTATGGATAGTCTTGCAAAGGTGTCGGTATGCGGAACGGTATCTAACGTTCCCGAGGGAATGGTTCCCGAGAGCGACACCGCCAATATTGCTATTATGTCATACGATCCGAAAATATATTCCAAGGGACGCTCGCCCCTCGAGGCAGTAAGTATGGGCCTTCATATGAATGACAACGATACGGCATACCGCTGCAACCTTGTAACGCTCAGCGAAGAAGATTGCGACTACGATGACCGTACCATAATCGATCACAGTGCAGACGAGATCACAACTGCAGAAGCGGACATTCTGATAAAGGCTCTTGAGGAGCATTTCGGACGTGACGGTATGCACTTTTATACGGGCGTCAGCTACAGACACTGCATGATACTTGAAAACGGAATAGAAAAGTACGATTTTATGCGTCCTCACGATATTCTCACTCAGAGAATAGGTGGGTATATGCCCAAGGACAAGGACGGCGAGATGTTCTATAAGATAATGCGCGAAAGCTATGACATTCTCGAAAACCATCCTGTTAACGTAAGCAGACGCGAACGCGGACTTAAGCCTGCAAACTCGGCTTGGTTCTGGAGTCCCGGAAGAAAGCCCGCGCTTCCCAATTTCAAAGAAAAGTGGGGACTTGACGCCACCGTAATTTCTGCTGTTGACCTCATAAAAGGAATTGGACTTTGTGCAGGGATGGAGTCTGTTGACGTTGAAGGCGCGACAGGTAACGTTCATACCAATTATACGGGCAAAGCAAACGCAGCCATAGATGCGTACAAGCGCGGCAAGGATCTCGTTTACATACACGTTGAAGCCCCCGACGAATGCGGACACAGAGCAGAGCTTGAAAATAAGATACTCTCTGTTGAGAAGATAGACGAGCTTATTCTCGAGCCTGTATTCGACTATCTCAAGTCAAGCGGAGACGATTTTACCGTGCTTATCCTACCCGATCACCCCACACCTATATGCAGAAGAACTCATACTATGGAGCCCGTACCTTTCGTGCTATACTCGTCGGACAAAACAAGCGCGGGAATCAATAAGTACAGTGAAAAGAACTGCGCAGCTACAGGCTACTATGTTGCAGACGGCTACACGCTTCTTGATACCGTAATCAGAAAATAACAGGAGACAAATAATGGACAACAGAGTTCAAAAACAAAGTGAGATATTAAAGCCTGCAAGGTCGATATACGAGATTATCGAAATGATAGTTCTTGCAATGGCTATAACCTTGACTCTCTTTATGTTTGCGGGCAGACTCACAACTGTTGACGGCCCCTCTATGAACAATACCTTAGCTCACGGGGAGGTGCTTCTTGTTACTAATTTGAGAGGAGCTCCCGAGAGAGGGGACATTATCGTGTTTCAGTCCCCGGGAAGTCATCTCAAGGACCCGATTGTCAAAAGAATCATAGCAACCGAGGGCGAAACTGTCGATATCGATTTTGAAAACTGGATAGTGTACGTAGACGGTGAGCCGCTTTATACAGATGAAAACGGGAACCCTGCGCGTGAGCCCTACGTAAATTACGAAAGCTCACGTATGTTTCAGTATGACAGGGATTTTCCGTATACAGTACCCGAGGGAGAGGTCTTCGTTATGGGTGATAACAGAAATCACTCTAACGACAGTCGCGGAACGGATATAGGTACTATTGATACGCGATATATTTTCGGCAAGGTCGTATTCAGAATCAAGCCTCTTTCGAGAATTGGAACCGTCGCGTAACTTTGCTTTTTCGGAGAACACTATGGGATTCGGACTCTTATTTATTGGATATTTACTCTCACACGGATTTACCTCGGGTGCAAACTATGTAGTTTCGCTCGTGGGTATAATCGGTGCGGTGATTTTGTTTTTTGCCTGCAAAAAGCTTGCCTTATATTCACGTGAATTCAAATATGCAAGCGCTGTGTCAGTTTTGTTTGCGCTTTCATATTTCGTTCGTGGAATTCTACAGCTTATTGTTGCGTACGCGCCTGAGCTTAGCGTACCGTCGATTCTGATGAATCTGTCACGCGGTGCGATAGTTGCGCTTGTTTTCGGATTTAACTTTTTTATGTACAGAGGCATTGCCGATATTGCAAGATTTACCGAGGTAAATGAGCTCGCGGTGGCCGCCGTGAGAAACCTTGTATTTATGATAATTTATTATCTCGACTTGATCTCTGCTATGGTAATAAAACCTTATTTCCCGAAGATATCGGGCGTTCTCGGTCTTACGGGCGTAATAATCGGTGTAGTTTGGCTCGTGCTCAGCGTTTGGTGCGTTTTGAGCGCGTATATGAAGATATGCCTTGAGGGTGACGAGGAAATGTCCGCACCTCACGGCAGAAAATAAAATCTTGTTACGGAGAATTTTATGAATTTGGCACTTTTGATAACCGCGCTTTTGTTTCTCGTAAACCCGTCGGTAGCAGTCTTTGACCTGCTTCCCGACTTTTTTGCGTGGCTTATAGTACTTAAGCTAATCGGACGGGTGAGATACCTGTCGATAAAGATGAATACTGCCGCCGACTATGCGCTCAAGATGGCGTGGGTCGGATTTGGACGGATTGCTGCATTTTTTCTCATACCTTACGTCGACGGCACAATGGAGCTTACGCTTACGTTCGTTTTCTGCATTATGGAGCTTGTTTGGGGACTTCCCGCAATCAAGGCAATTCTTGGCGGAATGGTCGAGTTGTCCGAGCTTTACGGCGGAACCGCAGTATACAGACCGATATACAGACTCGAATCAGAGGGTATACGCACGGTACAGACTCTTGTGGTATGGTTCTGGTCACTCAAGGCGGCGCTTAACGTATTGCCCGAATTTTTTGAGCTTACAGGTCAGTCATCTGATATTTTAAGCGAAGGGGTGAGAACACTCATTTCCTTCAAGCCGCTTGCTTATTACTTTACTTTGGGCATAACTGCAGTATTCGGTATCATTCTCATTGTTTTTGTAACACCATTTTTCAAACGTGTATTTTCCGACAAACCGATGCTTGAAAAAATTGATGCGGCTTATACCGAAAAATACGTTGAAACAGGAATACATAATGCAAGACGCCTAATGAGTGCTCTGATGCTTATAACGGTTGCGGGCTTCTTTGTTTTTAGCCTTATGCTTGACTCTATGAACGTAATGCCGAGATTTTTGTTCCCGATACTTATTTTGTACGCCGCAGTAGGAATAAAAGCCGCGGGATATAAGGTCAAAGCAATTTTATCGGTATCGACAGTATCGCTTGTACTCTCTGCACTCTCGTATGCTTTGAGGTGGGTATTCGTTATAGTTCACGGATATTATTCGGTTTCTCAAAGCTTCGAGGCTTATGATTTCTTCATTTTTACACTAATCTTCGTCTATGTGGAAATGATATCGTTTGCCGTGCTTTATTTTATGACGGCACGTCTTATTATGAAGATCGCCGCAGATAATACTGCTGATAAAACGCTTAACGACTTCCGTGTAAATACACACGAAAAGCGTGAGTTGAAAATTATAAAGATCAAAGCAATTCTTGCCGTGATTCTCTTTGCGCTCGGAGCCAATGCAACGGTAGACTCATTTATATTCTACGGATCATTCTCTGAAATTTGGATGATAGTCCTTGCAATAGACCTTATATGGTTCCTTTTGTCATATTCGCTATATATGGACGTAAAGGAACGAATCGAGAATAAATACCTTATCTGAAACGGATATTAAATATGAAGCTGATAATTGCCGAAAAGCCGTCGCTTGCCAGAAACATTGCCTCGAGCATAGGTAATATGAACAAGCGCTCAAGCTACTTTGAAAATAGTGAATATATAGTTACGTGGGCGTTCGGTCATTTGTTTTCGCTTTGTGACATAGATGATTATAAGCCTAACCCCGACGGTAGTAAGCGTTGGAGTATGGACAATCTTCCGTGTTTTCCGGATAAGTTTATGTTCAGACTCAGACAGGATGAAAATAAGCAGACCGATTCGGGAGTTGAAAGACAGTTTAACACTATAAAGGAGCTTTGCGAGAGAGCCGATGTAGACACCGTAATAAACGCGGGAGACTCGGACCGAGAGGGAGAGATCATAATAAGACTTTGCGTGAATAATACACGCGCTCTTGAGCTTGGAAAATCATTCAAGCGTCTTTGGCTTCCCGATCAGACTCCCGAGACCATACGCTCGGCACTTGTCGAAATGAAGGACGAGAGCGAATATGAAAGCCTTGCAAGCGAAGGCTTTGCAAGAACTTATATAGACTGGCTTTACGGTGTGAATCTCACTCGCTACGCGACCCTTAAATGCGGAACGCTTTTGCGAGTCGGCAGAGTGATAATCCCTATAGTCAAGGCTATATACGACCGTGATATGTCGATAAGGAACTTTAAGCCGGAAAAGTACTACACGATCGCCAGTAAAACCGAGCGTGACGGCGAAAAAATAGAGCTTGTCAGCAAGAACAAATACTCGGCAAATGAGCTTGACCGAGCGAAAAATGACTGCGAGCGCTATAACTCTGCCGAAACCGTTGTTGTCGGTAGAAAAAGCAAAAAGGATACTATGTCCCCGGGCAAGCTTTATTCGCTGTCAAAGCTTCAGAATTATCTTGGCAAGAAATTCAAGATGCCAATGGAAAAGAGCCTCGCAATAGTACAAAAGCTCTACGAGGAGGGCTACGTTACCTATCCGAGAACAAACAGCGAATATCTCGCTACCGCGGAGCAGGATAAGATCAAAAAAATACTTGAGGGAATACGCAAGATAGGATATCCCGTAAAGTTCAAATTCAGTAAAACCATTTTTGATGATTCAAAAATTGAATCTCACTCAGCACTTACTCCCACCTATAAGATCCCCGATAAAAATAAGCTTACGCCCGAAGAAATGCAGGTCTATTCAACAATTCTCCGGCGTTTTGTTGCGGTGTTCTGCGAGCTTGAATGTAAGGTGGAAAAGACGGAGATAAGGATCAAAACGGGCGACCTTGAGGAGTTCGTTCTCAAGGGAACCGTTATCGTCGAGCCGGGATGGACTAAGTTTGACGATTATACACAAAAGGATAAGATACTCCCGAAGCTTGAAAAGGGAGATGTTATAAAAACCGAGTTTGAGCCTCTCGAAAAGGAGACTAATCCCCCCAAACACTATACCATAGAAACTCTTAACAATTATCTGAAAAATCCTTTTAAGGAAGAGAAAAGCCAGGCGTCTGAAAGCGAGAGCGACGACGAGGATTATAAGGCTATCTTTGAGGGTCTTGAGCTTGGTACCGAGGCAACGAGAACGGGTATTATAGAAAACGCGAGAAAGAGTAATTACATAAAGCTGAACAAAGACGTATATACCATTCTTCCCGACGGTGAATATCTTATCGATGCGCTTGTCAGAATGAATATCTCAATGGATAAGTATAAAACGAGTGAGCTTGGTAAGGCGCTGAAGGGAGTTTACCGAGGCGAGCTTACTGTTGATGATAGCGTAGAGCTTGCCGAAAGGGAAATAAGCGAGATCTTCAAGCGACGCGAGCTTCCGCCCGAGACTGATACGGACGACGGCTTTTTCGGTGACGTTGTCGGGAAATGCCCCGTTTGTGGAAAGGAAATAGTTAAGGGAAGATACGGCTACGGCTGCCGAGGCTATAAGGAAGGCTGCAAATTCAAGATAGGCGGAGTTATATGCTCACGTGTGATCTCGGTCACAAACGCTAAAATGATACTTGAAACGGGCAGATCGTCGAAGATACAGGGCTTTGTATCAAAAAGCGGTAAATCCTTTGACGCTTACCTCAAGCTTGAAGGCGACAAGGTCGTTTTTGAATTTGATAATGACCGGCCCGTAAAGCCCCAGGTATCTAACGTACCTGTCGGATTTACCACCAACAGACACATACCGTCAAGCGAGGACCTCTCTTTCCTTGATTCGATAACCGAATAAAGAGAAAGCATACACGCAGCTCACTGCGTGTATGCTTTGCAAAATAGGAGGGTATTTGCTATTCTTTATCTCTTGCTGTCCTGGTTGCTGTTCTGGTTCTTGTTTTCGTTCTTGTTCTGATTCTGATTGTTCTGGTTCTTGTTTTCGTTCTTGTTCTGATTCTGGTTGTTCTGGTTCTTGTTCTGGTAGTTCTGGTTCTGCATTGAAATTAATCCCTTTCTGCATATCACGAGTGTAAATGTGTTTCATTTACGGTATTATTGTTTCACAAGGCTCGAAAAATATGCAGACAAACGTATACCATTATTTTCATCCTGTAAAGGTTTTTTTATGAGTGATTTGTTTATAACCGAAATTAACGATAAAATCAAAATATATCAAAAGAAAGACGGTCTCACTTTTGGAACGGACGCATATCTGCTATACGCTTATATGAAAACGCGAAAGAGTGCGGTTGGTGCCGATCTCGGCAGCGGAACAGGGGTAATATCCCTGCTTGCCGCGTCAAAGGGTAAGCTTTCTCATATCCACGCAATCGAAATTCAAAAGGATTTTTGCGATATAATTGACAAAAACACAGAGCTTAATACCTTGTGTGATAAAATAACTACTCACAACTGTGATGTGCGTAATATTCCCGACACGCTGACGGAAGCTTTTGACGTTGTTTTTACCAATCCTCCCTATATGAAGGCAGACAGTGGTCTGTCCAACAAGGCAGAATCTAAAAATATAGCGCGTCACGAGGAAAACGGGACAATATATGATTTTGCGGCGGCAGGTGCGAGGCTACTTAAATACGGCGGATATTTTTACGCAGTCTACCGTCCCGACAGACTTTGCGACCTTATATGCGCACTAAGAGAAAATAAGCTTGAGCCCAAGCGTATAACCTTTGTCCATCCTACCGTTTCGGCAAAGCCTTGCCTCGTTCTTGTAGAAGCAAAAAAAGGAGCAGGTGTGTCGTCGGTCGTAACAAGGCCGCTTATAATGAACGATGAGGATGGCAAATACACACCCGAGCTAGACTATATTTATAATAACGGAGAATTTGATGAGCAGTATTAAAAATCCCGACAAAAGCTATTGTGCAGAAAAGAATGTCATACTTAAAAGGCATCTGTATCTCGTTGCAACTCCCATAGGAAACCTTGCCGATCTGTCCGAGAGGGCGATCAAGACGTTGTCTGAGGTTGATTTTATAGCGGCAGAGGACACGAGGAACACGGCACTCCTATTGTCACGCCTCGGTATAAAAAAGCCGCTCATCAGCTACTATGAGCATAATAAGCGTGAACGCGGTGAGATGATATGTGATCGCATAAGAGCAGGACAGTCCTGCGCTCTTGTTACGGACGCGGGAACACCTGCAATCAGTGATCCGGGTGAGGATATAGTAAAATTATGCGCCGAGACGGATATTCCCGTAACTGCGGTACCGGGTCCCTGCGCGGCTATAGACGCTCTTATATTATCGGGGCTGTTTACAGGCAGGTTTGCCTTCGAGGGGTTTCTTTCGGCAAACAAAGCCGAGAGGAGACGTCGCCTTGAGGATGTAAAGCAGGAAAAGAGAACTATGATCTTTTACGAAGCACCGCATAAGCTGAAGGCGACTCTTTCAGATATGCTTGAGTTTTTCGGTAAAGAGAGAAAAATAACTCTCTGTCGTGAGCTAACCAAGCTTAACGAGGAAATTCTTCGTACCGATCTCGGTGCAGCCAACGAATATTATGTTCAAAACGATCCGAGAGGGGAGTACGTACTTGTAATCGAGGGTATAAGCGAAGACGAGCTCAAGAAGGACGCCTTCTACGTAAATATGACCGTCAAGGAGCACGTCGAGGAATATATTTCTCGAGGAATGAGTAAAATGGACGCAATGAAAGCGGCGGCGCGCGACAGAGGCGTGTCAAAGAGCGAGATATATAAGGAAATGTGCTAAACAAAAACCGACTTCACTATGCTGTGAAGTCGTTTTTTCTGTATCAAAATATGAGGTAGGCGAGGGGCTTGCTTCTCCCGATTATTTTATTCGCTCGTTTTGTTTGCAAGCTTGATTGCAAATTCGCAGATCTTTCGCGTTGAATCTGGATGTGCGTATATTGAAATACACTTCTTCATTGCTTCCAGGCGTCCCGGCACGTTGAAAAGCGTGAAAACTATCTCTTCAAGTGTATAAGTTGGCGTTACAGCCATTGCACATCCGTTGTTGACAAGGAACTCTGTGTTTCTGTCCTCCTGACCCGGAATGGGGTTAATAATTATGATCGGCAGTCCCTTTGCCATTGCTTCAGAGCTTGTGAGACCTCCGGGTTTTGTGATAATGCAGTCTGCGGCGTCCATAAGCTCGTCTACGTTTGACGTAAAGCCGAAATTGAGAATGGTTTTAGAATACGTTTTCGCGTCAATTTTTGCCTTGCTTGATTTGTTACTGCCGCAAACCGAAATAATCTGAAAGTCGCTTAATATCTTATCAAGTCTGTCAACGGTCTTAACAATGTTTCCGTAACCCATAGAGCCGCCCATCAGAAGCAGAACGTTTCTGTCGGGATCAAGACCGAGGCGGCGCTTTGCCTCTCTTTTGTCAAGCTTGTTTTCGAATTTAGGGTTTATCGGGATGCCAAATGGAAGTATCTGACCGTCGTGAAAGCCCTTGTCCCTTGCTTTAAGATATAAGGATTCGTTCGGTACTACTACGTAGTCGAGGTCATCGCCCTCCTCCCAATAGGGATGAAAAGCAAAGTCAGTGAGTATTGCCATCGTTTTGGCGCGTAGCTTTTGCTCGCTCTTGATGACGTCAACGAATATACCTGCGTATATGTGGGTGCATATGATCAGATCGGGATCGAAGCTATCTATGTATTTTTTAAGCTTTTGCGAAAGCATTTTTGCCGTTATCCTAGTGGGATTAAGCTCGTCGATTGTTTTTTTTCGCATTTCGGCAAGTCGGTATACACCCTTGTATGCAAGCTTTGCGCGGCTTGATATAAATAGGTAACCCTTATCAACGGTTTTTCCGAGAAGCTTGTTTATGTATCTCATAGTGTCAAGGACTCTTACCTCAGCACCCATTGCTGTAAGAGCTTCTGACAGAGCCTTTGCCGTTGAGTTGTGACCCTGACCGGCAGTAACCGATAAAATCAAAATTTTCATAAAAATCTTCCTTTCGGGAATCATCTATGGATGATTATATACTCAATCTGTTAATAAAATAAAAATAAACAGATAATATTTTGCAATGAAGCGAAGTTTTTGCTCTTGATTTACGTGAGAATGTGTGGTATAATCGAAAATTATAAATGTAAGAGGTATCGAAATGAAGAACGAACTAATCAGAATTTTCTATGAAAATATTAACTTTGAACAGCTTGAGTATTTTATAAGGATACTTCTCGCGTGCATTTGCGGCGCGATAATCGGACTTGAGAGAAGCAGCAGACAAAAGGAGGCGGGACTTCGTACGCATATCATTCTGGCAATGGGGAGCGCCATTACTATGATCGTGTCGAAGTACGGCTTTTTTGATATCTTGAATACATACGGAATAGACGCAGACCCAAGCAGACTTGCTTCAAACATTATAACCGGTATATCCTTCCTCGGCGCAGGTGTAATATTCGTAAGAACCGGAACTATCAAGGGGCTAACAACTGCGGCAGGAATGTGGACTACCGCGGCTATAGGAATAACGCTTGGCGCAGGAATGTATTTTATAGGACTTTCCTGTACCTTGCTTTTGCTGCTTTTGCAGATACTTTTACACAGATTTCTTCCCGCGTCCGAAAAGTATACAACGAGCGAGCTTTCTATGACGGCAAAAAATACTCCTGACACGGTAGAGAAAATACAAAAAGAGCTTACAGAAAAGAATATGAAGATAGTCGGTATGAAAATGAGCTATGCAGATGAAGGTAATATCAAGCTTAAATTCGCTGTTAAGGCAAAGAAGGATTCGGGCATGAATAACCTTATGAGCATGGTAAAAGATTGTCCGGAAATAATCAGTATAAGCGGAGAATTTTAAGAAAAGCAACGCTTAAGCGTTGCTTTTCTTCTTGACATAAGGCGTAAACTGTGGTATACTGTAACGGTATCCGATTTTAGTGTCGTATATACAAATAAGCGGGCGTGGCGAAATTGGCAGACGCGCTAGACTTAGGATCTAGTGTCAACGACGTGGGGGTTCAAGTCCCTTCGCCCGCACCAAAAACGGCAGAGTCACTTTTGTGGCTCTGCCGTTTTTATACGTGGGGACTTGAACCCTCGGACTCAATCATATAAAAAACTTTCTTTCAAATGTATCCCTCAGAGGACGGCTGATGGCAATAATCATAAGCATTATTCCGATAATGAACAGAGCCGAAAAGGGATACACAGACCAGCCGATAAGATTTTCAAAATCAAAGGTTATCATCAGCAAAAATTCAACGAAAGGCATAAACAGCGAGAGAGCTAAAATCCCGCCCGACACCACGAATAATCTGCCTTTTTTCAAGTATCTGAACAGGGTTACAACAGTTGTTATAACCACCCCGACAAATACTACTATCGGGAAAGCAAACGTCAAAAACCAATCGCCGCCCTGAACTTTATTTATGTAAAGCAAATACGCTACAACGGTGACAAACACGCAGGGAGTGAATATAACGGGGTTTGGTTTTTTGAACCATAACGGGAGGGCAAACGTGACGTAAGCGATAATAAGCGCACCTGCAACGTATCCCGACCAAGTAATGCTTTTGCTTATTCTGAGGTCGCACAGTATAGTGATCACAAGCGGTATCAGAAAGAGAAAAGTCAGAATAAACTGAAAAATTTTACTGTCTTTGCTTTTTGGATATTCGTTTATCGGATATAGCTTTTCGGCGGGCTTTCTTTGTATATCGGGATGATAGACGATCGTGTCGCAGAGCGGACACTTTGCTTCTGTGTCGGCGAGCTTTACGCCGCAATTTATACAATACATATAAAACTCCTTATATCTGACTGTTCGTCTGGACCTCGGCTTTGAGTCCGAGACTTTTTATTACTTCATAAAACTCATATTCGAGGTCGGACTCGGTGATATTCCTTACGAAATTCATATACAGATCGTTCCCGTAAGATATAACGGCGCAGTTGTTTGGTATAGTTGCCTGAACGCCCAAAATGAAGTCAAAACGTGTGACGTATTTCTGCATAATGTCGGGGATTTTTACGGCACCGAGGTTAGACATTGAAATGCAGGACTTCTTTTCGCCGACTACGTTGAAAACAGCCTTCATAACAATATTCTTTATGAACAAAGGCATAATTCTGACTACCATCGAACGCTCGTTTTTGACGTTTGCCGTAATTTTCGTTCTCATAACCTTTTCATTGACGTTGAGTGCCATATGGTGATGAACGATTTGGCAGATCTCTTCAAACGAATAAGTGCCAAGACGGGGATTTATCTCGGGTGTGGTGTAGAAGGCAAAGTTTCTGAGTGTTGAGGAGCCGAGTAAACGTCTGAGGTTTATCGGCAAAAGCACCTTTATCGGCTTGAGCCTCTTTTTCTCCTGTGCTTTTTTGAACTGTAGGTTTTGAAGCGCCGACATTAAAGCTGATGCCAAAAGGGTATTGACGCTGACCCCGTACTCGTGAGCCTTGGCTTTACACTCGTTTACCGATAGCTTAAAGCAGGTGAGGTTGGTAAAATTCTTGGGCTCGGGAGTCCCAGAAATATGCCACGCGTTGCTTTCACTTCTGCTTGCGGCAACGTCGCAGATGTGCTTTTGAAAGCTGTCCTCAAGCTCATCGTCGCGCGGCGGTTCGTATCTGTCAAGAACGCCGCATTCTGACGGAATAATAAGCCCGTATTTTTGGGTAAGATATTCTGCGGTAAGTGTTTTTAAGAAAATAAGCGCACCCGTGCCGTCCGTGAGTGAATGGAAAATTTCGATGGCAATTCTGTTCTTATACGCTATAACTCTGAAAGCACATTTTTTTGTTTCTGCACGGCTGATATTGGTTAAAGGATAACTTTTCTCGTCCGAAATTTCGGGTGCTTCGGAGATTTCCTCGAGATAGTACCAGAAAAGACCGCGTCTGAGCCGTGCGGCAATAGAAGGGAAGCGCTTGACCGTAACGTCGAGAGCAGATTTCAGAATACTGCGGTCAACCTCTTCGTTAAGGGTTACCGAAAGCCTGAAAATACTGCTCCAATTACGTCTTCGTGCCGCGGGATAAATTTTGGCGGCGTTATCAAGACGCATCCAGCGCAGACCGTTTGTGCCGAAACGAACTAAATCGTTAGATGAGTTTTTGTTATGATTAGTGTTGTGTTTCATTGGTAAGCTCCTTTTTGCTTCGTGATAATCATATCACAATTAATTTGTCTTTGCAACCTACTCTTTTAGAGCCATTCTACTATGAGTAGAGTGCTGATAGTCGAAATTCTACTGCATTGTCTACCGAAAAATAATCGACACTATTTGTCATATAAGTATCACAACAGAAAGTCATTGACAAGAACTTCTTTATAAGTTATAATTAATTGATAATATTTTATGATGGTGTGCTATGCTTAATTTACTTGTAGACTTCGACGGAACTGTGTGTAATTCTGCCGAAGGAGTTTTGAAATCAGTTGAATATTCACTTGAAAAGTTAGGGGTTCACCTTGACTTGACATATTCTGAGCTTTCCGTAATGTTTCTCGGACCTCCTCTGTCCTTGCCTTTCGGAAAAATCTTTAACGGAGACGAGCAAAAGATATCTCTTGCAATCAAGCACTTCCGTGAAAGATATAACACGCTTGGAGTTTATGAAAATGAACTCTATGATGGCGTAGCGGAGTGCATGCGAGCTCTTGTTAAACAAGGTGTAAGAATATGTATAGCTTCGTCAAAGCCCGATGTCTTTATTACGAATATTCTCGAAAGAAATCACGCGCTTGACTGCTTTGAGAAAATATTTGCCCCCGGTCTTGACGGTGAAAAGCTTACTAAGCTGGACATAGTAAAAAGAGCTCTTGAATATGTCAAGAGTGTTGACCCTGACCCTCGGGTTTACATGATAGGCGACAGAAAATATGATATTGAGGGCGCACACCTTGCAGGAATAAAGTGTATAGGCGTTGAATGGGGATATGCTCACGAAAACGAGCTGTCAGAACACGGAGCAGAATACATAGTAAAAAACATGGGAGAGCTTTATAACCTGGCAGTAGAGCTTTCACAAAAGGATCGCTAAATGAAGAAACAATGGTATAATATGTCCGATGCAGAGCTTGAGGAAGAGCTTTCTACAAGTCTTATAAACGGACTGTCAAAAAAAGAGGCTTCTTCCCGTATAAGAAAAAAAGGAGCTAACGTCATTTTCAGACTTCCGCACGGTAGCTTTTCGGGCTATCTGAAAAATATTATAACAAATTCTTCCTCGTTCATACTTATACTTACTGCAATAATAGCAACCGCATTTGATAACAGTATTACCTCGACTGTAATAGTATCCCTCATTTCAATAAATTGCTTTATCGCTCTGTTTACGTACGTCAAAGCTCACAGAGTATTTGAAAGCATGGGGGAATATTCACTTCCGGGAGCGAAAGTGGTTCGTGACGGTCATCTCTATCTTACAAAAATGACCGCGCTTGTACCGGGAGATCTTATATATCTCAGAGCAGGTGATATAGTACCTGCAGACGCGAAAATAGTATATTCGGAGAATTTTTACGTTTCGGAAAACGGTGTTACGGAGAACGTTACCGCTATCAGGAAAGGTCCTCAGAATATTTCTCTTGAAAATAATTCTCCCGAAAACCTTTTCAACATGGTGTTTGCGACCTCGGTCGTATTGAAGGGAAGTGCACGAGCAATAGTTGTTGAAACCGGCTCCGACACTTACGTAAAGGTTACGGGTAAAAGAGAGCTCTCCTTCGCGAGTGATGACCTTGAAATATTTTCAACACTTAAAAGCTATGGCAGCAAGATCAGCACGCTTATGTTGGTCATGGTACTTATCATAATGTTCCTTGAGATAATAACGGGACTCAAGATTCGCGGACTGTATGAAATCTTTCTGAACGGAATGTCGCTTGCAGTAGCAACAATGACAGAATTTTATACCGCTTTTGGCCATATAATTGTTGCGTGCGCGCTGTTTGGAGCGAGAACTGATAAAAACAAAAATTTTGACAGCGCCGTAGTAAAGAATATCAAATCAATAGAAACTCTCCGTGACGTTGATTGCGTTATCTTCAAAAAAGACGGTGTTCTTGCAAAGCCTGAAAAGAAAGTAAGCGGATTTTATTTTTCGGGTCACTATTATGACGTAAAGAATTATGACAGAGCCGACACCTTTTCCGAGCTTGTCGAGGCGGCGGTAATTACGACCGGACGCTATATGAAATCTTCGCTCGATGCTCCCGGTATACGAGACGTGCGTGTTTCAGCTGAGGATAAGGCTATAATCGAGATAGCAAGACGGTACGACTTATACAATATCGGTCTTGATGGAAGATATCCTATGCTCATACACGTAAGCTCGGGCAGAAGCTCCGAGTTTGATATGACCGCAGTCGAATCAAACAATAAGATATACGCATACGTTAAAGGAAAGGCGAGCATACTCCTTGAAAAATGCAATAAATGCAGAATAGATACAAAGGACGAGCGTATTAACACCAAGCTTCACATATCGCTCGCATCAGCAATATCCGAAAGCGAAAATGCCAATAACAGCGTCAGTGCGGTTGCGGTTGTTGAAACCGATATTGACACACTTTCTCTCGGTGTTGACGAGGTTGTTAAGCGCGGCTTGACGTTATTGGGATTTGTATCTGTAAACTCTCCGCTTTACGATAGCTGTGCGATTACAGTTGACAAGGTGTTAGGGTCGGGTATTAAGCTCATACTAACTTCACCGGATGCATCTCTTGAAGACGTTGCTATGGCAAAGGTACTCGGTATATGTAAAGGCAAGCATGAGGTGCTTACAGAGAGTGAACTTTCTGCGTTGACAGATGAGGCGCTTGTTTCTGTTGCTCTCGATTATTCGGTATATTCTGGTCTTTCAAATGCGTCGGTAAGACGGGTCATGGCGGCATTGAAAAAGGGCGGTCACAAGGTAGCGTACTGCGCGAGTGCCCTTGAAGAGATCACGGTTATGGACAAAGCTGATATCGGTATTTCGCAATCCGCATTCTCAGAAAAGCATACACGAACGAAAAAGGTCGGAATAGATGCTGCAGCGAACTCGGATAATGATGCTCTCAGATATAAATCCGATGTTATAATACCGTCGGCAGATGCAAAAAAAGAGGGTGGGATATCCGCAATATTCAAAAGTGTACTTACGTCAAAGCTCATATATAAAAACATTACAAGTATGCTTTCGTATTTGCTCACGGTCCAATTTGCAAGACTGTTTATCGTCTTGTATTCCGTCTTTACTCACGAGAATATCCTTACACCCGTTCAAATACTTTTCGGCGGACTTATAGTAGACTTGTTTGCGGTGCTTTCAATAGCTTTTTCAAGACCCGGTCCGATGACTGCAAAAGAGTATAAACATTACGAGAACGAGACAAAAAATATTACCAGGTTTTATTTGAAAAACGCCTTGTTTGGAGTTTTCTGGGCGGCGATGACAATTTTTGTTCCCCGTATTATAAGGCTTACCGGTATGAGCCTTGATTCTGACGCGCTTATCGGTGCATCTTTTGTATCATTCACCGTCCTTCAGTATCTTGTTCTTGCAAATGCCCGAAGGGTTGACAGTATTTTTAAGTTAAGCTCGTTCAATCTTAATCCGTTTTTTGCGGGAAGTGCATTAGCGGTGGCTACGTTTATGGGACTTGCCGTACTTATCCCTGCAGTTGGCCGTATTATTGGCATTATTACATTAAGTATGTCTGCGTGGATAACCGCGCTCACTATTGTACTCACTGTTTTGGTTTTGTTTGAAACCTACAAGGCTGTTGTGAGTAAAAACAATCTTGATATATTCAAGGGTGAATGATTTAAGCTACGCCCAAAATCGCAATTAATCGATTTGGTGTGAACTCTATGATCTGCGTGGTCCTCAGTTTAATTATATTGACAAAATTTAGTAAATAAGTTATAATATTTATATAATGTAGTAGTGTGACTAATGTTTCGCTAAAAGTTTTTCGAAAGGAACCTGTTATGAAAAAATTTATCGCTATATTTGCTCTTGTTATGATGACGTGTGTTTTTTGTGCAGTCTCACAGTCATATGCTGATGCGGGAGCCTATTTAGACCAAGCTGAATATGAAATTAAATATTACGATATATACGGTGACTTGTATCATACCGATACAGAGAAATCTGATACCCTTTATACACCTATAGAAGGACCTGCCGTTGAGGGCCTCAGATTTGCGGGTTGGAAGAATTCCAGCGGCACGCTTGTGCCCGAAAGCTTCAACGTTGATACCGACTATGAGTTTTATCCGGTATATACTCGTGTTTTGGATTATTACGTATATCATGCAGGACATTTTACTTCATCTTCCGAAAAAATGATCCTACAGCCTGAATATATATCAGAAAACAATACAAACTGGGCAAGATTTATCGTAAGCGAAAACGGAGTTAACGATAATACTTATGCTATTACGTTTAAATATGACGACTTTATATTGGCAAATGATTACAAATATATTGCCATCAAATATAAGTCGAATATTTCCACAGCTACAACATCTGCAATCGGTCCGGGCCTAAAATATACGTCGGAAGACGGAACTTCAAAATATTACAGATTTTGGGGAATATATCCGGAATTTTGCGGCGATGAAAAAGAACAGCTAATGATCGGTTCTCTTGGAGATATAAGTGGCGGTAATCCCACCGGTGATAATACCTCTTTTGAACAGATTGACAAAGATTCGGGTATTGGTTATATTAGATTCGCTCCGTGGGGAAAAAGGGATGATAATACAGAAATTCATGCCGGAGAGTATGTGGATATCGCGTACATTGGCTTCTTCAAAACCGATGCAGATGCCGAAGCGTATTACAATAGAGAGAACTCGGACGCTCATCATAAGAAGATTATGTCCTTTGATGATGATCTTAAATTCCGTCCCAATGATATGCTTACGCGCGGAGAAGCCGCAGAGATCATTACTCGCATAACAACAGACGTTAATAAAATTGCGTATTTATATAAATCGGCATATACGGATATTGATAAAGACGACAGCTGCTACAATAGTGTTGCTTACCTTGAAAACAAGGGGTATCTTGATGCAAACGGCGGAAAATTTGATCCCGATGCAAAAATATCTTCGGCTGATCTTGTTGATCTTATAAATAAAGCGGCAGCCGATTGCTCCGAATTGTCATCTGCAGACATATCGGATATTTCTTATATAACCAGAGGAGAGGCTGCGAAGCTTTTCTGTAATCTGCTTGGAAGAAAGCCGACTGTTGAAGGAATTACTTACAGTACGGTGGCGGGTCCCGTTGACGTAGCACGCGAAGACCCTTTGTACGCTTATATTCTTGAGGCTTGTTATGATCATAAGTATATGCCCGACTGGGATGATACTGAAACGTGGACATTTGTCAACGAAAATAACTTCTATATGAAGAAAGCGACTGACGGAATAATCGATCAACTCAATAATGCACTTGCACAGAGAGCCGAAGATATACTTGAATCTGAAAGCGAATGGACGGTTGCTCCGAACGGTAAGGTTTTTTATGTTTCAAACAACGGAAGTGACTCCAATGACGGTCTTACGGCGTTAAACCCTATTGCAACAATTGCCAAAATCCACGAAATGCAGTCAAACGATATAATAAACGCAGGTGACGTTGTACTCTTTGAACGTGGTGGAGAATGGTATCCTGCAGAATCACTCGGCTCGAACGGAGAAGTTGTTCAGGATAAGTTCACTACCAAGTCCGGTGTTACGTATTCTGCATACGGAACAGGTGCCAAGCCGAGAATTCTTGGCTCTATCAATGCTTCCGGAGCATCAAACTGGACAAAGGTCGAGGGGTATGATGACCTTTACGTGTTCAATAAAAAAATCGGTGATTATCACGATGTCGGAAACATCGTATTTGATGACGGTAAGTTTACGTGGGAGGGTAATCAGCCTGTATATGCCAATGAAAATGGTGCGTTCGGAATGCGCTTGATTTTTGATCCCAATTCCGACCACGCGCTTCAGGCAGGACATGACGGCGATAGCGAAAACGGTGACTATATCGTATCCAACGGACCTTCAAAGTGGGCGTTTAATACAGAGGATTATATCTTTACTAAATCTACCGATCTTCAGGCGATTGCGGATGCAATTCCCGAGTCTGACCTCTGGTATCATCACAACAAAGAGGATAGCAAGCTTTATTTGATTTCTAAAAAAGGCAATCCCGGTGAAGTCTTCGACAGAATTGATCTGTGTACCAAGAGAAACGCTGTATCTGCAACATCTAACGTTACCCTTGATAATCTCTGCGTAAAATTCACGGGAAGTCACGGTATAGGAGCCAATTCTTGCGAAAATCTCGTTGTAAGAAACTGTGAAGTAGGCTGGATAGGCGGATCTATTCATAAAAATGAGATTGACGGAGAAACAGCACGTTTCGGTAATGGTATTGAGGTTTACGGAAATGCAGATGGCTTCTACGTATATAACTGCTACGTTTACCAGTGCTTTGACTGCGGACCTACTGTTCAGGTTGGACCCGATAAATTGAACTGGGGCAATCCTGTTATCCAAAAAGACGTTCATTTTTACGGTAATGCACTTTGGAATGCTGCACTTGAAGTTTGGCTTATTACAAAGCAGGATAACTTCGGTAAGTACTATGCGGCGCTTATCAACTGCAAAATGTACGATAACCTTGTAGCCTTCAATGGATATGGTTTCCAGGGATATACTCATCAGAAGCATGACTATTGCGGCTTCTACGGTGCCGGAGGTACCCGTGCTGATTATATTAATTGCTCGATGGAGAATAATACGTTCTGGAACTTGCGTATGAATGTTCTTAAGTCTGTTCCAACATCTAAGTCGGATCGTAGCCATGTCGT
>JAZSOD010000016.1:0-26729 GCA_045536775.1 Eubacteriales bacterium | reverse complement strand
TAGGCCTGCTGGGACCTGTGACGCTGGAAGGTTAAAGGATAAACAGGACATGTAGGGCGGGGGCTTGCTCCCGCCGACAAGGGTATAAATTTAGGGACTGTTGCAAAACAATGCAACAGTCCCTTGCTTTTGAAACAGGATTATGAAGTCATTTTGACAAGTAGAGGCGGGAGCAAGCCCCCGCCCTACGATATGTTTTATAATGCGTTCAGCGAATTACAGCTGTGCCAGCTGGGTCAAAACCAGAGAGATGTTATCGGCGCTGCCCAACAGCGAAGGGTTCTGCGCCATCTGCTCCAGCAGGGCGAATTTTCGCTCTTCCAGGCTGGGTTTCGGCATCAGATCTTCATACAGCTTCTGATAAAAGGCCAGGAACTGCTGATTGGTGGTCTCCCGGCAGCGGACGATTTCGCTTAAAGCGTGAGCCCGATCATCCGGGGGAGCGCCGCACTCCGGCGCGCCGTAGTTCAGCTCGCCGAGCTGGGAAATGGCTTCGTGAATGTGAGCCGTCTGATACACGATCTTTTCGATCTGAGAAAGGATATAGTCGACGGTAAGCAGTTCTTTATTTTCTGACATCTTTCTGTCCTCCAAATTATCGTCATTCGGCGGACACGCAAGGCAAATGGTATGTTCGTCTACGAAGCGTGCCCTGCCGTTCTTTACAAGACCTTTCGCCCGTTTCGGGTAGGTCGCTTCATATTGATTTCCCTGTTCATCTACAACAATAATGTTTTTTCCCATGGGAAGTCGGATCGTAGCCATGTCGTTCTGTGAGCCAAGGAGTTGATCATTTGGTTTGTCTTCCTAAGACCGCTTGGCCTCCGACTTCACCCATCGAAAAAAACGTAATTGTTGTTGATGAGCAAGGAAATGAATATGAGGCGACCTACCCGAAACGGGCGAAAGGTCTTGTAAAGAACGGCAGGGCACGCTTCGTAGATGAAAATAAAATATGCCTTGCGTGTCCTCCGGATAAAATTTTGGAGGAAGAAAAAATGGAAGAAAATAAATTAACAGCAAAAGAAATATTCGTACAGCTTACAATATTACAAAAAACGACATTAGCAAAAAAGCCAATCAATACAAAGGGGGCGACACCCATCGAAAAAAACGTAATTGTTGTTGATGAGCAAGGAAATGAATATGAAGCGACCTACCCGAAACGGGCGAAAGGTCTTGTAAAGAACGGCAGGGCACGCTTCGTAGGTGAAAACAAAATATGCCTTGCGTGTCCTCCGGATAAAATTTTGGAGGAAGAAAAAATGGAAGAAAATAAATTAACAGCAAAAGAAATATTCGTACAGCTTACAATATTACAAAAGCAGCTTACAGAAAACAGCCAGACATCCTTGCATCGTCTCGGAGATGCGCTTTCAACGTTTGAGAGTGAAAATGTAGAAGCTTCCTGTGAGCAAATTTCCGAGATTTGCGGCGTTTTTAAGACGAGAGAGTTAACACTTCTCAATATGCTTGGAATGTATGAGAAGATGTACAATGACGTTCAAAACGAGGAAACCAAAAAAGTTAATTTGGTGAAATCGGCATTTGATAAAATTACTGATGTAATCAATGCCGCTGAAATTGAGTCTGCCGAAAAATATGATGCGCTTTGTACAGTAACTGATAAAATATCGGAGATTGTTGAAAAAATCGTTGTCAATAATTAAATTTTAACATATTCGTCTTGGCATCTTTTTTGTCAACGCAACTCAAACGAAAATCCGTTCTCGCAAGAGAACGGATTTTCAAATGAAGAATGAATAATGAATTCGCTTTGCTAATGAATAATGAATAATTTCGGTAGCTTTTCGTCAAAGCGAAAAGCATTTTTATTGTAAAGGCTGAAAGCACAAGAGCTTATATAAAATTGTTGGTTCAAGCTTAAAAACTCTGAAAAACTTATCAAATACCCCTTGACAAGCCACGTTGACTGTGGTAGAATATATAGCGTTCACGAGACGCGGATTTAGCTCATTTGGTAGAGCGCGACCTTGCCAAGGTCGAGGTGGCGGGTTCGAGCCCCGTAATCCGCTCCAATGGGAGCATAGCTCAGCTGGGAGAGCATCTGCCTTACAAGCAGAGGGTCATAGGTTCGAGCCCTATTGTTCCCACCAAAAAATCCAAGCCTTAGGGCTTGGATTTTTTTATCCATTGCGAAAGCAATGGTATATCATCACGCGGCAGCGTGTATATCACCAACAACGGCAATGCCGTTGTTGCATATTATCACGCGACAGCGTGTATTTTGCTTTCGCAATGATGATATACAACACTTCGTGTTGATGATATACGCGGCAATGCCGCGATTTCATTTTCTGCGAATCTGATAAATCTTTTCGGATAGCAAAAGGAATATAATATAAGCGAGGAAGAAAAAATATTGACAAGCGAGTGGCGTTGTATGGCAGAGGCTAAATGCGGCACGATTACGCAAGTGCGTATACGCAATAACGTAAAATTGCATACAATATTTTTGAGGTGAACTTAATGAGCGTCAAAGATGTTGTTGCTAAAAGAATGAAAGAATTATGCGATGAGAGAAATATTAAGCTGAACGAACTCGCAAATATATCCGGAGTTACTCCGTCTACGGCTTATAGTATGATGGATACAAGAAGACGAGACGTATCTATTATAACCATCAAAAAATTCTGCGACGGATTGGAAATAACTTTAGGCGAATTCTTTTCAACGCCCGAGTTCGATGGCTTGGAGCAGGAAATCAAGTAATCACTAATAATTAATCTTAAGAAGGAGAAAAAAAGAATGGACGGCGGCGGTAGTAGACGGTCGGTCACGATGAAATATTGCTCTCGACGCAGAGTAAAAGTCGTTCTTTTTTCGCGCCTGTAATTTAGTATTGGAATAATTTTTACCGTGCCCGACACCTTTACATAACGAAAATTTTCGTCTGTAAGTATAGGGGACGGTATTTTTGTGCCCTTTTACAGACATCGGTCGATCAAAAGGAGAGATTACGGTGGAAAACGTATACAACGGCGGCAGAGATTATATTGCCGAAATAATAGAAATTATCAGAAGCGGTGCAAGCGGAGAGGTCATTGCCGAAAAGCTTTTCGACTATCACGTGAGCGACGTAGCCGGCGCACTTACAGAGCTTACTCCCGACGAGCGCAAAAGACTTTATCGCGAGCTCGGTGAGGAGCGCTTCTCGGAGATATTCGCGTACGTTGAGGACGCAGAGCCGTACATCATCGAGCTCGGACTCAGAAACGCGGCGAAGATCATCGAAAATATGGACTCGGACGACGCGGTCGATATCCTCGACGACGTCGGCGACGATATAGAGGAAAAGCTCGTCAAGCTTTTGGACCGCGAAACGAGCCGTGACATTAAGCTGATCCGTTCATACGAGGATAATGAGATCGGTAGCCTTATGACCACCAACTATGTGTCGATAAAAAAAGGACTTACGGTCAAGCAGGCAATGCGCGAGCTTATACGTCAGGCTGGTGACAACGATAACATAAGCACGCTTTACGTTTGTGATGATGACGGTATCTTCTACGGTGCGATAGACTTAAAAAACCTCATAACCGCGCGCGAGCACGACGAGCTTGAGGACATAATCGGAAGGTCATACCCATACGTTAACGCACACGAAAACGTATCCGAATGTATCGAGCGTATAAGAGATTACACCGAGGACTCGTTCCCCGTGCTCGGAGATGACGGAAGAATCCTCGGTATTATCACCTCGCAGGACATACTTGAGGCGGTAGATGACGAGCTCGGGGACGATTACGCAAAGCTTGCAGGTCTTTCCGAGGAGGAGGACGTAAAGGAGTCGGTTTTCGAGAGCGTGAGAAAAAGACTTCCGTGGCTTGCAATACTGTTGGTGCTCGGTATCGGAGTTTCGGCGGTGGTCGGAGCCTTTGAGGCTGTGGTGGCAGAGCTTGCGGTGATAGTTTGCTTTCAGTCGCTCATACTCGGTATGGCTGGAAACGCAGGCACACAGTCGCTTGCGGTTACTATCAGAGTTCTTATGGACGAGCAGCTTGGGGCGCGCGAGAGGGCAGAGCTTGTGCTCAAGGAGCTTCGCGTGGGCTTTTTCAACGGGCTTTTGCTCGGAGCGATATCGTTTGCGGTTGTTGGCGCATACGTTGCTCTTGTCAAGGACTACACCGTGCTTGAGGCGTTTGCGGTTTCGGGATGCGTGGGACTTGCGCTGCTTGTTTCGATAGTGATCTCCTCGCTTGTCGGAACGTCGGTACCGCTTTTATTCCACAGACTGAAAATAGACCCCGCAGTAGCCTCGGGTCCCCTTATTACAACGGTCAACGACCTCGTAGCCGTGATCACGTACTACGGACTCGCATTCGTGTTGCTTATCAACACACTCAATATCACAGGATGAAAAAATGCCTCGCAGACGTTTTCTGCGAGGCATTTTTTATCCTCTCTCGCGTAACACATACAAGCCCTGCTTGGCGGTAGTGGGCCCCAAGCAGAAGGGCGCGTTTAGTGCGGTCAATCGGTTTGAACAAGCGTCTGTCAGAATTTGAGACAATACCTCTCGTGAAGCGGATAAAATTCGGCGTGTAGACGAATTAAACCTCTTACCCGCGCGAAGACAAGTCTTCGCGCTTCTTAAAGCTTTTTGCCGAGGCTTTTTCTCGAAAAAGCCGGAAACCCCACACGCGAAAACCTCACGTTTCCTTATATCCGTCAAGCTCAGCCTTGCATATGGCGCCGAAAATACGGTGCTTGAGACCCTTGTTTTCGCGGTCGAGGGATTTTAGGAACTGCTTCATATCCTCGCGCTTGGTCGCACCGTCGGCGGGGCAGGGGTTTTTGAGAATGGGGAGTGTGGTTTTCGAGGCAAAGTAGCGGATGTCCTTCTCGGGCGCGTAGATGAGAGGACGGATCATAGTTATCTTCTTACGGTCGAGGTAGGTCACGGGCGAAAAAGTGCCGAGCCTGCCCTCGTTGAAGAGGTTGAGCATAAACGTTTCAAGCACGTCATCGTAGTGGTGACCGAGAGCGAGCTTGTTGCAGCCAAGCTCAAGCACGGCGTCGTGGAGAGAGCCGCGACGCATACGCGCACACAGCGAGCAAGGATTTTTCTCCTTCTTGACGTTGAAAACAACGTGCTGAATGTTGGTCTTCACCACCTTGAACGGCACACCGAGACCGCCACAGAACTCTTTTATCTCAGAGTAGTCCACACCCTCGAAGCCCATATCCACCGTAACCGCGAACAACTCGTAGCTCACAGGATAAAATCCGCGCAGATCGGATAGCGCGGCGAGCAGGGCAAGAGAGTCCTTGCCTCCCGAAACACCGACGGCGATGCGGTCACCCTCGCTTATCATATTGTAATCGTCCACGGCGCGGCGGACGAAGCTTAATATCCTTCTTATGTTTTCCATAAATTCAACAAATGATCCTTTTTAACATATATTGTCAGTACATACAAACTCAAAAAAGGAGTATAATATGCCGATAAAAATTTTCGTGGATATGGGACACAACCCGATGGGGCCGAATGCGGGAGCCGAGGGTAACGGCTATACTGAGTTTGAGCTCACCTACAACATAGGCAGACGCCTTGCTGCCCTGCTCAACGCAAACCCCGACTTTGAGGCGATAACCTCACACACCTCGCCAAATCAGATACTCGGAACAAGCAACGCCACGAGTCTGCGGACCAGAGTCAGCGCCGCAAACGAGTGGGGTGCCGACTACTATATAAGCCTTCACACCAACGCAAGCACCATAACCTCAGCCTCGGGAGTGGAGGGCTACGCATACAGTGAGGGCTCGCAGGGCTACGTCCTCGGAGAGTACATCGTTGATTCGCTCTCGACAATAACGGGACTTGAAAACAGAGGAATGTTCACGCGCCCGAGCCTTTACGTTCTCAGACGGACGAGAATGCCGTCTGTGCTTATCGAAATGGGCTTCATCTCAAACGCAGGAGACGCTAATATGATGGCAACGATGCCCGACCTGTTTGCGCGTGGAATTTACAACGGAATACTGCGCTACTTCGGACTATAATGTGATGATTGGCACGGTGCAGAAAGGCTCTCCCGCCGGGAGAGCTGTCAGCGAAGCTGACTGAGAGGGCAAAACGGCAACATCGTTGCTCAAATGCTAAAACGCCGTGACTCTGATACATAAAATCCCGCCTTTTTGCAAATAATGAGGTAAAACAGGCAAGGGAAGTGGCGAAATGAGCGAAAACAAGCTGTCTTCAAGCTTTGAGGTAAACAAGAGAAGACTTGACGAGCTTTTCAAAATAGGTGTAAACTTTGACGTGGCGGGCAGGGAAATGCGCTTTGCGGGTAAAGACGCAAAGCTTTATTTCGTCGATAGCTTTATGAATACCGCCGTCCTTGAAAGGCTTCTCATATTTTTTGCCGAGCTGAAGCGCTCGGGCGTGCCCGACGGAATTGACGCGGGCCGCTTTGCCGCAGAATTTGTTCCGTTTGGAGAAACAAGCGTTACGAGCGATATTGACACGGTCACCTACTCGGTGCTCTCGGGCACCGTTTGTCTGATATTCGAGTCGTTCGGCTCAAACGCAATAATAATGGACCTGCGTATCTATCCGGTACGCGCTATAAAAGAGCCCGATAATGATAAGGTGTTGCGCGGCGCGAGAGACGGCTTTACCGAAGCCGTCAAGCAAAACATCTGTATGATCCGCCGCAGGATACGTGACGTGAACTTTATAGCCGAAAAAATAACGGTGGGCGAAAGCAGCCGCACCGACGTGGCTCTGTGCTATATATCGGGGGTCGCTGACGAAGATTACGTAAATAAGCTTCGCGACAGGTTAAAGAATCTCAAGGTCGGCTCACTTCCCCTCGGACACCAAAGTCTTGCGGAAGCGCTCGTGCCGGGCAGGTGGTATAACCCCTTCCCGAAGTTCAGATATACCGAAAGACCCGATGCTGCCGCAGCGTCCGTGCTTGAGGGGAGCGTGATCGTCCTGTGCGATACCTCACCCGAGGCAATGATACTCCCGACTGGTATCTTCGACTTTCTGCAAGAGGCAAGCGACTACTACCTGCCGCCGCTGACAGGCAGCTATCTCCGTATTTTAAGACATTTCGTCTTTATTCTCACCCTCGTGCTGACACCTCTGTGGTATCTGCTTATAAAAAATCCCGAAATAGCACCCGCGTGGCTTGACTTTATGAAGATCAGGCACGAATACACCGTACCCATCATCGTCCAGCTTTTTGCAATAGAGTTTGCACTTGACGGCCTGAAGCTCGCGTCACTCAATACCCCCGACGCTCTGAGCAACTCGCTCTCGGTGGTCGGAGGACTCATTCTCGGCGACTTTGCCGTACAGGTCGGGTGGTTCATACCGGAGGTCATAGTTTATATGGCTATAGTCGCCATATCAAACTTCACTCAGCCAAGCTTTGAACTTGGATTTGCATTCAAGTTTATGCGTATGCTGCTTCTCGGACTTACCGCCCTCTTTAACGTGTGGGGATTTGTGCTCGGTTTACTGCTGATAGTCTTCTTTATCGCCACCAACAATACCGTTGACGGCAGTAGAAGCTACCTTTATCCGCTGATTCCCTTTAACGCAAAGGCGCTAAAGCGGTTGTTACTCCGCGTTTCCTCAAAAAGTGTGGATTTTAACCGATTTGATCCTCGGAGGAAATGACGGTGGTCTCCTTCATTGCGTTGGTGCACACCTGAATAAAGGTCTTGCCGCGATTTATAATAAGCTCGTCGCCTCCCACCGTGTAAAAGCTGATGGGAGTGTCTGCGGCGGGCTTTTTCCACTTGATTGCTTCTGCCTTGCCCTGTGAAATGTAGTAGCCCTCGCCCTCGCCAACAGAAGTTACGTTGTAGTGACCGTGCTTGTCGTTCGTGTTGTAGGTGGAGCAGTAGATAATAATAATGTTGTCAAAAGCAAGCTGGTCGCCCGTTGTGTTATCCGTATGTGCCGCGTCAAACTGATACCTTTCGTAAACACGGTTTTCTTCATTATATATATAGTAGGGGGTATATGCTTTGGAATACTTGACACTTAAATATCTCGCATCGTCACCCTCGGGAACTCTTACATCGTCAAAGTCGGTAAACGTGAACGGGGAAGCGTAATTGTCCTTGAGCTCAGTACGGTACTTCTTGTACTCGATTCCTGATTTTATCTTTTCGCCCGAGGTCATAAGGGTGTGCTCGTACGCCATCACCTTGCGGCGTTCTTCATCGCGGTAGAAGGTGTCGGGCAGATACATATTAACACCGTCGAGATTTGCGATCTTTCTCGATTTGATCTGTCTGTACGCCTCGTCACTGCCGCCGGCGTGAACGTATATCGCATCGTGGTTGGCGGCGAAGTCGAGGAAGTATTCGCGGCTGCTTCTGACCGAACCGAATACGGGAACGCTCGTGTAGTCAAGTGAGAGCGCAAGAAGACGGGTCTGCGCACCCTCGACAATGCACTCGTATATAACGTCGGCGTATGAAATGCCCTCTTGGGGCATAGATGCCTTGAGATTGTTTATCATAACGGCAACGGGTCTGCTTTTTGACAGCTCCTCTGAAACCTCAAGTCCTGTGAGGGGACTTACGAATTCGGGAGCAACGGGCTCGGGGGGAGCCACCACCTCGGTGACCTCCTCAGTCGTTTCTACAGTTTCGGTCTCTGACTCGGATTCGGTATGAAGGGCGGTGATCTCCTCGCGTTTTTCGATTAGGTTACCCGTGCAGGACGCGAGCGAGAAGAGGATAGATATGGAGAGAATAAGAGATAAGAGCTTTTTCATAACCGAAACCTTTCGTGGAAAATGGATAAGTTGCCTGTAAATAGAATTTCTACCTATATTATATAACGCGCGTGCGAGTTTGTCAAACAATATCTTTATGGAAAATTCTGGCACGCGCAGGAACTGCATTTATAGGGGATGACGCCTGCACACGTACTCTCAGTCGGTTCGCCCCAAGCCTCTCCTTGCGGGAGAGGTGGCACGCCATACGGCGTGACGGAGAGGGCAAAACGACGGAGATGTCAAACCGCCCCAAAAATGAACTTTTTATAAATCTCCACCCTCACCCCTTGCAATTTGCCAAAAATATGCTATAATGTAGGAGAACACGAATTACCCCATAAAACGATAGCACGAAAGGATGATACGAAATGGCAGAAATGCTCTCTAAGGATAAATACGTAATGTATCGCGGAAAGCCGCTTGTTCGCTCAGGCGGACAGTATATGTACGGCTGGATGAACGATACACACTCCCTCTTTCTCGGCGTAATGGGAACGGAAAAGGTCGGAGACACCGAGATCCCCTCAAGCATCACCGTGATGGTGCGCTCGAACGCTGACGGGAAAATAGTGAAGGCGGCAAACAAGAAGGGATTTTACGAAGCGCTTGATATAGGAATAGCTTGGCTTGACCTCGCGCTCAAGGGTAAGCTTGCGTAATGACGGCATACGGCACGGAGAACAAAATCTCCGTGCTTTTCTGTACGCAAAGGAAAGTACACATCAATTCCACTTTCATAAATCAAAACCGATTTATGCTCATTCTTTCGCGTTTTTGTGACATTTTTACAAAATAGCGCCTTGCGATTTGACGAAGTTCACAATTTATTAAAAATGTGTGAATTTTGCGTTTCTTGCCACCAAAAATTGAACGAAATATTGACAACATTTTCAATATATGTTACAATTTATATGGTCATAGTAACACAAACAATATTAGAAAGGATTAAACGACTATGAAAAAGAAAATCTTAAGCTTAGTTTTGACAGCTTTGCTCTTGTTCTCTCTTGTTCCTACTTTTGTATTCGCTGCAGGCGAAGGTGAGGGTTCTGGAGTTGAACCATTGGTATTTTTGCCCAGAGATCTTGTAGATTCTAATACAACGAATGCAGCTCTTACTTTAGTAGATGAAGAAGGCAACACTTATCTCAATTTTGACCCCACAAATTCAAACAATGGTACCGCAGCTATCAACTTGTCGTTGTCTGAGTCCGTTGCCAAGGACGCTTACAACTTTGCAAAGGTTGGTATCAAGACTAACGTAACGTCGGTTACAGGCCGTACTACATCTTTTACGGTCACGGATAGTGCTTTCTCGGTCAAGTACGTTGAAGCTAAGAAAAATAATTATTGGCCTGAAACAATATCAGGTATCACAGAAGATGACATTGTATTTGATTTGAGTACAAAGAAATCTGCAGCTGAAAGCGTAACTGAATTCCAGTACTATAGATTCCTTCCCTTTGCAGGCCAGGCTGCTGAACCAGAGGGTACAGCTTTTGTCTTCTATATCGAATACATTGCATTATTCAATTCTGAGCCTGAGGCTGAAGGTTTCGATTTTGATGAATATCTTGTTTCTCTCAACGAAGTAACCTTCCAGAACAGACTTGGTGAAGAAATCTCCTCCAAGATTTACAGAGCAGGTGAAGCAGTAGAATTCCCCGAAGCTCCCGAGCTTTCCGGTTACACATTCCTCGGCTGGAGCGCAGATGAAGGTGAAACCTTCGTTGAAGCAGAAGGCTACGTTGCAGCTGCAGATATAACACTCAAGGCTATCTACACAGAAGCAACAAGCGAAGAAGACACAGAATTCCTCGGCACATTCATCACCATTCTTAAGATGATCACTGCTAAGAAGGCTGTAGCAGAAGATACAACATACGAAGGTATCGTATACACTGCTGGTGAAATCGCAGCTAGATCAGTAACATCCGGTGAAGACTTCCATACAAACGGTACTGTAAAAAGAAACCTTGCCGGCGGTAAGACAGTATTTGAATCTCTCGGCAACAAAGTTAGATATACTAACTCCAACGTTGGCGCAGCATCTACAGCAAACGACAGAGCAATCGTCGATATTGATGATATTAATCTTACTGAATATCCTTACATAGCAATTAAGTACAACACTAACATTGCTGCAGATATCATCAATTTTAACTTCACAACTATTAACGGTACTTATACTAAGGAAACCGAGCAGAAGCTCTTCCTCAAGATCCCCAGAACACTTGGTGAAGATACAACGGGCATAGCACAGTACACCGGTAGTTACGGTGATGCAACAGCAACTTACATGTATATTCCGATCTACTCCAGCACTAAGGCAGTATCGGCTGAGGGCGACTACTTCGACATAATCGCACTTGGCTTCTTCAAGACTGAAAAGGATGCTAATGCATTTGCAGCTGCAAAGGTCGATAACTTTGTATATGATGCTAAATATATAGCTAACAATGCAGTAACATCCGGTGAAGACTTCCATACAAACGGTACTGTAAAGAGAGCGCTTTCCGGCGGTAAGACAGTATTTGAGGCGCTTAGCGACAGAGTTAGATTTACAAACTCCAACGTTGGCGCAGCATCTACAACCTCCGACAGAGCAATTGTCAAGGTTGACGATATTAATCTTACTGAATATCCTTACATAGCAATTAAGTACAATACAAACATTGCTGCAGAGCAAATCAACTTCAACTTCACAACTATTAACGGTACTTATACTAAGGAAACCGAGCAGAAGCTCTTCCTCAAGCTTGACAGAATAGTTGGCGAGGATGCAGTGGGCATAGCACAGTACACCGGTAACTATGGAGATGTAGTAGTAATTTATATGTATATTCCGATCTACTCCAGCACTAAGGCAGTATCGGCTGAAGGCGACTACTTCGATATAATCGCACTTGGTTTCTTCAAGACAGAAGAGGAAGCTAACGCATTTGCAGGTATTGAAGAAGCTCCCGCTAATTAAGATTAAATAAAACTTAATAGTTTTAAGATGGCTATGCTAAGGCATAGCCATCTTTTTGTCGCAGCCACACCTGTCCGACCACACAACAATGATACGCAAGCCAAGTCCCGCCCAACAAACAAATCTGAAATCTCACCGTAGGGGAGGGGCCCCCTCCCGTGTAAAACGTCTGGTGAAAGGCTTCTCCTTGAGGAGAGGCTCCGCCGTTGGCGGTGGTGAGGTGTAGCCGCGTGCGGCGTCACAAACGTGTGGATACTACACTTGTTGCTACATATTAAAAAAATATTAAGTTTTCGCATAGCCCTTGAAATTGTACGCAAAAGATGGTATACTCTATATTGTTAAGATTTGAAAACTGCAAAAGAAGGCCATACCAGCCGGGGACTTAGCGGAGCCTTGTACCTGCAACCCGCTCCAGCAGGGGTGGAATCCTTTTAAGAGGGTCGGATCTGTGTGGTCTGCACCGTAATTTGAAGTGTTGACGGATGAGTCTTGCGCAATAGGAAGCCGTGAACCATGTCAGGTGGGGAACCAAGCAGCATTAAGCGGTAATTCCTATGTGCCGCGAGGGTGCTTGTCCCGAGCGGATGTTGCGGCGGCGCGCGTAGATGCGTCTCGAATTTAGGGTGTATGGTCTTCTTTTGCAGTTTTTTATAAGAAAGGATAGGCGTATATGCATCAGGCGTTATACAGAAAGTGGAGACCCCGTGATTTTGACGATGTTTGCGGTCAGGATCACATTACCTCCATACTCAAAAACGAAATAGAAACCGGCAGAATCAACCACGCGTATCTTTTCTGCGGCACGCGTGGTACGGGCAAGACCACCTGTGCGAAGATATTCGCAAAAGCGGTCAACTGCATCGATTACAAGGGCGGTCACGTTTGCGGCAAGTGCGCCGCGTGTACCTCTGCTGATGACGGCTCTGCACCCGACATTATTGAAATGGATGCGGCGAGCAACAACGGCGTTGCCAACATCCGCGATATTCGTGACGAGGTAAACTACCTCCCGTCCGAGCTTAAATACAGAGTTTACATCGTGGACGAGGTTCACATGCTGTCGACAAGCGCCTTCAACGCGCTTCTGAAGACTCTTGAAGAGCCGCCGTCGCACGTAATATTCATTCTCGCCACCACCGAGATACAGAAGCTTCCGTCAACCATAGTTTCCCGTTGTCAGCGCTTCGATTTCAGGCGTATCCCCTCGGCGACCATTGCCGACAGACTCGAATATATCGCAAGGGAAGAAGGCTTTGCTCTTGAAAGGGAAGCGGCGTTTTCGATAGCCTCGATAGCGCAGGGCGGTATGCGTGACGCGATAAGCCTGCTCGAGCTTTGCGCTAACGGCGCACCCGATGCGTGCGTTACCGAAAAGGTAGTCGCTGAGCTTATCGGTACGGGAGAGCGCGACGTTTGCGACCGCGCCATAAAAGCGATAGCAGACCGTGATTTTGACACGGTTTTCGATATAACCTCAAAAATATATATGTCGTCGAGAGATATGTCGGTATTCTGGCAGGCTCTCACGGCGGCGTACAGAGATATGCTCGTTATCAAGTCGTCGGCGGCGGCAAAGGAGTACCTCGATCTCTCCGACAACCGTTTTGAAGTGCTGTCGGGACTCGCAGAGAGGTTTTCATTTGAGTCGCTCGTCTACCACACAAGACTTCTCGACGATGCGTACACGGCTATGCAGAGAGGCAACACCAACAAGCGGCTCGTTGCGGAGTGCGCTCTCGTACGTATGTGCGACGAAAAGCTCTCGCCCTCCTACGATGCGCTAAGTGCCCGTGTTGCCGCGCTTGAGAGAGCACTCGCGAACGGGACTCAGATAACGGCGGCACCAGAAGCAAAGCCTGCGGTGAAGGCTGAGATCGTGCAAAAAACAGTGACTGTCAGACCCGAGCCTGTCAAGCGTGAGGAGACTGAGCTTGTGAAGACTGAAACCTCTGCGGGAAAAAACGTCGTAAACGCCTCAGAAAAGCCTGTGAGCTCACCTCCCGAGTCACCCAAGCCAAAGCCTGCCGCTGAGGTCAGAAGACTTAAGCCGATAGGGTATTATTCCGAGGTCTTGGTGCAGTTTTCAGAGCTTTACCCTCTTGAGGGCGCGTTCCTTGAGGATGCAAGCGCGTATATTGACGAGGATGGATGTATACGTGTCCGCCTTGCAACCGAAATTGCGGAAATGATGCTGAAGGAGACGGGAGTTTTCGAGGGACTGCTTAAAATTTTCAATTCGTTTGAAAACGGCAGACTTGACAAAAACTCATTGCTTATAGAAACCGTTGAAGCGGTCAAAAATTCATACATCGACGAGATAATCGAGTCGGCAGAGGACTGAAAGAAAGGAAAAAAGACAATGAAAGCAAGATTACCCGAAGGTATGGGCAGAGGCCCTCAGAATATGCAGTCTATGCTCAAGCAGGCGCAGAAGATGCAGGAGGATATGGCAAATCTTCAGGCAGAGCTTGAGGAAAAGGAATACGAGGTAAAGGCAGGCGGCGGTGCTGTTGTTATAAAGATGAACGGTAAAAAAGAAGTTACCGAGCTTGAAATAGACCCCGAAATCGTTGATCCCGACGATATTGAAACCCTCAGCGACGTTATAATCGCCGCATTCAACGAGGCTATCAAGCAGGTTGAAGCGGACGCGGCCGAGCAGATGGGTAAAATCACGGGAGGTCTCGGAAATATGGGACTTCCGGGTATGTTTTAATTATGGCGGCAGAATATTTGCCCGCGCTTGAAGCGCTGATAAGCAATTTCAAGAGGCTTCCCGGTATCGGACACAAGACCGCCGTAAGAATGGCGCTTTCCGTGCTCGATATGAGTGACGAGGATGCCGCAGGCTTTGCAAACGCTATTGTTGAAGCGAAAGAGAAGATAGTTCCGTGCTCCGTGTGCGGAAACATTTCCGAGGGCGGAGAATGTGACGTTTGTGCTGACCACAAGCGTGACCGTTCGGTCATTTGCGTTGTCGAGGATCCGCGTGCGGTCATGGCTATAGAGAAGGTGCGTGAGTTCAAGGGACTTTACCACGTTCTCGGCGGCGTTATTTCGCCAATAAACGGTATCGGTCCCGACGAGCTTAACATAAAGAGCCTTCTTGCCCGTCTTGACGGTGTTGACGAGGTCATAATTGCCACCAACCCCACGGTCGAGGGTGAGACTACCGCGATGTATATCTCCAAGCTTGTAAAAACGCTCGGAGTCAAGACCTCGCGTCTTGCGTACGGCGTTCCCGTCGGCGCAGACCTCGAGTATTCCGACGAGGTCACCCTTTTCCGCGCCATCGAAGGCAGACGTGATTTATAATAGTAAAAAACTCTCCGTAAGGGGAGTTTTTTTGTTGGCTTTACGCGCACGTGGGGGATACCGCTTTTTGAAAAAAGCGGCGCAAAAACTTCAAAGAGCGCGAAGACAATGTCTTCGCGCGGGGAAGGGGACTTCATTCGTCCACACTCTGAATTTTATTTAATGTCAGGGTATGGGTTGAGATTATATTTGCCGCAGAACTTCACGCGCTATTTGCCTGTCCGTGCTACGGACCGCGCCCTTCTGCTTGGGGACCCACTACCGCCAAGCAGGGCTTATCTGCATACAGAAAGTTACAAATCCAACAAATTTTCGCAAATTATAATATGGTTCATCTTCTTATGCCTGAGATATGAAAATTTACAAAAAAGATGAGAGTTTTTTTACTTATTATTGACAAATATATGTAGATATGTTATCATATAACTGTAATAGCACAAATAGTACACTTGGTACAGAAAGGAATGAATCACCGGAGTATGATAACAGTTGATTTAAGATCGCGTAAGCCTATCTACGAACAGATCGTGGATAACGTAAAAACTCTCGTTCTGACAGGCGTAATGAAGCCCGACGAACAGCTCCCCGCGGTGAGAAAGCTCGCCGTTGACCTTACTATCAACCCAAACACCATACAAAAGGCGTATGCTATTCTCGAGGCTCAGCAGATAGTTTATTCGATTCCCGGCAGAGGCATTTTTATATCGGGAGAAATAAGTGACCTTGTTTCGCTGAAGCGGCTTGAGATTATGAACACACTTAAAGCCGGACTCGAGGAGGCGGCTGCCGTCGGAATTTCTTATGACGATATAAGCGCTCTCGCTATGGACGCTTACGGCAAGAATCAACAGGAGAAGGAGAGTTAAGTTATGATAAACGTTCACAGTGTAACTAAAAAATACGACGACTTCGTTTCACTTGACAATATAAGCTTTGACGTAAAGGATGGCTCGATATTCGGCATCATCGGCTCGAACGGCTCGGGAAAATCCACACTTCTCAGAGTAATGTGCGGAGTTTTCGCGCCCGATGTCGGCGAGGTGCTCTACGACGGTATGCCCGTTTATGAAAACGAGCTTGTAAAGAGAGGTATCGTGTACTTATCCGACGAATACTTTTTCAAGCCTCACGCAACGGTAAATGACGTGAGATCGCTTTATAAATCAATATGGCCCACATTTTCGGACGAAAAGTTTTATAAGATGCGCGACGCGTTCGGGCTTGATATAAACAAGAAGATAGGCTCGTTCTCGAAGGGAATGCAGCGTCAAGCGGCGGTGCTTCTGTCGCTTTCGGCGTGTCCGAAATACCTGCTTTGCGACGAGACCTTTGACGGACTTGATCCCGTAATGCGCAAGCTTGTCAAGTCGATAATCGCAGACGAGGTCGCGCGCGGCAACATCACCCCCGTTATCGCGTCTCACAACCTTTCCGAGCTTGAGGATTTCTGCGACCACATAGCCCTTTTACATAAGAGTGACCTTGTGGTCGAGGCGGATATCGACGATATCAAGCTGGGTATACACAGAGTTCAGGCGGTGTTTGAAAACGATATCACCGCAGAGGATCTCGCGGGACTTGAGATCAGGGATTTCACCAACCGCGGCAGACTCATGAGCTTTATCGTTCGCGGAAGCGAGGATATGGTAAAGCAGGTGCTCGGCGAAAGATCACCCGTTTACCTCGAGCTTCTTCCGCTTACTCTTGACGAAATATTTGTATGTGAAATGGAGGGCAAGGGCTATGACTTCTCGAAGCTTGACATCGGCAGATAAAAACTGCAATCTTAAGTTTTTTGTCACCACGCTCAAGAGCGCGTGGACTCAGGGCGTTATTTACTTTATAATAACCTTTCTTCTCGGACCCGTGCTTCTTCTTATCGCGGCAAACAGCTATAGTGGAAATATATTCAGACCGAAAAATATACCGGGACTTGTTGATGCCATCGGAGAAACCTATTTTCTTTTCTATCTGATCGGTGCAGGTATCGCTGTGATGTGTGCGACCTTTATGTTCAACTACTTAAACTCGCGCGTGAACGTAAACTTCTATCACAGTCTGCCGTTTAGCAGAACGAGAATGTTTTTTATAAACTACCTTGCGGGAATAACGGTGTTTACCGTATCGTTTGGGCTTAACTATCTGATAGCGATCTCCATCCCCGCGATCACGGGAATGGGCTTCTTTGAGTGTCTGCCCGTGCTTAGTTCGATATTCGCAAATTCGCTTCTTTACTTCCTTTTGTTCTACTCGATGACGGTGATGATAGGTATGCTCACGGGCTTTGCTCCCGTCCAGTGGCTTATGACGGTTATCGCCATAGCAATACTTCCCGCTATCAAGGTGGGAACAGTTCTTCTGCAGTCGTTTGAAAGCACGGTGGTTTGGACAGATTACTACCTCGGCTTCGAGCAGTTTATGTATATAACTCCTGCGGCGTACCTGTTCACAAACACAAAATTCACACCCGTAACAAAGCTTCTCTTAATACTGTTTACGCTTGCCTTCACGGTGGCTGCGCTTGTTATTTACCACTACCGTAAGAGCGAGCGCTCGGGTAATTCCTTCGTGTTCAATCGCTTTGCGAGTGTAGTTAAGTATATTGTGATGTTCCCGGCGGCAATCGGATGTGCGCTTATATTCGGTGCTATCGGTGACGGTCAGCTTTTCTGGCTTCTTTTCGGCGGAGTTATCGGATGCCTTCTTGCGTGGATGATAATGAACTCTGTAATAAACAAGACTACGAGAGCTATGTTCAGAGGAGTCAAAGGATTCATTATATTCACCGCGGTTATGCTTGCGTATATTTGCGGTACGGTGTTCGGTACAGATTACGTTTTTGAAAACCTCATAACCGCCGACACAACACGCAGTATCACTCTTCAGATAGGCGGAAACGGCGATCTCGGACAGTTTGAGTTCAAGGAAAAAGAGAACCGGGAAGCGATCATGTCAATTCTTGACAAGTACGAGACCCAGTTTGCACCCGGTGAGTCTCACGATCCGTATGCGGTAGTCAGCAAGACTGATTACTACAATAATTACGATTACGTGACCATAAACAATAAGGAGTACTATCTCAATTACCCCGGCACCGTGTCAAAGCGTATATACGTTGTTGCCAAGGATATCTTCGGCATGGAACACGCGAGATCAATGTCTCTATTTACCATAAGAGCAGATATCCGCGACGAGCTTCGTTCTATTGCCAACAGTAACGAGTACAAATCACAGCTTTACGAGATCCTCGACGGAATAAACGAAGATACGCGTATCGGACTTTTCGTGAGCCCCAACGCTATCGAGAACGGTAAGATGATCGTAAACAGCAACAGCGAAGTATTCCCGATAAATATGTACGCCTCAGCCTACTTCGATGCGGAAAACCGTGCAAAATACGACTTCGGCTTTATCGAGGCGTATAAGCGTGACATCTCGGGCGCTATGATATACGGTGACGACTTCTATGATATGCTTTGCTCACCTGCTATTGGCTATATACAGATGCGTCAGTATAACGTGTACGGCGAAAGCTCGTATATTGAGCTTCCAATCACGGAAAAATTCACAAATACTCTTGAATGGCTCGAAAAAAGTGATATAATAGAGAGTAAGGATTATTCTCGAGATATTGCAAAGGTTATCGGTGACGTGTACGTCTACGATTTTGAAACGCGAAATACAATGACCGTGAGCGACACCGACAAAAAGGCAGAGATCGTGGCTCTTTCGGGAATCGGAATCGAAAACAGCGGAGCGGACTCGTTCTTTGCAGTACCCAATCACCGTTACAGCGTTATTGTAAGCTATGAGTACATCAACAGATACAGAGACGAGGTCTACTACACGGAAAAGGGCGGTACGGTTACGGTTGAGTCGGTATCCGACGATAGCTACAACAAGAATTCAAGGACCGTGACCCTCCATATTCTCGGTGACAAGGTCCCCGAATTCGTAGAGGATTATTTCAACAACAAATAAGATAACTGCGTGGGAGAAATCAAATGCAGAAAATTTCAAAGAAAGAAAGACGGGAACGGCGGAAAACAGCGCTGTTTATGCTGCCGAGCTTACTCGGTGTTGCCGTTTTCTTCATAATTCCGTTCTTTATAGTAATTTACTACTCCCTTATCGACAATCCGATAAGCGCCGAGTTTGTAGGGCTCGACAATTTTGTCGGTCTGATAAACAACGGCTCGTTCAAAATAGCCGCTAAAAATACGGTACAGTTTTCGCTCATAGCTCTTCCGCTTGCGATAATCATCCCATTGTTTTTAGCGTCGCTGCTTATGAACAAGCTTCCGGGCAAGAGTATCTTCAGGACTATACTCATAAGTCCGTATATGGTGCCGACGGCGTCCATCATACTCATTATCAACGTTATCTTCAATTATAACGGAGCCTTAAACTCGTTTCTCGGCGGCTTCGATATTGAGAAGATAGACTGGCTTCGCGGTGAGTTCAGCCGATACATAGTGGTGCTTTTGTACCTCTGGAAGAACGTCGGATACAATATGATACTCTTTATGGCGGCGCTCGCCGCGATACCCAAGGATATGATAGATGCGGCGAGCATTGACGGCGCGTCAAAGATGCGCGTGTTCTTTAAGATAAAGCTGCCGTATTTATCGTCGAGTATCTTCTTTGTCGGACTTTTATCCCTTATAAACTCATTCAAGGTGTTCAGAGAGGTATATCTTCTCACGGGTAATTACCCCAACGAAAACCTCTATATGCTTCAGCATTTTATGAACAACACCTTCAAAAATCTCAATTATCAGAGGCTGTCAAGTGCGGCGATAATAATGTGCATCGTGATGATCGCGATCATATCCCTGCTTTTATACATTGACTCACGCTTCGGAAAGGATATTGAGGAATGACGGAAGCGGTAAAGATCAATAAAAAAGCAAAGCGCACAAAGCGTCTGACAAAAGTCAAAAGGGCGGCGTTCGTGTGTGTGGCGGTCGTGTTTCTCGTGATGCTGTCAGTGGTTTTCATAACACCGACGCTGCTTACGGTGACAAACTCGTTTATGTCGTCGTCCGAGATAGCCGCCAACTACGGTCAGGTATTCGATTCGCTCAATTCCAAGGACGGTAAAAGCTTTATATCCGAGATAGTAAACTTAAAGCTTATACCCGACAAGGTGGTCGTGGATCAGTTTTCTACCATACTTATAAAAAGCCCGACGTACATAATCAAATTCTGGAACTCGGTCTTCTACTGTGCTCCGATAGTAGTCTTCCAGCTGATAGTCGCTCTTGCGGCATCCTACGGCTTCTCGCGCTTTGAGGGAGGATTTAGAGGTATCGTATTCTTCGTATATATAATACTGATGCTTATGCCTTATCAGGTCACCCTTGTGCCGAACTTCATAGTTGCCGAAAAGCTCGGGCTTATGGACACGAGGTGGGCGATAATACTGCCTGGAATATTCTCGCCGTTTGCGGTGTTTATTCTCACGAGGTTTATGAGACGAATACCCTTGTCGCTTATCGAGGCGGCAAAGCTTGACGGTGCGGGTGAGTGGAAGATATTCAGACATATATGTGTGCCGATGTCCTCAAGCATCGTGTATTCGGTTGCGATACTTATTTTCATCGACTATTGGAATATGGTCGAGCAACCCCTTATTATGCTGAGTGACCCCGAAAGCTATCCGCTGTCGGTGTTTTTATCAAATCTGAATACGGCAGATACGGGAATAGCCTTTGCGGCGGCAACCGTTTATATGGTTGTTCCGATGCTCTTGTTCTTATACAGCGAGGAATATCTCGTTGAGGGCATATCCTACTCGGGCGGAATCAAGTAAGACGCCGTGCCGACGCATTTTGATTATAAGCCGCCGCTTTGGGCGGCGGGAATGGAGATATAGATGGAAAAGAGAAACAAAAGAGACGTTATAAAGAATATTCTTATAATCTTCCTTATAGTAATGCTGGTTCTGACCTTCTTTTCAAATACCATAATGAACAGGTCGCTGCCCGAGGTTGCTACCCAGTACGCAAGCTATAAGCAGATAAGCGACAGAATACGTACCACCGCAACGGTGAATGCAAACGAGGACTATTCGCTCGTCAGCGACGATGCGCGCGAGATAGTCGAGGTGTTAGTGCGTCGCGGCGACAGAGTAGAGCGCGGTCAGGTGCTTTTCGTGCTAAACGAAAGCGACAGCACCGCTGTTTCTCAGGCTGAGACCGAGCTTAACAATCTTCTTATACAGAGAGAGCAGTTTATGCTTGAAGGAAACAACTCGGGAAGCGAGAGCTTTGATACACAGATAGAAAAGCTCAAGGCTCAGATTGCCAAGATAGACGAAAAGCTTATAGCGCTTCCCGAGGACAAGATTGGTACGCTTGAAATTGAGATCGAGAATATCGAGCTGATCATCGAAGAAAAGAACGAGGAGCTAACGTCGGTCAAGGGCAAAATGAACAGATACGAGAGCACGTACGATACTCTCGACGAGGTCCTTGAAAAGCTTGAGCTCAGCCGTATCGAATATGAAGAGGCAAGTGCGGTATATGATGCGGCAAAGACGGAATATGACGAGAAAAAAGCGGAAATAGAGGATATAGAGCTTGAGATCGAGGCTCTCCAGGAGGAGATAGACGATTACACGGAAATAAAGCTTTATTATGAGCAGCTTCTTACCACGCTTCAGTATACTAATGAAAACGTTGCCGCGCTTAAAGCGGCACGTGACGAGGCTGAGATAGAGTTGAACGCAATCGTCAGAGAGTACGATAAGTTTCTTGTGATGATAAATGCCAAGAAGGCGTGGGAGGCGGCTCCCGACGAGGAAAAGGCAGCTTTGGAGCAGGCTTATCTTGAAGCCAAGACAGCATACGAAGAGTTTACGGGACGCACAGAGGGAAATTACAGACTTGAGAGTGAGTACCTTGAGCTTCTCGAGCGTCGTGAAAATGAGTTCAAAAAAGCAGACGCTGCGTATCGTGACGTTACACTCGTAAAGGATGAGTCGTTGTATTATCGTTCTGAGATAACCAATGCCGAAAACTCAATAAAAAAGCGTAATGCAAGAATGGCGAGCTTCAAGGAACAACTTGAGGATCTTAACAAAGAGCTTGTAAAGCTTACCGAAACAAAGGACAATGCCGAGGTGACTATGACCGAGGCAGAAAAGGCGGTAAAATCTGGTGAGAGTCATAACAGCTACCTTGAGCTTGGCAGCCAGGCAGATGCTCTTGAAGATGACATAAAGGAATACGGTAAGCAGAAGACTTACAGGGAAGAAAAGCTTGCCGCAGAGGAAAAGCTTGTTGAGCTTGAGGAGCAGAAGTCTCAGGCTGATAAGAACAAGACCTACAATGATAAGATACGAGAGCTTCAGCTTAAGAATCTTAATCAGTCCATAACACGCAAGGAAAAGGAGCTTGCAAACCTCCGCAAGAGCCTTGCCGATACGAAGATAACTTCTCCCGTAACGGGAACGGTCAGCTCGGTTAACTACGGTGCGGGTGAGGATATTCCCGCAGGGGGAGTGGTTTGTAAGATAGCGCTCAGCGAAAAGGGCTACACTATGGAGTTTGCCGCAACCAATGAGCAATGTCAGAGAATACGCGTTGGTGACCGCGCAGAGCTTCAGAATTACTATTGGGGCTCAGCACCCGAGATCACTGTAAGCGGCTTTAAGAACGACCCGTCCAATCCCGGACGCGGGAAGATAGTCGTTCTTTCGGTTATGGGTGAGGTTGAAGCAGGGCAGAGCCTGACCTTCGCACTCGGCGACAAGTCGAGAAGCTATGACAGGGTAGTTCCGAGCTCTGCCGTAAGAGAGGATTCCAACGGTCAGTTTATCCTCGTAGTTGATTCAAAGAGCACCCCTCTCGGAAACAGATACACCGCACGCAGAGTAGACGTTGAGGTTATCGCATCAGATGCTACGTCATCTGCGCTTTCGGGTGAGCTTCTTGGAGGAGAATTCATTATAACCACATCGTCTGCACCCGTTTCTGACGGTATGCAGGTAAGACTTGCCGATACTGCAAGGTAAGAGGCACGGGCTATGAGGAAAAAAATATTAATAGCCGCGTCGGTGCTTGCGGCGGTGTTCGGGGCTGTGGCGCTGGTGTTGTACCTCGTGATACAGTCGATACCGCGAGAGCTTGTCGAATACGGCGCATCAGACGAATGGGGCGCGGAGTCACACGCGCACCTTGGTGCGTATATGACGTCAGCTGACGGCTTTGATGCCTACGCTCTTATGAAGCTCAAGTCTGAGCTGACGAACGCCTACACCACCGACTCCATAGAAACCGATAAAATAATTTACAGCGTTTCTGCAGAAACAAATCTTTCTCTTTCTGCGGTGAACACCGACAGAAATGCTAACTGTGCGGCGACGGTGTATCTTGAGGATTTCTTCAAGTTTCACCGCATACCATTAAAGGAGGGTGCATATCCTACCGATTCCGTGACCGCCGCAAACATCATACTTATTGACGAGGTCGCGGCGTGGAAGCTTTTCGGAACGGGAAGCGGAGTGGTCGGTATGGAGCTGCTTATCGGTGATCAGTATTACACGGTGTCGGGCATCACCAAGGCACTAGACGGCGTTTACGGTGACGTATACGGCGAGACTCCGAGGGTATATCTCCGCGCTGACTCGGGATATATGTGGACGAGGAAAACAAGCTTTACAACTCTTGACGCAATGCTCCCAGACCCCATAACCAATTACGCCGTGAATATACTCAGCGAAAAAATGAAGCCTTACACCGAAACGGTACGGAATATCGACGAGCGCTTTATGGGTAAACAGCTTGATGAAATGCGTGACGGCACTATAAAGCTCATAACGGATTCGAGTGATACCGAATATCCGTATTTTGAAAAGGCGATGCTTATTCTTTCGCTTAAGGCGGCGGAGGTTTACGCGGCGATGAAGGTAATGATATATATAGCTCTGGCAGGTGTTTTTATTATCTTCTGCGCACTTTACGGACCAACCGTCCGATTTATCGGCAGACTGTTAAAGAAACTTAAATTCTGAGAGGAAACAGATATGAAAATTTTCAAGAGAATTATTGCTATCACCCTTGTGCTTATAATGCTTTTGTCCTCGGTCGCGTGCGGCAAGACCGAAAGCAAGGGCGAAAAGCAGATAGTCGAAAACGTGTATAAGCTTGTGAAGCACGCTCTTCCCGAGAATATGCAGTACATAAACTCCATAATGGAAACACCAGACGGTTATCTTCTTTACGGTGATATTCGGACTGAGGAGCGCGGCTATTACAGCGCGTTCGTAAAGACCGATAAGAATTTCGCGGTTCTTGAGGAGATCGAGGCAACCGTTGACTTGGGAGATGGCGGCGACTCTTACTTGAATTCTGTAATGACAGCTCCCGACGGCACTATCTGGTCCGTAGTAAACTGGAGCTTTTACGATGAAAAGGCGGAGTACTGGGAGAGCAAAAACTACCTTACTCACTTTGACGCGGATTTCAAGGTCATAGATAAGGTCGAGACCAACAAAATAGTAGATGCAGGTGATGAATATCAGTACGGAATCTACTTAAACGGTCTTACAATAGACAATAACGGCTATATTTGTGCGTTCGCAGACGACAAGTTTGTTTGCATAGACGGCAGCACCTTCGAGGTTGTTTTTGAAAAGAAGACCGAGGATATCGGCGCTTCGTGGTTTAACAATATTATGAAGACCTCCAAGGGACTGATGCTCACGTATTATGATATGAATAACAGCATCAAAGGTGTTATCTTTGACTCAAACGCACGTACACTTTCAGATTCCTATGATTTGGGTCAGAATGGATACGGTCAGTATTATCAGGGAAGCGGAGAATATGACTTTTATTCTGTAAACGGTAACTCTCTACTTGGACACAAGCTTGAAACGGGAGAGAGCGAGGAGGTTATGAACTTCCTTAACTCCGACCTTATGGAATTCTATCCCAATGCAATGATAAGCTTTGATGACGGCTCCTTCCTCAGCACGATGTGGGATAACGAAAGCGACAACGGTGGAATGATAATCGCAGAGCTTGTGCCTGTGCCCGATTCCGAGGTGAAGCCTAAGTATATCCTCACTATCGGCGGACTTTATCTCAATTACAACGTAAAGCGCGAGGTATTCAAGTTCAACAGAGCAAGCGAAGAATACAGAATAGTAATCAAGGACTATACCGCAAACATCGATTATAGCGAAAACAGCGAATACACATACGAGGATGCCGTAGCAAAGCTCAACGGGGATATCGCCGCAGGCAACGTGCCCGACATTCTTATCTGTAACGAGCAGATCCCGTTTGACAGCTACGCCTCCAAGGGACTTTTTGCAGACCTCTACAAGTTTATGGAAAACGATGAGACCTCAAAGCCCGAAATGTTCGAGCAGAACGTTCTTAAGGCGTATGAAACGGGCGGTAAGCTTTACAGAATTTCACCGAGCTACAGCGTGGTTACTATTGCGGCAAAGCCTGAGGTGCTCGGCGACGCGTACAACAACTGGAATATGGAATCCTTTATGAAGCTTGCCGATTCGCTTCCCGAGGACGTGCAGATGTTCCAGGATTTTACCCGTGACGACGTACTCAATATGTTCATCAGGTATATGTTCGATGAATTTGTAAACGTAGATACGGGAATGTGCTCGTTTGACGACGGCAGATTTGAGATGCTTCTTGAATTTGTAAACAAGCTCAGTACAAAGAGCATCTGGGAGGATATCAACTACAATGAGCTGCCTCCGGATTTCTGGGAGGAGCGTGAAAACGCGTTTGCAAACAACAAGGTGGTCCTCTCGCAGACCTACCTCTACAGCTTCTACGATATGGCTTCTCTCGTAAACTACACCTTCAAGACTCTTGATTTCGAGTTTGTAGGCTTCCCGACCGAGGGCGGAAGCGCTGCAATTACAGATGACGGTCAGTCGCTTGCAATAAGCTCCAAGTCAAAGCTTAAGGATGGTGCCTGGGAGTTTATAAAGAGTCTGCTTTCCGAGGAATATCAGGACGATCTTGGATATAACTTCCCGATACGCACATCCTCGCTTGAAAAGGCTATGGAAAAAGCTCTCAAGGATGCCGAGGAAGAAAGAAAACGTTATGAGGATATGAATCAGGGCGGAATCGACGATGGCTTCGGTGTTGTTATGCCAAAAATCATGGTAGCAACAGAGGCGGCAACAGCAGAAATAGTCGTCGAGGAGTCTACAAATGCCGTAATTGACTTTGTCGAGGACGAGATCACCGAGTCGGACACCAAGCTCGATTACTACTTCCTTGACGAGGCTCTTGCAAACAAGGCGCTTGACTGTATCAGAAGCGCGAATATTCTCGTTCGTATGAATGCGGAAGTAAACAAGATAATCAATGAGGAGGCAACACGCTTCTTCGACGGACAGTGCACTGCAAAGCAGGCATGTGCCGAGATCCAGAGCAGAGCGTTTATCTACATAAGCGAAAACAGTTAAATATAAGAGCACCGCGTTTGATTTTGAAACGCGGTGCTTTTTTGTATAAGAAAACCCCGCGCGTCGTGGCGGGGTTCAAAAAAGGCTATTGCCGGTGAGCAGAAAAACGAAAAAATGCATAGATGGTATTAGAAGTGAGAAATAAGGAATAGCAAAAAGTCATTTTGGGAAAGCCTTCCCCTTGAGGGGAAGCCTCAAATCAGAC
>JAZSOD010000031.1:0-7242 GCA_045536775.1 Eubacteriales bacterium | reverse complement strand
CCTACGAGAAATTCCAATTTTCCCGTAGGGGCGAACTGTGTTCGCCCGCAAAAACAAACGGCGGGAGCAAGCCCCCGCCCTACGAGAAAACACGAAATCCCATCGTAGGGGACGACGGTCTACTGCGACTCGGTCACACCTCGGCTCTGATATGCCACCGGCATATCATTCACTACCTCGGTGCCGCTTCGCTACCCTCAGGAGAAGGCTTTCGGGAGGGGAAACCCCTCCCCTACAATATGTTTCCAAATCTCTTGTAGGGGCGAACTGTGTTCGCCCGCAAAGACAAATACATACGGCAGACAAACCTGCCTTCCAACGAGACACAATTCAACAAACCCAATCGAAAGGAGACCGATATGTCCGAAGAAATACTGTTTGACAAGTCGCAGAGCGCGATGACGGTCACCTCCTTAAACGAATACGTAAAAGCTCTTCTTGACCGCGACCCCGTTCTTGGCGAGGTCTGGGTCAAGGGTGAAATATCAAACTTCACCAACCACAGAACCGGTCACTTTTACTTCACTCTCAAGGATGAGGGCGGAGCTATCAAGGCGGTCATGTTCAAGGGATATAACTCAAAGCTTAAGTTTCTGCCCGAAAACGGAATGAAGGTAATTGTTCACGGCAGAGTCTCGGGCTTTGTACGCGGAGGCGACTACCAGCTTTACGCATACAATATGGAGCCCGACGGCATCGGAAGCCTGTACGTTATGTACGAGCAGCTTAAGAAAAAGCTTGAGGCAGAGGGACTCTTCGCACCCGAGCGCAAGAGACCGCTTCCGAAAATACCGTCAAGGGTGGGCATTATCACCTCCCCCACAGGCGCGGCGGTCAGGGATATGATAAACGTAACGGGAAGGCGCTTCCCGTTCGCGAAAATAATTCTGTATCCGTCACTCGTTCAGGGCGACGGCGCTCCCGCCCAGCTCATTCGCGGAATCGAGCATTTCAACAGCACAAACGGTGCGGACGTTATAATAATCGGACGCGGCGGCGGCTCGATCGAAGACCTGTGGGCGTTCAACGACGAGGCGCTCGCAAGATGCGTTGCCGCAAGTAAGATCCCCGTCATCTCGGCGGTGGGTCACGAGACCGACTTCACAATATGCGACTTTGCAGCCGACAAAAGAGCTCCCACGCCGTCGGCGGCGGCAGAGCTTGCCGTTCCCGAAACGGGAGAGCTCAAGCGCAAATTCCAGAACGTAGTCGGACGTATGGAGCTCTCGCTTACAAAAAAGCTGGAGCAATACAAGCGCAGACTTGACGCGGCGGCGAAAAACCGCGTGATGACCTCGCCAAAATATATGGTGGACGACAAGCGGCTTTACGTTTTGTCTATGTCCGAGCGAATGGAAAACGCTATCGCAAGACTCATCGACAGAAAGCGTCAGGAATTTATCAGAAACACGGCAAAGCTCGAGGCGCTCAATCCCATGTCAGTCATATCACGAGGTTACTCGGCTGTGTTCACGGGCGACGGCACACTCGTCAAAAGTGTTAAGCAGGTAAAAGCGGGTGACACGTTCTCGTTCAGGGTCGCCGACGGTAAGGTGACCGGCAAGGTAACGTCAACCGAAGAAGATAAATAACACAAGCAGAATTGGAGATAAATATGGATAACAAAGAAAAAAGCTTTGAAGAAGCGCTTGCAAGACTTGAGGAAATAGTGGCTTTACTTGACAGCGGTAACGCACCGCTTGACAAGTCCCTTTCTCTTTTTGAGGAGGGCGCAGGACTCGTTAAGCTTTGCTCGGCAAAGCTCGACAACGTAGAGCAGAGAGTCAAAATTCTCGTTGCGGGAGACGGCGGCGAGCTTGAAGAATCTGATTTTAAGCCGGTGGCAGAATGAACATTACGGAATTTGAAAAAATACTTAAGGAATCGGCGGCGCTCTTTGACGCAGAGCTTGAAAAATATTTTGATTCAAGCGACCCCGATCTTGTCGCCGTAACCGACGCGATGGCGTATAGCGCACTTGCGGGCGGAAAAAGAATAAGACCGTTTATCGTGCTTGAATTCTGCAAGCTTTTCGGCGGAGATGCCCGCGCGGCTCTGCCGCTTGCGGCAGCACTCGAGTGCGTTCACACCTACTCTCTCATTCACGACGACCTGCCGTGCATGGACAACGACGATCTCAGACGCGGCAAGCCCACCTGTCACAAGGTCTACGGCGAGGAATTCGCGCTTCTTGCAGGCGACGCTCTGCTCACCTATGCGTTTGAGATGATCGCGTCGGCAGATGAACTATCCGAATCGGTAAGGCTTAACGCGGTGACCGCGCTTTCAAAGCTTGCAGGCGTAAACGGAATGATAGGCGGTCAGACCATCGACCTTCAGAGTGAGGGGAAAAGCATAGATTTTGAAAAGCTCTTAAAGCTTCACGGGCTCAAAACGGGTGCGCTTATCAGATGCGCCGCTTATCTCGGCGCGATCGCGGCAGACGCCCGTCCCGAGCAGTTGACCGCGGCTGACAAGTACGCGGAAAAGCTCGGACTCGCGTTCCAGATAGCAGACGATATCCTCGACGTCACCTCGACCGTGGAGGAGCTCGGCAAGCCCATCGGCAGCGACAGTCAAAACGAAAAGGTCACCTTCCTTTCGTTTATGAGCGTGGACGAAGCGTCCTCGTTTGCCGAAAGAGTGGCAGGTGAAGCGACGGAATTTATCCGCAAATACGAAAACAGCGACGTTCTCTCGGCTCTCGCAGAGTACACCGCAAAAAGAAGAAAATAACCCTCGGAGAAACAAATGGACGTACTTAATAACAAGGCACTTCTTGCCGCCGCGTGCGGATGGTTTACCGCACAGCTCATAAAAATAATAATCTCTCTCATTCAGGAGAAAAAGTTCGATTTTTCTCTCATAATGTCGTCGGGCGGTATGCCAAGCTCACACTCGGCAACCGTTTGCGCTCTTGCGATAACGGTAATGAAGCTCTGCTCACCCGCATCTCCCGAGTTTGCACTCGCCGTGATATTCGCATTTATAGTTATGTATGATGCAACGGGAGTCAGACGCGAGGCGGGCGAGCACGCAAAGATGTTAAATCTTCTCGTTGACAACATTTTCGCAGGCAAGAAGGAATATACAGAAAACGATTTCAAGGAGCTTATCGGTCACACTCCGTTTCAGGTGTTTATGGGCGCGGCGCTCGGTATCCTCATCGGAATAGTATTCCCCGTATAAAGCTATGAGACTTGACGTTTTTATGGTTGAACGCGCTCTGTCGGAAAGCCGCACGCGTTCCGCTGAGCTTATACGCCAAGGGCTCGTCAGTGTAAACGGACGGCAAGTAACAAAGCCTTCTGCCGAGGTCACGGACACCGACAGCGTAACGCTTGCCGACGGCGGACTCAGGTACGTCGGACGCGGCGCTCTCAAGCTTGTCGCGGCGGCAGACGCTTGGAATATTGATTTTGAAAATCTCGTTTGCGCGGATATCGGCGCGTCAACGGGCGGCTTTACCGAGGTAATGCTCGAGCGCGGCGCGAAAAAGGTCTACGCCGTGGACATAGGCCACGGGCAGCTTCACCCAAAGCTCGCAAATGACGCCAGAGTCAAAAATCTCGAGGGCGTGAACGCAAGATATATAGACGAGGGCACTCTCGGGGAGAAGGTTGACGCGGTATGCGCAGACCTTTCGTTCATCTCGCAGACTCTCGTTCTTGAAGCCATCTCGAAAATCCTGAAGATCGGCGGATTTTACGTAGGGCTTATAAAGCCTCAGTTTGAGTGCGGAAGATCGGCTATCGGCAAGGGCGGCATCGTCAAGGACGTGCGCGCACACACGGAAGCGGTCCAAAAGGTCACGGGCTACGCTGCGTCACTCGGCTTTGAGTGCGTTGGACTTACCGTGTCTCCCATAACGGGAGGCGACGGCAACCGCGAATTTTTAGCAAAATACGTACTGAAAAATACTCCCTGCACACCGATTGGAGCAGACGAGATAAAGAAAATAACCGAAAGCAAGCAGAAGGGAGCGCGAAAGTGAAAACAGTAACGGTATTCCCAAACCGCGACAAAGACAGGGGTCTTACCTGTACCCGACGCGCCATCAATATCCTAAAGGAATACGGAGCCGACGTTCGTCTGCCCGAGGAATTCAAAGATGAGCTCGACAGCGCGGGCGTGTCATTCGTCACGAGCGACAGTATGTACGTTGGTGCAGACCTCGCGGTCGCCATTGGCGGTGACGGTACTATATTAAGATGCGCCAGACGCGCGGCGATATCGGAAGTACCCGTCGTGGGCGTCAACCTCGGCAGACTCGGGTACCTCGCCGAGCTTGAGCCGAGCGAGCTTGAGCTTCTCTGCGACGTGCTTGACGGCAAGGGGAAGCGCGAAAAGAGAATGATGCTTTCATGCGAGATATATAAACGTGACGGAGGCGTTATCAACGCGAGCCACTCGCTCAACGATATAGTTCTTACGAGCACGGGAAACACAACAAGACTCATTGATATAGAGCTGAGTCTCGCCGACTCGGACTCCCTCGCGGTGCGTTACAGAGGTGACGGCGTTGTGGTCTCGACCCCCACGGGCTCGACCGCATACTCGCTTGCGGCAGGCGGACCTATCGTCGACCCGTCGCTCGAGGGGATAAGCATCGTGCCGATATGTCCCCATTCACTAACATCAAGACCTATGATGTTTTCGTCAGACAAAAGACTGAAGCTTCTCAATAACGGTCGCGAAAACGCAAACGTCTCGGCAGACGGCTGCGAGGAATACATAATCGAGCCGGGTGAATACATAGTTTGCACAAGCTCTGAATACAGCTCGGTGTTCGAGAGACTTCACGAGAGCACCTTCTACGAGCAGCTTAAAAAGAAAATGTACGAATAAAGCTGAAAGGCAGTTGAAAAAATGAAGAATAAAAGACAGGCAAGAATAATCGAGCTTATAAATGAAAAAAGCATTGAAACTCAGGAGGAGCTTTCGGATATACTCAGAAGCGAGGGCTTTATGGTAACTCAGGCGACGGTGTCGCGTGATATAAGAGAGCTCAAGCTAGTTAAGTCGGTATCACCCGAGGGTAAATCGAGATACAGTCACGGCAAGGAAAGCTCGGGCAAATCCACGGTGAAGCAGTCGGACATTCTGAGCACAGCAGTCGTGTCGGTAGACTCGGCAGGCAATATCACGGTAGTCAAGACCATAGCAGGAATGGCGTCTGGTGCCGCGGCGGCTATCGACCTTATGCACCACGAAAAGATAGTCGGCAGCGTTGCGGGCGACGATACTATTATAATCGTTACGAGAAGCGAGACCTCGGCACAAAGTCTTAAGGAAATAATTGCAAAGGACTCTTCCCTACCGCTGAAGTAACTTGTCGGGCGTGAGCCTGACGGAAAGGAGACCGATATGCTTTCATACCTACATATTGAGAACATCGCGGTTATAAAAAAGCTTGATATTGACTTTACAAGCGGCTTTACCGCGCTCACGGGTGAAACGGGCGCGGGTAAATCCATCATTATCGACAGTATCGGTCTTTTGATGGGAGAACGCGGCTCGCGTGAGCTGATTCGCTCGGGTGAGGAATTCGCCGCGGTCAGCGCCATATTTGAAAATATCGGTAAGGATGCCGCAGACGCCCTTGCCGAGCTTGATATCCTCCCCGACGAGAACGGAAGCATCTCGGTGTCGCGTACCGTATATACCGACGGACGTACCAAGGGTAAGATAAACGGACAGACAGTACAGGTGTCGGTGATGAGAGAGGCGGCAAAGCAGCTTATCTCGGTCCACTCACAGCACGAAAGCCAAAGTCTGCTCGATACGTCGGCGCATATAAAATATCTCGACGCGTACATTCCGGAAAGCGAATCGGAAAAGATAACAGACGAATATCAGACGGTGTTTGAGGAATTTTGCGCCGTCAGACAGAAATTAAATTCGCTTAAGGGCAAGAACGCCGAAAAGGAAAGAACGAGAGACCTGCTTGAGTATCAGCTAAAGGACATCGACGCGGCGAAGCTTAAGCCCGACGAGGACACAGAGCTTGACGACAGACTGAGGCTTTTGCGCAGCGCGGAAAAGCTTGCAAAGGGCACGGACTTCGTGTACCGCGCGCTCGTCAAAAACGGCGGCTCGCTTTCAGCCGTCGACCTTATTGAAAAATCAAGAACGGCTCTCGTAAGCCTTGCAAAATTTCTGCCCGAGGCAGACGAGCTTGCAAAGCGGCTCGAGGGATACAAGTACGAAATACAGGATATAGGAGAGAGAGCACTCGATTTCCTGCCCGATATAGACAACGCGCCGGCGGAGCTTGACCGCGCGGAAGCAAGGCTTGACGTTATATCAAGGCTCAAGCGTAAGTACGGCGGCAGCGTAAACGAGGTGCTTGAGTTCAGAGAAAAGATCAAGGCAGAGCTTGACGAGCTCGAGCTTGGAGATACCCTTATAATCGAATACGGAGAAAAATACAAGGTCCTCGAAAAGAAGCTCCGTGAAGCCGCACTCATACTGCATAAGCTACGCGCAGAGTACGCGGATAAGCTTAGTAACGCGATAAGTTCCGAGCTTGAATACCTCGATATGAAGGGCGCGAGAGTTAAGATATCGGCAGAGCTAAAGGAAGACGTGAACGATTACACGGCAAGCGGTGCGGACACGGTGGAGTTTCTCATTTCGGCAAATCCGGGCGAGGAGCTAAAATCGATGTCGAAAACCGCGTCGGGCGGCGAGCTTTCGAGAGTTATGCTTGCGATAAAGAGCGAGCTTGTGGGAAAAATGGCTGCAGAGACCGTGATTTTTGACGAAATAGACACGGGAGTTTCGGGAAAGACGAGTGAAAAGATAGGAATCAGACTTAAGAAGATAGCAAAGGGGTCGCAGGTGTTCTGCATTACCCACGCGGCGCAGATAGCGGCGCTTGCGCACACGCATTTGTTTATTTCAAAGGCAGAGCGTGACGGAAGGAACGAGACGTCTGTACGCGAGCTTGATTTTGAGGACAGGGTACGCGAGTGTGCGCGCATCAGCTCGGGAGTTAACATTACCGAGAAGCAGCTTGAAGCGGCACGCGAGCTTGTGCTTGCGGGTGCGCGGACGGAGTAGGGCGCACAGATAAACGGGTACGGGTGGAGATTTCAGTTGCCACAAATCTAAATGCGCGTTAAAAAAGTTTTTGGGGTGCCTTTTTTCAAAAAGGCACGTAAGGTGCGAAGCACCGTAATAATGAAAACAAATTTGATAAAGCAAGATTATGCGCAGAGAGGGTATAACCTGATTTTG
>JAZSOD010000096.1:0-8499 GCA_045536775.1 Eubacteriales bacterium | reverse complement strand
TCTTAATTCTTCCACAGTTTTGTCTTTCCAAGGCATTTTAATAACCTCCTTTGCGGTCATTTTTCTGCCTTTATTATATCACAAAACTGTATACAATCATCTTGCACTACCTGTATACTATCATACTACACTGTACAGTCCCCGACTGTCCGTAAAAACGAAAAAGTTTATCTACGCAAAAAGCAACGTTAAGGGTGAGCCTTTATAAGCTTTTGTTGTCTAACGAGACCACTTCACTCCACCAAAACCCTGTCAAAATCAAAAAGCTCTCCCGGGTCGGTGCGGGTTTTGGAGTAGTCGCTGTGACCGATTATATGCTCGCGGTCAAGAGGGATATAGTTTCGCTCACTTATATCACTCACAAGCTCGCGGAGTGCGGCGTACTGCTTGTCCGTAAAGCCGATAAGACTTTCGTCTGTCGCCGCGTACTCATCGGGTGTGAGATATGCCGCCATATCGCGCTGACTTCCTATCCCCAAGAGTTCTATACCTATCGCATACTTGTTCATCGCGTTGGTATATTTCTCGTCCCCCGCGTACTCGCCCTTACCCGCGTGCCACGCCACTCTGTCCTCGGGAATATAGGAATAGATCGTGCCGTCGCGGTCTATTACGTAGTGGATGCTGAGCTCGTAATCCACAAAGGTCTGTCTGATGTGCGACATATTGTACGGGTCGTCGGAATGCTCCACCACCGCGCTCGTGAAGTGTATCATTATAAATTCGGGGGCGTATTCACGCTCCCACGAAAAATCGTCGATGGGTGTAAGCGTGTCAACCACCGCGCCCGCGTAGACGTACACGGGTTCGCTCATTACGGGTATCACCTCGGTCACGTCTTCTGTTGTGACCTCTGTGTCGGGCGCAGAAGAAACCTCTGCATTCCTGCCGCACGAGCACAAAAGCAATATAAAAGCCAAAAGCAGTATAAATTTAAGCTTCATGATCCTCACTCTCACAAATCAACGTCTGTCGCTTTAGGCAGACTTAACTTGTACTTTGCCGAAAGAAGTCTTATCAGTATGATAAGCAAAAGTCCGCTCACCATACTCGTGCTCTGCCCTGCGCCATCCCACAAGAGCTTACAGAGGACCGCGCCCGCAAGCGCCGCACAGGCGTATATATGCTTGATAAAGATATAGGGTCTGTCATGAGCGAAAATATCGCGCAGAACACCGCCGCCGACTCCCGTAACAAGCGCAATGAAGAGAACGAGGAAGGTGTTTTCAGCATAACCTGCTTCAATGGCGACCCTTACACCGCAGACCGTGAAAATTCCGAGTCCCGCAGAGTCGGTAAACAAAAGCACCGCCTCGTATACCCTTTTGTTGGCGGTAAGAAAATGCCTTAAAAACGGAAAGAATATTATTATCGACACGATAAGCGACACTACCACGTATTTGGAATCATAAAACATCTGCGGAGGGGTACGTCCGAGGATAATGTCCCTGATAACACCGCCGCCCGTTGCCGTGGTAACTCCCATAACGCAAACGCCGAAAATGTCCATATTCTTTTTAAGCGCGGTAACAGCGCCCGAAACGGCAAACGCCGCCGTACCCATGATTTCGAGAAACATTATAAAATACTGCATAATCTTCCCCTCTCGGAGTTATAATTTCACCTGTTCTCATTATACTCACAAGGTCATACATTGTCAACCGCCTCGCACGTCCGGGCACAAATAAAATGGCTACGATATATTGACTTTTTTTGCCCCGAGTGCTATAATTTACATTTGGAAACACCTTTACATACAATAAAAGGGAGTAGCTTGCGAGGCACATCCTCGTTTCATCTGCGTCAGAACGGCTTTTTGCCCGCAGCTGAATTAAATGGCAAGACTTTTACCGTTTTCGGTAAAGGTCTTTTATTATTTACAAAGGAGATTTTGAAATGTCAGCATTAGCAGATCTTTTTTCAAACGTAGGTAATCTGACCTGGCAGCACCTCGTTATGTGGTTGGTCGGATTCGTTCTCATTTACCTTGCCATCAAGAAGGACATGGAGCCCACACTCTTGCTTCCTATGGGCTTCGGGACTATTCTCGTAAACATTCCTCTCTCGGGCGCTATCGACCAGCTTGTCGGTGCCGAGGTGGAGCACGGTGCGCTTACCACTCTCTTTAACGCAGGTATCGCAAACGAGCTCTTCCCTCTCATACTCTTTATCGGTATCGGCGCGATGATCGACTTCACCCCCGTTCTTACCAACCCCAAGCTTATGATTTTCGGCGCGGCGGCACAGTTCGGTATCTTCTTTACCTTCTGCCTCGCTTCCATGTTCTTTACAACCGAAGAGGCAGCTTCAATCGGTATCATCGGTGCGGCTGACGGTCCTACCGCGATAGTCGTCGCAAACAAGCTTATAGGTGCCGACAGTAACATCACGGGTGCTATCATGGTTGCGGCGTACTCGTATATGGCGCTCGTGCCCATAATTCAGCCCCCCGTTATCAAGCTTCTTACAACCAAGAAGGAGCGCCTTATCAGAATGACCACCGACAACGTACAGGTGTCAAAGCTCACGAAGATAATCTTCCCCATCGCAGTAACCATAGTTGCAGGTATCGTGGCTCCGTCCTCGGTATCCCTCGTCGGCTTCCTTATGTTCGGTAACCTTATCAGAGAGTGCGGCGTGCTTGACTCTCTCTCCGAGACCGCACAGAAGGTGCTCGCTAACCTTATTACGATATTCCTCGGCATCACCATCGCGTGCCAGATGGAAGCTACAAAGTTCCTACGTCCCGAAACGCTTCTCATTCTCGGTCTCGGACTCTTTGCTTTCATCTTCGATACTGCGGGCGGCGTGCTTTTCGCAAAGTTCTTAAACATCTTCCTAAGGAAGAAGATAAACCCGATGATAGGCGCGGCGGGTATTTCCGCATTCCCCATGTCGGGACGTGTCGTTCACAAGCTCGGACTCGAGGAGGACAGATCAAACTTCCTTCTTATGCACTCGATAGGCGTTAACGTGTCGGGACAGATCGCGTCGGTAATCGCAGGCGGTCTTATCCTCAACTTCTTTATGAAGTAAGAAAAGGAGAGCATTATGTTTAATTTTGATATAAATTTTAACCCTATGGCATTTATTGACAACCTCAAGTATATGGGTCAGGGAATGCTCGGTATATTCGTCGTGATCGGTATAATCGTCGTGTTCACAATGATACTTGCAAAGGTATCGTCGGGAATCGGCAAAAAGAACGACGAGGAATAATTTTAAGGTCTGTGCCACACGGCACAGACCTTTTCTTTTTTCCGAGTATTCAAAATCCTTGTTTCGTATTGAAAAAAATAAAAAAAAGGTGTATAATAATGCCAAGTGCATACGAAAGGATGTTCTCCTATGAAGGTTACTATAAAAAATCTTACGAAAAAATTCCCCTCACGTAACAAAAAGCAGCCTGCGCCCGTTGTTGCCGTAAACAACTTCTCACTTGATATCGGCGACGGTCAGCTCATCGCGCTTCTCGGACCGTCAGGCTGCGGAAAGTCGACAATCCTCAATCTGTTGTCCGGACTTCTCAAACCCACGGAGGGAGAAATTTACTTCGGAGACGAAAACGTCACCGATACTCTGCCCGAAAACCGCGGTGTCGGTCTGGTGTTCCAGAGCTACGCGCTCTATCCTCACCTCACCGTCAAGCAGAACATTACCTTCCCTCTCGAAAACAGACGCGGCGCAGACAAGCTAAACCGCGAGAAAATGAGCGAGATGGCTCTCGAAGCGGCACGTCTCGTTCAGATAGAGGAGCTTCTTGACCGCAAGCCGTCCGAGCTCTCGGGCGGTCAGCAGCAGAGAGTCGCCATCGCGCGCGCACTCGTCAAGGCTCCGAATATCCTTTTGCTCGACGAGCCTCTTTCAAATCTTGACGCAAGACTCAGACTCCAGACCCGCGAGGAGATACGCCGTATTCAACGCTCCACGGGGATCACCACCGTCTTCGTCACCCACGATCAAGAGGAAGCTATGTCCATCTCCGACCTCATCGTCGTTATGAAGTCGGGTGTGCTTCAGCAGATAGGTGCGCCGCAAGAGGTCTATGACGATCCGAAAAACCTTTTCGTTGCAAAATTCCTCGGCACTCCCCCGATAAACGTCTTTGACGGCGAGATACGGGACGGCAGACTCTATATCGGCGACGAGGAGATCATTAATTACTCCGCACCCGACGGCAAGGTCGACGTTGCCATTCGTCCCGAGGGCTTCACTCTTGACACTCAGGGTGTCTTCACCTGTGAGCTTGAGCGTGTTGAGGTCATGGGCCGCGATATAAGCGTTGTCGCAAAGCACGGTGCTCATCAGGGCGAGCTTATCCGTGCCATCGTCGACTCGGACAATTTGAAAAACGTCACGGGTGACACCGTGAAATTCGGAATAAAACCCAACAAAATATTCGTTTTTGACAAGGAAACGGGTGAAAGATTATGAAAAACAACCTCAAAGGCTGGCTTTATCTTCTGCCCGCAATAGCCTTTCTCGGAGTGTTTATGGTCTATCCGCTGATAGACGTTTTCGTGTATTCGTTTGAAGAAGGCTACAATTTCGCGTCGCAGACCTATTTCGGAGTCGGCGGCTACAACTTCTCATACGTCCTGCGCGATCCTTACTTTTTGCAGGCGCTGAAGAACACGTTTATACTCGTTACTATAACCGTACCCGTATCCACCGCGCTCGCTCTGCTGATCTCTGTAGGACTCAGCTCTATCAAAAAGCTCCGCGAGCTTTTCCAGACCGTGTATTTTCTTCCCTACGTCACGAACACCCTCGCGGTCGGACTCGTTTTTATGCTGCTTTTCAAGCAGACACCGTACAGTAACGGTCTTATAAACGCGTTTCTGTCCGTTTTCGGCATCTCTCCCGTCGACTTCATCGGCGGTCCGTACTGGGCAAAGATGCTCGTGCTTTGCATATACACGGTGTGGGTGGTTATGCCCTTTAAGGTGCTTATCCTCACGAGCGCGCTTGCCTCGGTGAACGAGACCTACTACAACGCCGCAAAGGTGGACGGTACCTCAAAGCGACGCATTTTCTTCAAAATAACCCTTCCGATGATATCGCCAACCCTGTTCTATCTCATAATCACGGGCTTTATCGGCGCGTTCAAGGCGTACTCAGACGCAGTTGCGCTTTTCGGCACCGACCTTAACGCCGCCGAGATGAACACCATCGTCGGCTACATCTACGATATGCTCTATGGAAGTTCGGGTGGTTACCCCTCGTTTGCATCTGCCGCCGCGATAATCCTTTTCGTTATAGTGCTGACCATCACCTGCATAAACCTGCTCGTCAGCCGCAAAAACGTTCACTATTGAGGTCTGAAGTATGGATATAACCAAAACCGAAAAGGCCGCCCGTACAAAAAATCGGGCAGGCAAAATTATAGTGTACTGTCTTCTCACCCTGTGGGCTCTGATAGTTCTCTTCCCCTTCTACTTTATGGTGCTGACCTCCCTCAAGGAGTACGGCGCGTATAGCTCTGAGTGGATACCCAAGCTCTACACCCTCGCGCCCACGCTTGAAAACTACGTGTCGGCATTCAGCGAGGTCCCGCTTGGAAGCTATTTTCTGAATACGGTGATATTTACCGCCGTAACCACCGCGGTAATGCTTGCGGTGACCGTGCTCGCGGCTTTTGCCTTCTCAAGACTTGAGTTCCGAGGCAAAAATCTCGCGTTTACTCTGTTTCTCTCGCTTATGATGATACCGAGCGAGCTCGTTATCATCACCAACTACGTCACGGTAACGAATCTCGATCTTCGCAACACCTTCACGGGACTGATTCTTCCGTCGGTGACGTCGGTATTCTATATATACCTGCTTAAAGAAAACTTCTCTCAGATACCAAACGAGCTCTACCTCGCCGCAAAGGTTGACGGCACGAGCGACTTCAGATATCTCACCCGCGTAATGCTCCCGATATGCAAGCCCACCGTCGTCACCATCACCATACTCAAGGTCATAGAGTGCTGGAACTCGTACGTCTGGCCAAGGCTCGTGACCGACGAGAGCGCATACTACCTGGTTTCAAACGGTATTCAGGAAATGCGCGAGAACGGCTTCGGACGCGACAACATCCCCGCTATGATGGCGGCTGTCGTAGTCATCAGTATTCCGCTGATAGTTCTCTTTATAATCTTCAGACGCAAGATAATGGAGGGCGTTTCGAGAGGGGGGACCAAAGGATGAAAAAGCTTATCACCCTTGCTCTCGCTCTTGTTTTTGCGCTCTCACTCACCGCCTGTCACGGCGCAAAGGAAAAGCATAGCTTTGAAATGCCGACAGAGTTTGATACATCGCGAAGCTACGAGATCTCGTTCTGGGCAAAAAACGATACCAATATGACTCAGGTAGAGATATACAAGAAGGCTATCGCCGATTTTGAAGCTCTTTACCCAAACATCAAGGTAAACTTGAGACTTTACACCGACTACGGCAAGATATACAACGACGTTATCACCAACATTTCAACAGACACCACCCCAAACGTCTGCATAACCTATCCCGACCACATAGCCACCTATCTCACGGGTAAGGATACCGTAGTTCCGCTTGACACCCTGTTCCGTGACGAAAAATACGGTCTCGGCGGAAGCGAGGTCAGATTCGATTCACCGAGGCTTAACGAAATAATCCCCGAATTTCTCGCCGAATGTGAGTTCGGAGGTCACTATTACGCCGTTCCGTATATGCGAAGCACCGAGGCGTGCTACGTAAACAAGACCTTCGTCGAAAAGCTCGGCTACACCCTGCCCGACGTGCTCACCTGGGACTTCGTGTGGGAGGTGAGCGAGGCGGCGACCGAGAAAAATCCCGACGGCACCTATAAAATAAACGGTCAGAAGGTAATGATACCGTTTATCTATAAGTCCACCGACAATATGATGATACAAATGCTCCGTCAGCGCGGCGCGGACTACTCCACCCCGACGGGCGAGGTGAGAATTTTCAACCCCGTGACCGACGAGATACTTTTAACCGTCGCCCAGCACGTCAAAAGCGGCGCGTTCAACACCTTCAAGCTCGCAGGCTATCCCGCAAACTTCTTAAACGCAGGGCAGTGTATTTTTGCCATCGACTCCACCGCAGGTGCGACCTGGATGGGCTCGGACGCACCCCTTGTTGACATCGACGAGGACAAGCTCGTTGATTTTGAGACCGCGGTCATGACCGTGCCTCAGTTTGACCCCGAAAATCCCGTTATGATATCGCAGGGTCCTTCTATGTGCGTGTTTAATAAGGAGGATCCGCAGGAGGTGCTCGCCTCGTGGCTGTTCTGTCAGTTTATGATGACAAACGAGGTACAGATCGCGTACTCTATGACCGAGGGCTACTGCCCCGTAACGTCAAAGGCGCAGGAAAGCGCAAAATATAAGGACTACCTCTCCCGTGCGGGTGAGGACAACAGCACCTACTACGACGTCAAGATGCGCGCAACAAGACTCTTGCTCGACAACACCGAAAACACCTTCGTCACACCCGTTTTCAACGGCTCGACCTCGCTCAGAAACGCCGCGGGTCAGCTTATTGAAAACGTAAATAAGGGTGTTCGCCGCAATCAGACGGTGGATGACGAATATCTGACACAGATCAAAGCAGAGGTCACCTCCCTCTACCGTCTTGACCAGATAAGCACGGCTCACGGCAAGATCACCCTCGGAAACCTGCCCGCAGGCTCTGCCGCGCTTATAATCGGTATAATTATTTGTTGGATTGGCATTATTTTGTATGCCGTTCGCGAAAAAATTAAGTCTAAATCGTCCAAATAATCGGAAATCACTTGATTTTTTGAAAAAATGATAGTATAATAGGGTTTGTTACTATATTTGACACTCAAAAGGAGATCAAAATTATGAAAAAGATTATTGCAATTCTTATGGCTGCGGCTATGCTTTTTGCACTCGTTGCTTGTGGTACAGAGCCCGTTGTAACAGACGAGCCCACCGAGGAAGCAACCGAGGCTACCGAACAGGGTACCGAAGCAGTTGAAGAAGTTAAGGTTATGTCCTACGACGAGTTCGTTGCAGCTGAGCTTCAGTCCGAGGTTGTAGTTGAAACATACGTTCAGGCTAAACAGAGCTGGTGGGAAAAGGACGGCGTCGGCGTTGCTACCTTCTACACACAGAACGAGGACGGCGCTTACTTCCTTTACGAAATGCCCTGCTCCAAGGACGACTTTGACAACAAGCTCACAGTTGGCGCAAAGATCCGCGTTACAGGCTTTAAGGCTGAGTGGGCAGGCGAGGTTGAGATCATCGACGCTAAGTACGAGCTGCTCGAGGGCAACTACGTTGCAGAAGCTATCGACCTCACAGATAAGCTCGGCACAGACGAGCTTGTAAGCTACCAGAACCGTTTCGCTGCCTTCAAGGGTATGACGGTTGAAAAGGTTGAGTACAAGAACGGCGAGCCCGGCGACGATATCTACGTAACCTTCGGTTATAACGGCGCATCCTACGACTTCTGCGTTGAAGCATACCTCACAAATACTGACAC
>JAZSOD010000003.1:0-13571 GCA_045536775.1 Eubacteriales bacterium | reverse complement strand
TTAACACGTGTTACCGTAGTGGATCATTCTATATGCTCCCGAAAAGGAAAGGGCAGATATGGAGTCCTCCCCTGCGATATTGTGGAAATATATTTGTTTCTTCGGCGGGAGCAAGCCCCCGCCCTACGTTATGAAATTGATTTCTCCGCTAAGAATGCAGATGTGATCGGAGTTTTTTATTTATAACTGTATCCAAAAATATATTGACTTTATTTCATCTATAGAGTATAGTTAATATGTTAAATCTTGGGGGGATGTTTATGAAAAACAAAATTGTTTCTACAATACTTATTGCTATAATGGTGCTTTCTTTCTCGTTTGGTGCTCTATCTGCTGATATCTCACCTGCGCCCGACGCACTTTATACAGCATCAAAGCTATTATCTGGACAGTCATGGATAAAGGGTGGTACTGCAATCACTGTTGGAGAGGGAGACGATGCTGTTTATAAATTTATGCCTAATGTTGTGGCAGGAAACGGTTTTGGCTTTGTTGTTGATGTACCCGTTGAAAAAGCGAATTACGTTGTTATCAGACAATATACGAACCTTTGTGCAAATCAGTTAAACGTAATTTATTCACACGATTCTTCTTTTGACTTCACAATGCAGTATGGCAGCGTTTACCAGACTTATACTACAGAAGACAGAGTTCTCACGTTTAACATGACCGACATTGCAACAAAGGTAAAGGGTGCCGGTGAGACCTCGGTTAAATATTTCAAGCTTACTCCCTGGAGTGGACAGCGTTGGGAACCTGAGGCGGGCAAGAGCTTTGCCGATTATGCTTATGCTCTTTATTCTATAGCTTTTTTTGCCGACAAGAATGACGCCGATGCTTACGCAAAGGCCCTTGAGGCAAGCCTTCCTGCAATTTCGGAGGACGAGGAACTTCTGTCCTTGTATCTGGGAAAAGATGGAGTAACGTCAGACGGTACTGACATAAGCTCGCCAACGTCTGCTCCGGAAATTTCCGACAATTCTGCTCTCGGTAAGATGATAAACGAATTTAAGTCGAAAAGAGTTGATGATCCGTTTATCAAGGGCTACGATAACGGAACAACCTTTAAGCCCGACGGTAATATGACTCGCGCCGAGGCTTGTACTATTATAACAAGGCTTCTTACTGCCGAAGAGGCGATCAAGGGTAAGTATACCTCCAAGTTTACTGACGTTAAGGCAGGTGCTTGGTACTACGATAATATAGCATACCTTGAAAACAAGGGATATCTTGATTCGTATAGCGGTAGCTTCAAGCCCGACCAAAAGATTACAAGAGCTGAATTTGTCGAGCTTGTATATAATATGGGTGTAATAAGCGAAAGCGACAAGGAAGTATCGTTTACGGACGTACCCGCCACTCACCCGAGATATGATGTAATAATGGCGGCAGCAAAGTCCGGTCTTGTAAACGGTAAGTCTGCAACCACCTTTGACCCCGACGGAGACATCAAGCGTAGCGAGGTCGTAAAGGTTATCTGTACGGCACTCGGAAGAACGCCTACTAAAGATGGAATTATCAAAGTTGACGGTTTTAAGGATGTTCCCGCATCGCATTGGGCGTATCCCTACATTATCGATGCATCATACAGACATAGTCTCACAGTTCAGGAGGATGGAACGGAGAAGTGGAACAAGCTTGTTGAAAACGAGCTTATCATATATCCTGAATATCCCGCCGAGATCGACCGCGACTATATGTTTGAGGTAAGCGTAACCCAGGGCTACAAGACTGCAAAGATCCCTGTTTACGACGAAACGCGTCAGTTTGCGTCGACCAGAACTCCTTACGGTGACGATTATCGTCGCTTCTGTGAGTTTGCTTTCTCGGGAGAACCTGTAAGAATAGACGTGACCGTAAACGAAAGCTTCAGCGAATATACACTGATACCTGCTATCAAAGATATTCCGAGCACTGTAAACGGTAATGTTATCTCGATTTATGTAGACGAGCCTATGCAGCTTGTTCTCAGACTCGGAAGTGACCTTAAATCGTACAATAAAATGCTCGCGATATTCGTTGATCCTCCGGAGGAAAATATTCCCGACAAAAACGCTGACAACGTGATATGGGTCGAGGGCTGGTATGACACCCCGAACGGAGAACTTAATCTTACCTCGGGTCAGACTCTTTACATTGCTCCCGGTGCAGTATGTAATGCACGGGTACTTGGCTCGGGAGACAACATAACTATCACGGGACGTGGAATGGTTCGCGACCCTTATGATACGAGAACTCTCAACAAGCACGGTTACAATTACGTAATCAACCTTAAAAACGGAAAAAATATAAAGGTTGAGGGAATTAAAATCGTCGACTGCAGATTCTACCATCTCTATTTCAACAATATAGTTTGCGGCGAAATATACAACGTAAAAGCTTTCTCTAATCAGATTTCGACCGACGGATTCAATGTCAACGGAAGTAACATTTACTTCCACGATTCATTTGCCGACGTAGGTGATGACGTATTTACAGGCGGCGGTTCAAATAAGCTCTACGAGGAACTCGTTGTCGGTTCGACCTGCGGCGTTTTCTCTCTTGGAGGCGTTCAGTCTAATAATATTTACAGAAATATCAGCATTTTCCGTGCTGATGAAGCTATTTTCAAGAACTTCTACTCAACTGGCGCGTTTTCGGGCTCATATTTTGAAAACATTTATGCCGTAGACTGTCCTTTCACACCCTTCTTTATTTCGTCAAAGAATCAGGAAGGAGGGCTTAAGCAGTTCAACTTCAAGAACGTTTCAATAAATACGCCGAGCGGTATTGATGATAAGGCGATCGAATTCAGAGCTTATCCCCACACAGTTCTTGAAATAAGAAACGGCTCAGAATTTGAGTTTAATCTTGAAAACTTTTATATAGACGGTAATCTTATAACTGATGCCAAAGATGTTAAAATCGTAGATAAATCCGATACAGGTGTAGCAGAGGTCAATGTTTCCGTTAACGGTAAGAACAATAGGGGTATTCCGCTTACTGCAAATACAACAGTTCTTAAAGTGCCTTACGTTGCACCCGAAAAGGAAGTAGTACCGCTTGCACCCGGTGAGAACGCAGTTATAAACGGTGGCTTTGAGGAAGGTGCTATCGCTTGGTCTACCGCTAATTTCTGCTTACTTGAGATCGTTTCTGACGCTAATAGCGGAAAGCGTGCTATGTTTGTTCCTGCAACAGACGCGGGAATGGGTGTTAACACAAGTGTAACCGATGGTATTATTCGTGGTGGCGAAGGTGAATATCTCATTGAATTCTATGCTAAAAAATCAAAAGCTTCCAAGGGAAGCACAATAAACGCAAAGTTTGAATATAACTTTGGAACGTCAGAAAAGTATAAAAAGGTTACAAAGGTAGTAAATTCTGAAAAGTTTGAGCTTGGGGATAAATGGCAGAAGTATTCCTTTGTTGTCAAGCTCAATAAGATTCAGAAAAACAGAGCAACTATTTCGTTTTTATACGAAAACAACAGCGTTGAATTTTTCATTGACGATGTTTCGGTAACCAAGCTCCCTTAAACTAAAAAAACGCCCTTCGGGGCGTTTTTTGCATTTCAGCACATAGAAATACTATCAGGATTATATCCAGCCGTTATTGATGATATGATAAACTAATTAAAGTCCGAAAAATAATATGGGTGTGATTAGCGAAGATGGCAAGGATGCGTCTACAAACATGACTTGATCGCGTTCAGATATATAGCGCGCAGGGGGGCGTTTTATGTGCGAAACGACCAAAAAAACGCGCAAAAACATAGCTTTATTATGTCATTTTTGTGTATTGAAATGAAAAACTCGCTGTGATAGAATATTATATATAATTATAAGCACAGTGAAATCGACGGTTTTGCTTGAGCTTTCCGTGTATAAAACCAATTAGCACATTTCACGGAATGTGCTAATTTTTGTTCACAGAGCTTGTATTTATTTGAATTTAAGCCAAACGGCAAAAAAGGAGATTATTATGAAAAACACAGCTATGAAGATTTTTTCTGCAGTGCTTGCGGTAGTAATGTGCTCTGTATGCTTTGCGGGCTGCGGTGCTTCTACAAGCTATACTGCAAATAACACCGAGTTCTTCATCGGTGGCACAGGACCTCTTACGGGTGATGCTTCTTCCTACGGTATTTCGGTACAGGAAGGCGCTAAGCTCGCTGTTAAGGAGATCAACGCAAATGGCGGTCTTAACGGCATCAACTTTAAGTTCGATATAAAGGACGACAAGGCTACTGCCGCTGACGCAGCTACTGGCTATGACACACTTTTCGAAGCAGGTATGCAGGCTTCCATCGGTTCGGTAACGTCCGGCTCATGCGATTCATTTGCATCTAAGGCTGATGAGGACGGCGTATTTGCGATCACTCCTTCCGCTTCTGCTGCAAACGTAATTGAGAACAGACCTACGGTATTCCGCGTATGCTTCGGCGATCCCGACCAGGGCGTGCTCGCAGCTGAAGAGCTTACCGAAAAGTATAAGAATATCGGTGCTATCTACGATACAAGCGACGCATATTCTTCGGGTATTTTTGAAGCATTTGAAGCAAAGATGAAGGATCTCGGCGTGGCATTCAACAAGCAGTCCTTTGACGCTGAAAACAAGAAGGACTTCTCAACACAGGTTGAAGCTCTCAAGGATTGCGACGTTATCTTCCTTCCCATTTACTACACAGAAGCAGGTATCATTGCAAAGACTGCAGTAGCTAAGGGCTGTGACGCAGTTCTCTTCGGTTGCGACGGTCTTGACGGTATTGCAGACCAGATCGACGAAACAGTCACTAATGAGATAAAGTACATAACACCCTTCGACGTTAATAGCGCAGACGAAAAGGTCAGCTCTTTTGTTAACGCGTACAAGGCAGAATATAACAAAGCTCCCGACCAGTTTGCTGCTGACGGCTACGATGCTATTATGGTAATTTTTGAAGCAATGAAGAAGGCTAACGTAACAGACGTTACAATTTCCGCCGCTGACCTCGGTAAGATCCTTGTTTCTACAATTACCGCTGATGACTTCGCTTACGTTGGCGCAACAGGCGAAATGACTTGGGATACAACAGGTGCCTGCACAAAGGTTCCTCAGATAGTTGAGCTCGGCAAATAATCAAGCCGAAAAATCAGTAAATACTATTATTCGCAATTTGGTTGGGCGGATCTCCGTCCAACCAAATGTTGCGTTTTGAATTCTCGCAGGGGAGACCCGGGAAGGATAAATTATGAGTACATTCATTGACGGACTGAGTCTTGGCAGTATATACGCCTTAATAGCGCTCGGTTATACAATGGTATACGGAATTGCAAAGATGCTGAACTTCGCCCACGGTGATATTATTATGGTCGGCTCTTATGCAATTCTAACCACTTTAACTATGAGCGGACATCCCGTTCTTGCTATTGTAATGGCGGTTATCGTATGCACGCTTTTGGGTATAACCACCGAAAAGCTTGCGTACAAGCCACTCAGAGGTGCGTCTCCTCTGGCAGTTCTTATAACGGCGATAGGTGTAAGCTATCTCTTGCAGAGCGTTGCTCAGCTTATCTTCGGAGCAGAGCAGAAGCCTGCCACTATCGCTACCTTTGAACCTCTGATAATCGGTCAGGTAAGAATCAGCGTTGCCGCAATCATAACTCTTGTTGCGGGTGCAGTAATAATGATCGCGCTTACACTTTTTATCAAAACAACAAAGCTCGGTAGAGCTATGCTTGCCGTGTCCGAGGACAGAGCAGCAGCTCAGACGCTCGGCATCAACGTGAATATGATAATCACGCTTACGTTCGCTATCGGCTCGGCGCTTGCCGCCTGCGCGAGCGTATTCTATCTCTTGCAGATTCCTTACACCAGCCCTACTCTCGGATCTATGCCCGGTATCAAGGCGTTTACTGCGGCGGTAATCGGCGGCATCGGATCTATTCCCGGTGCAATGCTTGGAGGAGTGCTTCTCGGACTCGTCGAAAAAATAGCGCAGAGTATACCTGTTCTTTCGCCTTATACAACGGCTATCGAGTTCAGCTTGCTCATACTTATACTTCTTGTTAAGCCTACGGGTATTCTCGGCAAGAAGAAGAGAGAGAAGGTGTAATTTAATATGACGAAAAAGATCAAAATCAAAAATTACATCTCTTATATCGTAATAACCATCTTCCTTATCGTTAGCACCGTACTGGCGCTTACCGGTAATATGAACCGCTCTACGCAGAATCTTATAACTCAGATCTCGTATTCTATAATTCTTGCGGTATCGCTTAACCTTGTGGTTGGCTTTCTTGGAGAGCTCAGCCTTGGTCACGCCGGCTTTATGTGCGTAGGTGCATATCTCGGCTGTTATCTTGCGAATTATTTACACACCGTTATACCTTCAAAGCTTGTAGTTCTTATAATCACTATGCTTGCAGGCGGTATTATTGCGGGCGTGTTTGGACTTATAATCGGTCTTCCTGCGCTCAGACTCAAGGGAGACTACCTTGCTATCGTTACTCTTGCGTTCGGAGAAATAGTGAGAACGATATTCAAGAATCTGAAGACATTCGGAGGCCCTCTCGGTCTTTCCACAAAGAAATACGGATCAACTCTTTTTATTATTGCTCTTATAGTTGTCCTGATTATGCTTTTTGTAATTCAGAATCTTGTCAGAAGCAAACACGGACGCGCCATTACTGCGATAAGGGATAACGAGATCGCCGCAAAGGCTATGGGTATAAACGTAACCTACTACAAGCTTTTCGTGTTCGTTATCGCCGCATTCTTCGCAGGTATTGCAGGTGTAATTTACGGTCACTATGCAACGCCGGTCTTGTACTCATTCTTCTCGTATAACTACTCTATCGAAATACTCGTAATGGTAGTTCTCGGATCGATGGGAAGTATAAACGGCTCAATAATTGCGGCTGCTTTGATCACGTTTATCAATTTCCAGCTTACGACACGTCTTTCGGGCGACCTTGCGGCACTTAAATTTCTGATTTACGCTCTCATACTCATCACGATCGTTATCGTAAATAACGCCCCTGCACTTGTTCCTATCAAGGAAAAGTTCAGTATAAGACGTCTTGTATATGCATTCAGATCCAAGTTAAAGAAGAATCATAATGATCCTTCAAAGATCAAGGATGATGATGCGGCTTGGGACAGAATACCCACAAAAATAGAAATGGATGCTCTGCTGTCGCTTGATGTAAAGCAGGACAACACATATACGCCCGACAAGAGAAAGGAGAAGTAAGATGCAGGAAAAATATATGCTTGAAACTCAGAATCTTGGCATCTCCTTCGGCGGACTCAAGGCGGCGCAGAATATCAATCTTAAAATCAAGAAAAATCAGCTCTACGGTCTTATCGGACCTAACGGTGCGGGTAAGACGACAATATTTAACCTTATCACAGGCGTTTATACTCCCACGACAGGAAGATTTTTTCTTGACGGAGAAGATCTGACGGGGAAGAGTCAGACGGTCATAAACCAAAAGGGAATAGCCCGTACCTTCCAGAATATACGCTTGTTTAATAACATGAGCGTGATTCGTAACGTAATGGTCGGGCTTCATAATCAGCCCGAGTTCAAATGTAATCCGTTTACGAGTATGTTCAGACTCCCGGGACACTTTGAAAGCGAGAGAAAAATGCGCGAACGTGCCAAGGAGCTCCTTTCGATATTCGGACTTGAGGAGGAGAGAAACAATCTCGCTTGTAATCTCCCTTACGGTAAGCAGAGAAAGCTTGAGATCGCGCGAGCGCTTGCAACCAATCCCAAGCTTTTGCTTCTCGATGAGCCCGCGGCGGGTATGAACCCCAATGAAACGGAGGAGCTTATGAACACTGTCCGTTTCATAAGAGACAGGTTCGATATGACTATACTTCTTATTGAGCATGACCTTAAATTTGTGTCGGGTCTCTGTGACGAGGTAACGGTTCTCAACTTCGGTACGGCTCTCGTACAGGGTAACGTTGCGGATGCAATGAATGACCCCGAAGTTATCAAGGCTTATATCGGAAAGTAAGGAGAAAATTATGGCATTACTTGAAGTTAAAGACCTGCAGGTCTATTACGGCGTTATACAGGCGCTTAAGGGTATCAGCTTTGAAGTTAACGAAGGGGAGATCGTAACTCTTATCGGAGCAAACGGTGCCGGTAAGACTACTACTATGCAAAGTATAATGGGTCTTCTTCCCATTAAGCACGGAACTGTCACTTATGAGGGACAGGTTATTAATAAGATGCCGACTCATAAAATCGTTAAGCTTGGTATGACTCAGGTGCTTGAGGGGCGTCACGTTTTCCAAGAGCTTACGGTTTACGAAAATCTTCTGATGGGAGGATATATCGAAAGCAACTCCAAGGTCATCAAGGAAGATATTGAGAGTGTATACGAGACCTTTCCGAGACTCAGAGAAAGGCGTAACCAGATAGCAGGTACGCTTTCGGGCGGCGAACAACAGATGCTAGCTATGGGAAGGGCAATGATGTGTAAGCCCAAACTTCTTATGCTTGATGAGCCCTCTATGGGTCTTGCTCCTATTCTTGTTGATCAGATTTTCGATATTATTAAGAAGTTTCACGAGATGGGAACAACAGTTCTTCTCGTTGAGCAGAACGCAGGGAAGGCGCTTGCTGTGGCTGACAGAGCATACGTGCTCGAAAACGGTAATATCGTTCTTTCGGGAACGGGTGCCGAATTAGCTGCGAGCGAAGAAGTGAAAAAAGCCTACCTCGGAGGCTAACAATAAAAAAGAACGGCGACGCCGTTCTTTTTTTATGCAAGTAAAACTGATAGTTCATTCAAATTTCGGATATTCCGAATTTCTGGATTCCCCGATTTTGTTCAATATACAATTGTTTGAAGTGCTTTTTGAAGAAAAAAGTGAAAAAACAAACTATTATACTTGCAAAATTCAAATAACTGTGATATAATTGTTACAACTAATTTTTGAAATTAATTTGGAGGTATTTCAAATGAAAAAGATTATTGCATTGGCACTTTCTCTCATTATGGTAGTTGCACTTGCATCATGCGGCGCTGCTTCCACAAAGATGACTATGGGTACAGGCGGAACCGCAGGTACATATTACGGCTACGGCGGAATTCTCGGCAACCAGATCAAGACTTCCTCCGGCATTACGGTAAACGTAGTTTCTACTGACGGCTCCAAGGCTAATATCCTCGGAATCGACGCAGGTAACTATCAGCTCGGTACTGTTCAGTCCGACGTTATGGCATACGCTTATGCAGGAACACGTTCCTTTGAAGCAGAAGGTGCACTTGACACCTTCCGTGTTATCGGCGGTCTTTACGCAGAAGCAGTTCAGCTCGTAACAATGAATCCCGATATCAAGTCGGTTAAGGACCTTGCAGGCAAGAAGGTTTCCATCGGCGCTGCAGGCTCCGGTGTATACTTCAATGCAGTTGATATTCTCGCTGCAGCAGGACTCACAGAAGCTGATATTCAGCCTCAGTACCAGTCCTTTGCAGACTCTGCAGATGCTCTTAAGGACGGTAAGATCGACGCCGCATTCATCGTTGCAGGCGCACCTACTCCCGCTATTCAGGAGCTTTGCACAACGACAAATGCTTACCTCGTTCCGATCGACGGCGCTATAGCAGACGCTCTTATGGAAACATCCCCCTACTATACAACTTACAACATCCCCGCAGGTACATACGACAAGCAGACCTCTGACGTAACGACAGTTACAGTTAAGGCAACGCTTATCGTAAGCACATCTGCTTCCGAGGATGACGTTTACAACGTAACCAAGGCCATCTTCGATAACATCGACGCTATCACAACTGCACACGCTAAGGGCGCTGAGCTTAGCCTCGAAAACGCTACCGAAGGTATGACAGCTCCTTTCCACAAGGGTGCTGCTAAGTACTTTGCTGAAAAGAACATTACTGTTGAATCCAAGTAAGCATTTGCTATGACCTAATGATTGGCTGCGGTTTTCAGCCGCAGCCGATTTTCTTTGTAAAATTCTTCCAAGGAGGAAAAAATGGCATTTTTTAAAAAGAAAACTGCAAGTGAGACGCAGGAGCCAATGGACGTTGAAGCGGTAATGAAAAAATACGACCGCGAGTCCAATACCCGAGTATGGGAAGGCGTACCCAAAATCATCGTTACCTGCATACTTGCGGCTTTTTCACTGTTTTGTATATACGTAACCCTTTTTGCTACTTGGCTTGATGAGCTCAGACTAACGTCTTTTATGGCGTTCATAATGTTTATTGGTTATATCGTTTTCCCTGCGAGAAAAGGTGTTCAAAAGGTAAATTATATGCCTTGGTACGATGTGATACTTATGATTGCAGGTACAAGTTCTTTCCTTTACTATTCAATATTTGCGAAAGAGATCGTGTCGAGATATAACATTACCGGTATTGAGGTGGTAATTGGTATAATCGGAGTTCTTTGTCTCGCAGAGCTTTGCAGAAGAAGCGTTGGTATTCCGATACTTTGTGTTGCAGGAGTGCTCTTTGTATACGCAATATTCTTTGGTTCCACAAACCCAAACTATATTGCACGTATAACCGAAAACATCAGAGTTCTTTTCTATTCAAAGGAAGGAATTCTTTCAACACCGATCAACGTGTGCTCTAAGTACATAGTAATGTTTATTATTTTCAGTGCTTTTCTTGAGCGTACGGGAATTGCTGAGTTTTTTATCCAGATATCAAACGCGCTTGTCGGACGCTTCTCAGGCGGACCTGCAAAGGTTGCGGTCGTAGCGTCTGCACTTGAGGGTATGGTCTCGGGTTCATCCGTTGCCAATACGGTTGGCTCAGGCGCTGTTACTATTCCGCTTATGAAACGCACGGGTTATAAGCCCGAATTTGCGGCTGCAGCAGAAGCCTCTGCGTCAACCGGTGGACAGATAATGCCTCCTATTATGGGCGCGGCGGCGTTCCTTATGGCAGAAACTGTCGGTGTGCCGTATTCAAATATAGTTGTTAAAGCTATTCTTCCTGCTGTTCTTTACTTTGCAGGCGTATTTATAACGGTTCACCTTGAAGCCAAAAAGGAAGGTCTCAGAGGTCTTACCAAAGAAGAGCTTCCTCGTATCAAGCCCCTTTTGAAGCAGACTTATCTTCTTCTTCCGCTTCTTCTTCTTATTTACCTCGTTGGTACAAGTAAGCGCTCTATTGCTTATGCGGCGGCAATTGCAATTGTTGTTGCAATATTCGTCAGCCTCTTTAATAAGGGCAACAGAATAACACCCAAGCGACTTCTTGAAGCACTTGCGGCAGGCGGTCAGGGTATGATAACAGTAGCGGCGGCGTGCGGTGTGGCAGGTATCGTTGCAGGTCTTATCAGCTCGACCGGTCTTGCATTTATGCTCTTTAACGGCATTATTACTCTCGCCGGAAACCACATTATTATAGCGCTCTTCCTCACGATGCTTTGTTGTATCGTTCTTGGAATGGGTGTGCCTACAACTGCTAATTACTGCATTATGGCGGCAACCTGTGCACCTATCCTCGTTCAGATGGGCGTTCCTATGATAGCCGCACACTTCTTTGTATTCTACTTCGGTATCGTTGCCGATCTTACTCCCCCCGTAGCTCTTGCGGCGTATGCAGGCGCGGCAATAGCTCAGGCGAATCCGATGAAGACGGCAATAACGTCTACAAAGCTTGCGATAGGTGCGTTTATCGTGCCCTACGTATTTGCTCTTAATCCTGCGATGCTCTTTATCAACACTAACGCAGGCGAGGTAGTTCTTATCTGTATAACATCCGTTATAGGTATATTCTGTGTATCAGCGGCTCTTCAAGCTTATCTCTTCGATCATATGCCGTGGTATCAGAGAATACCCAGTATTATCGGCGGTCTGCTTTTGATCTATCCCGGTATCGTAACAGACGTTATCGGACTTTCTCTTGCGGCTATCGTCGTTTTGATTCAGGTAATAACTAAAAAGCGACACGCGAAAGCGGCGTGAATAAAAAAAGGCAGTCCTTTGGCAATGTCATTAACTTAAGCAAAATCCGACAAGAACGGACATCCCCCCCGCCAATCTCATTTGAGAATGGCGGGGGATGTCTTTTTGTTTCACATAAAAATACAGCGAACATCGAGAAATCCCGATATTCGCCGTATAATTTTTTATAATTCGTTCTCATTGACTTCCGCAATTGAGAGAAGAATCTTACAAATGGTTTTGAAAACTTTTCTGCTGGACAATTATTCTACAGTAATCACAGTAGGATTCACTTCCACAGTAAATTTTTCAATTCCATCCGTCTCGTCCTTATATCTGATGATGTTTGCCTCGATTATTTTTGTGCCGGTTTCATCAGTTATCAAAAAACGAAATGGGAATCTGTCCTCTTCCGCACGGTATTCATATATGAAATGTGTGGCATATAGATCAATCCCGGTGGTCGTTTTAATTTTCTCTACGATATTTGTGATTACTGCACCTTTACCAAGCAGTTCTTCTGCAGTCAGTTCATGATCATACCACATTTGATAGTAGCCCTGTGCAGCCCGATATTCAAGTTCGGCATATCCGAATTCCCGGGTAAATGCCAAAGACTGCCCCACAAGATGCTGGTATTTCGGAACATCGCAGGATAGAATGTTCAGCACAAGCGTTGAACTGTTCCCATCCGTTTGAACTTCGATGGTAAACTTGAGCGTAATATTAGGATCATTGTGCATGGTACTGCCATCATGCAGTACCGCCGTGATCTCCTGCGTAGCGGGGTCTACGGTATAGGTGCCGTTGTACCGATTGGCGTATTCGCTCTCGTAAAGACCGTGGTCAAACTGCATTTCAGCGGTCTGGCTACGGAAATTGAGCCCGTAGAACGCATACCAGTGTTCATGGCGAAAGCTGTGGTACCACTGCCCGTCGATGCTGTCGAGGCTCATTTCAGGAGTGGATTGATTTTCCTGTCCGGCATTCCATTCATACCACATAGCGTCCGACTTTTGATTCTGCTCGTTTACAAAGGCGTCAAAGGCATCCCGGGAAACGGACTTGCCCTCCACGAAATAGAATACGTTTTGGTTGTCGGCGGACTCGCGGTATGCGAGATTTTGGATCGTATAGCTATCTCCGTTAAAACTGATTTCACCAAAGCCGCCATTGGCTACTCCGCCTGAAAAGTCGAAAGTTCCGTCCTCTTTCAAATTACTGAACTGTCGGTAATACAGAAGATGTGCGTTTGTCTTTCCACCATTGCTGTGCAGAATCAGAAAACCGACATATTCATCGCTGCCGCGTGTCAGCCAAAGCACCGTTTCAGAATACGCATCTTTGTCCAGATCGATCACAGCATATTTGCTGACCGCATATCCGGCGTTCTTCAGCCAATCGTTGAGAAGCATTTCTTTCCCGGTTAAAGTATCATAGAGCATGGACCGATTTTCCAATACCGCCTGATGAGAAAGCTCCTCTGTATTTAGTATATGACCATTTTGTACCGCAGGCGTTCCATGTGCAAAATACACCCCTGTAAAATACGCCTGCGCACCGTCACCGAATCCTCCGATATCGATGGGTAAAGCCATGTTCCAGCCGTCACCGAGATCAATACTGAAATTGATGATCCCGTTTTCACCAACGGATGTGGTTT
>JAZSOD010000051.1:0-22887 GCA_045536775.1 Eubacteriales bacterium | reverse complement strand
CGTTTTCGTGGTGGGGGAAGGTCAGGTCCTGACCGCCGCAATGGAAGTCGATAGACGTGCCGAGGTACTTGAGCACCATTGCAGAGCATTCGATATGCCAACCGGGTCTGCCGAGACCCCACGGGCTCTCCCAGCTCGGCTCTCCGGGCTTTGCCGCCTTCCAGAGAGTAAAGTCGAGAGCGTTCTCCTTCTGCTCGCCGACCTCGATACGCGCACCAGCCTCAAGCTCGTCGATGGGCATGTGGGAAAGCTTGCCGTATTCTCTGAAGGTCTTGGTACGGAAGTAAACGTCGCCGTTCTGCTCGTACGCGTGACCTCTGTCGATAAGAGTCTTTACGATGTCGATTATCTCGTCGATGTTTTCGGTAGCCTTGGGGTGAATGGTTGCGGGGGTAACGCCGAGCCCCTTTGCGTCGGTGAAGTACTCACCGATATACTTCTCTGCAACGTCACGTACGGTAATACCTTCCTCGTTCGCGCGCTTTATCATCTTATCGTCGATGTCGGTAAAGTTCTGAACGAACTTTACGTTGTAGCCTCTGTATTCAAGGTAGCGTCTGAGCATATCGAACACAACGAAGCATCTTGCGTTGCCGATGTGGAAGTAGTTGTAGACCGTCGGGCCGCACGCGTATATCTTTACGCAGGACGGGTCGATGGGAGCAAACTCCTCTTTGGTTTTTGTAAGTGTGTTGTAAAATTTCATATATATCTCCGATCAATATTATTCTGTTTTGCCCCTCAGCTCGTCAAGCTCGCGCTCAAGCGCATCGAGCTTTGCGTGGAGTCTGCAAAACTCCTGCGAAACGGGGTCGGGAATATGCACCTGGTCGAGGTCCGCGCCGACACGCTTGGTTCCCTGACGTATCACGCGCGCCGGAATACCCACCGCGGTCGAGTCCTCGGGAATGGCGTCAAGCACCACCGCACCTGCGGCGATCTTTGAGTTTGAGCCGACCGTAAACGGTCCGAGCACCTTCGCTCCTGCGCCGATCATTACGTTGTCGCCGAGCGTGGGGTGACGCTTGCCCGTATCCTTACCCGTACCGCCGAGGGTGACTCCCTGATAAAGAGTACAGTTGTCGCCGATAACGGTGGTCTCACCTATAACCACTCCGCTTCCGTGGTCGATAAACAGACCCTTGCCGATGGTCGCTCCGGGGTGAATCTCAATACCCGTGAAAAACCTTGTGCTCTGACTTATCATTCTCGCTATAAAAAAGCATCTGTGCTTATAAAAGAAATGGGCAATTCTGTAATTGATTATCGCGTGGAAGCCCGAGTAGAGAAGCACGGCTTCGACTGTCGACTTACACGCAGGGTCACGCTCACGGATAACGCGCACGTCAGTTTTTATTTCGTCTGCAATTCTTGCAAATATGTTTGCCATGTGCCTTCTCCTCTCAAAAAAATAAACGCCTGTATGCAAAAAACATAAAGGCGTAATAACGCGGTCCCACTTTAATTTGTAGCTCATTGTCCTTAACGCGGAAAACGCGCGGATATTCGGTCCGCGGGCTCACGGGGGCACAGCCCACCCACTCCGTATGCGCTTTCAGCCGAGGCGCAGTTCTCTGTCACGGAGCCAATAGCGGATTCTTCCCGATCAAAGCCTGTAAATATTCTTACAAGTATCATTATATTACATTTTTTCGCTTTTGTAAACACCTTTTTCAAAAATTCTGCTTTATCGCCTCCAAAAGCTCTCCCAAGATTGACTTTTGAGGTGTTAACTGTTACAATAATTAAAAAAGACGGAGATAAATATATATGTTGCTTGATTTTTATATGCCGACCAAAATAATCTTCGGAGAGGGTGCCGCAGAGCGCGCTGATACCGAGCTTGTGCGCGGAAGACACGCGTTTATCGTAACGGGAAAGAAAAGCGCCGAGCTGTGCGGTGCTCTCGGAGAGATCACGGCGCTTCTTGAAGGTCACGGAGTAAAGCACACGCAGTTTGATAAGATCGGTGAAAATCCGCTTTTGTCGGTCTGCTTCGAGGGAGGCAGAGCCGCGCGTGAGTGCGGTGCAGACTTTGTTATCGGTATCGGCGGAGGCTCTCCCCTTGACGCCGCAAAGGCAATAGCCGCGTTTGCGGCAAACCCCGATATTTGCCCCGAGGAAATCTTTGTGCGCGAGCTTTCGCCCGCGCTTCCGCTCGTTCTCGTGCCGACTACCTCGGGCACGGGCAGCGAGGCTAACAATTTTTCGGTTCTCACGCTCGATGATGCTAACGTCAAAAAGACCTTCAAAAATGCTTATTCCTATGCGGACGTGGCCGTGCTTGACCCGAGATATACCTATTCTCTCTGCGAAAACTACACGGTAAGCACTGCGCTTGACGCGTTCTGCCACTGTATAGAGTCGTATCTGTCACCGAAATCCACAGACATCTCGCGCTCTCTTGCCGCGTACGGAGCAAAAAAGCTCTGGTCGGCTCTGAAGGTGCTTCGCGAGGGTGCCGAAAAGGTCTGCACTCCCACACCAGACGGGGTTGCCGCGGCAGTAAGACGCGATCTTATGGCGGGCTCGCTTGCGGGCGGTATGGCGATAAACACAACGGGTACGGGATTCCCCCATCCACTCGGTTACAGTCTGACGTTATACTCGCAGATCCCTCACGGCAGGGCATGCGCGGTCTTTCTCGGTGAATACATAAAAAAGAACTCTCTTTCGGAGGTCGGCAAGTCAAGGCTTTGTGAGTTCGCAAAAGCTCTTGAAACCACACCCGAGGAGATAGCCGCAGTCATTCCCGAGATGTCGGGAGTTGCGCTCAGGCTCTCTCCCGAAAAGCGCCGAGAATATATTGACGCGGTCAAGGGCGCGGCAAATTACCAGAACAGTCCTTACGTTATAAGCTTTGAGGAAATGATGGATATTTACGACAGACTCTTTATGTAAGGTCGGTGATTTACAAGTCGGGTAGAGTGACAAGTGGGATATTTGATTTTCAAAGTCGCTAATACTACCGCGAACAAAAGACTTGAGGGTGCAGAGTAAACGGATGCAGCTTATATGGGTTGGTTGACCTGATTATGTTTTGCGGAGAGTTTGGTTGGTTTATTCTTTTCTGTACGGACAGAAAAGAACGAAAAGAGCCGTTTAAGGGGACCCTTCCGATTGGGTCCCCTTAAAAATCCCTCCGCGAAACGGCACAAAGGGGTAAACCCCTTTGGAATCCCCGAAAAACCAAGTTTTATAAATCTCTATATCTCGCTTGTAGGGGTCGACGGTCTACTGCGGTTCGGTCACGCCTCGGCTCTGATAAGCCCCCGGCATATCATTCACTCCCTCGGCGCCGCTTCGCTACCTCGGCGACCCGAAGGGCTTGGATTTGCGCCCTCAAACTCCATTTTATGTGTAGATAAATGTGTCGCAGGGTTTCCAAAGGGAGCTTCCCTTTGGCGAGGAGAGGATATCTAAGGAGAGGCATCGCGCCTCTCCTTAGACGGTTCTTTGGTTCATTTCTGTCCGCACAGAAATGAACATCTCCGAAAACTAACGATTTTATCAAACAAAAAACAGGGATGCGTTTTTCACGTACCCCTGTAATTTTTATACCCTTTACAACAACGCAATACCGCGCTCGCGGCACTCCTTGAGTGTCTTTTCGTCCCAAAGTGACGACTGCACCTCACCGATGTGCGCCTTCTGCAAGAAGAACATACACATTCTCGACTGACCTATACCGCCGCCGATGGTGTAAGGGAGCTTCTTTTCAAGTATAGCCTTGTGGAAGGGAAGCTCTGCGCGCTCAAGGCAGTCACGCTCCTTGAGCTGATTCATAAGCGCTTCCTCGTCGACTCTGATTCCCATTGAAGAAAGCTCGAGAGCAATGTCGAGGAGTGGGTAGTACACGATGATATCTCCGTTCATGGTCCAGTCATCGTAGTCGGGGGCTCTGCCGTCGTGCTTGTTGCCCGACTTCAGCTTTCCGCCTATCTGCATAATGAACACCGCGCCGTACTTCTTTGCCGCCGCGTACTCTCTTTCCTTGGGAGTAAGATCGGGGTAAGTGTCTTCAAGCTCCTGCGCGGTTATGAACTTGATGTCCTCGGGGAGCTGTCTTTTTATAAACGAGTACTCGTAGGAGATAAAATACTCGGTATGAAGAAGCGCGCGGTAAATTCTCTTTACCGTAAGCTTTAATGTGTCAAGAGTGCGCTCTTCCTTGGTGATTATCTTTTCCCAGTCCCACTGGTCAACGAAGACCGAGTGGATATTGTCAACGTCTTCATCGCGGCGAATAGCGTTCATATCGGTGTAAAGACCTTCGCCGGGTGCAAACTCGTACATACCGAGCGCGTTTCTTTTCCACTTTGCGAGAGACTGAACTATTTCCGCATCGTCGCACACGCCCTTTACGTCAAAGGCAACGGGACGCTCAACTCCGTTTAAGGTATCGTTGAGACCCGAGGACTTCTGCACGAACAGAGGCGCAGAAACACGGGTGAGATTTAACTGTATCGCAAGGTCTTGCTCAAAAAAGTCCTTTACCTTTTTGATTGCGACCTGAGTGTGTCTGAGGTCGAGAAGCGACTTGTAATCGTCGGGAATTCGGAAGTTCATAACGTTTCCTTTCTGAATTTAAGGATATCGGCGGTATACGCCTTTATATCAAATTTGTCAAGAGGAGAATCCTTTTTTAAGTAAAGGGGATGGTGCGGGTGACCCTTTGCGGATATCTTGCCCGAGGTAAACCACTCGGCAGAGTATTTTTCGCCAAGCTCTATCATATCCCACACACAAAGCGGAAGGTACGGGCGTTTTTCTATTATCGTTCCCCACGCTGCCCATATTGCAGGCGACTCAGATCTCTTCAGAATATACTCAAACGCCTTCATATTTTCTTGGTGCAGGTACTTATTGAGCTCACGGTCCATATCGTCGGGGTCTGTTGCGCGCTCTGCGTATACGTTGAACATTATAAAGCTGTCAAAGCCGTTTGCAAGGGCGATTCTTTCAACACTCTTTAAGGTGTTGTCAAGGTCGCCGGGTGCGGCGGTTGACGGATTTATTCCGACGCATATAAGGGGACGCTTACCCTTTGTGCCGAGTATGTAACGGTATTCCGAGTAGTAGGGCGGAATATATAGCCAATCGTCTGATGAAAAATCGGCGTGCGCACGTCCTTCGTAATCGTCAAGCGCCGCCTCGAAGCCCACTACCTCAATATTGTTGGTATCGGTACGCGGAATATGCATAAGTCACCTCAAATTACAACTTATGACGATATTTTAACATTACACGGCAAAAAAGTCAACAGAAAACGCCCGTTATACATGAAAAACATGGGTAATATTTTCTCTAAATTCTAAATCCCGTCAAAAAACCGTCATATTCGGGGTTTACAATAGAGACAGTTGTTTTCACAGGAGGGATAATTTTGGAAAATACACGTTCTGTAAAGAACAAGAAAAAGAAAAGCAAGAAGGGACTTGTGATACTGCTTGTCGTGATAGTAATAGTCGCCGTCGCGCTTGTGGGACTCAGAATGTTCGCCCCCAAAAGCGCAGTCGGTGCTCCAAGCGTTACCTACGCCGAGGGCACGGTACAAAGACGCACCATACAGACCACAATGTCCTCAAGCGGCACGCTTCAGCCCGCAGACTCTTACACCGTAACCGCGGCGGTAGGTGGGGATATTCTCGAATGTAACTTCGAGGAGGGAGATGTCGTAAACAAGGACGATATCATGTATGTCATAGACTCGTCGGATATGGAGAACACCATAGAGCGCGCGCAGATCTCCTATGACAAGGTAAAAAGAAGCTACGATAAGATAGTGGAGTCTCTTGAAGACCTTAAAATATATTCTGACTATAACGGGGTGATTACCGACGTTTTCGTTGAGGAGGGCGACACCGTACAGACGGGAACAAAGCTCGCCGCACTCAGAGATTCGTCGGTTATGCACATAACCGTACCCTTTGCCGCGGCAGATGCGAAGGCGCTGGGAGTCGGTGACAAGGGCGTAGTTATAATCGACGGCTCGTACGAGAGCTTTGATTGCATAATAGACGAGCTTGACTCCTTCGACTCTGTTCTCGGTGACAAGATAGTCAGATACGTAAAGGCAAGCGTTGTGAATACCGACGGCGGTATCCACAGCGTAAGTACCGCAACGGTCGCCTTCGGCGATTACGTCGGCCTTGAAAAATCAAGCTTCGCATACAACAAGGAAACCGTGATCACCGCAAAGGTTGGCGGCGACGTGGTAAGCGTTATCAAAAAGGGCGCACAGGTAACATCGGGCGAGACCCTCGTGTGTGAGCTTGAAAGTGAGACGCTTGAAAATAATCTCAAGGACGCAAAGTCATCGCTTGACGACGCCAAGCTTTCATTTGACAACACCAAGGAAAAGCTTGACGATTACGAGGTAAAGGCTCCCATAACGGGAACGGTCATCGAAAAATACAGTAAGGTCGGAGACACCCTCGACGCTACGCGCGGACAGACCACGATGGCGCTAATATACGATCTCTCGTATCTGCAGTTTGATATGGCGCTTGACGAGCTTGACATAAGTCGCGTTGAGGTCGGTCAGAGGGTACTGCTCACCTGCGACGCTATCTCGATGAAAAATATCGAGGGTGAGATCACCAAGGTCAGCGTTGTGGGAACGACAAGCTACAACTCCACCGCATACCCCGTAACCGTAAAGGTGTATGATCCGCCCGAGGGACTTCTTTCGGGCATGAACGTTGACGCAGAGCTTGTAATAGAGGAGGCTGCGGACGTTCTCACGATACCCTCGTCAGCGGTGCAGAGGGGTAACGTCGTGTACGTAAAGGATGACGGAACTAAGTCTGAAAACGACACGGCTCCCGTGGGATATATGTCGGTAAGAGTCGAAACGGGAATTTCAAATGAAAACTATATAGAAATAAAGGACACGGGCGCACTCAAGGAGGGTGACACCGTGTATATTCCGCAGGCAATAAGAGCTATTACGGGTACCGAGTGGATCGGTAACGCAATGGCGGGACAGATGCCGAATATGGGCGGCGGACAGATGCCGAATATGGGCAGAGGCAGCTTTGGCGGCACTCAGAGACCGGGTGGTACACGATGACGCCCATAATAGAACTGCGTGATATATATAAGATATACTCGATGGGTGAGAGCGAGGTACGCGCAGCAGACGGTGTTTCGCTGAAGATCTGCGAGGGCGAGTTCGTAGCCATAGTTGGTCAGTCGGGCTCGGGAAAGTCCACGCTTATGAATATAATCGGCTGTCTTGACACTCCCACCTCGGGAGAGTATTATCTCTGTGGCGAGGATGTAAGCGAGCTCACGGGTGATGAGCAGGCGGAAATTCGCAACAAGACTCTCGGATTTATATTCTAGCAATATAATCTCATCGCCAAGCTGAACGTGCTTGAAAACGTAGAGCTCTCGCTCTTGTACGGCGGTTACGGCAGAACAAAGCGGATCGAGATGGCTAAGGCGGCACTTGAGAGGGTCGGACTTTCGGATAAGCTTAAAAGCTACCCGAATCAGCTCTCGGGCGGTCAGCAGCAGAGGGTGTCCATCGCCCGCGCACTTGCGGGAAACCCGTCGGTGATACTTGCCGACGAGCCCACGGGCGCACTTGACAGCAAGACCAGTCTTGAGGTGCTTGATTTTCTGAAAAAGCTCAATGAACAAGGACACACGATAGTTTTAATTACCCACGATCAGAGCATTGCCGCACAGGCAAAGAGGGTAGTCAGAATAGTTGACGGAAAAATAATATACGACGGTGACGTCGAGAATGCTTTCGGAGGTTGAGTATGGGATTTTATCAATCGTTCAAGCTCGCGCTCAAAAGCCTCGCGGGCAACAAAATGAGGGCATTTCTCACTATGCTCGGTATAATCATCGGCGTTGCGGCGGTAATAATTTTAGTCAGCCTTATGCAAGGACTTACGGGCGAGGTCACGTCGCTTTTCAGTAATCTGGGAACAGACGTGCTTACCGTCACGGTGCAGAGCCGAGGAGCTACGCGTCAGGTAGACGATGAGGATTTCTACGAATTTTTAGATGAAAGCCGAAGCCTTTTCCGTTCCTTTTCGCCGAACGTCACGGTGATCGGTACGGTGAAGCATAATAACACGGAATACTCGTCAAGCGTGACAGGTGTTTCCGAGGAATATATGGACATCAAGGACTATGAGCTATCGGACGGAAGATTTATTTCCTACGCTGATCTTGAAAACTATCAGAAGGTCTGCGTAGTGGGCTCATACCTTAACCGTGAGGTCTACGGTGGTGCCGCCGTTGGCGATACCATTAAGGTTGGCGGAAATAAGCTTCTCATAATCGGTGTTCTCGACGAGATAGACGACTCAAGCGAGGGCTCATCGGACGATCTGATACTCTTGCCCTACACAACGGCGTGCAAGATAGGCAAGACGGGTATCGGCTCGTATTCCTTCAGGGTTTCGGACGTTGACAGAGTAAACGACTGTCAGTCAGCCATCGATAATTACCTATACGGAGTATATGGCTCGGACGATTACTACAACATCATCAATATGGAGGCTCTCATTGACCAGATGGAAGAAATGATGGATATAATGACCATGGTGCTTGCGGGAATTGCGGGAATATCGCTTCTCGTTGGCGGTATCGGCATTATGAACATTATGCTTGTGTCGGTGACCGAGAGGACGCGCGAGATAGGAATCAGAAAGTCGCTGGGTGCAAGACGGCGCGATATTATGAGACAGTTCGTTATCGAGGCGGGAACCACCTCGGCGGTGGGCGGAGTGATCGGTATAGGGCTCGGAACGGTAGCTTCGATAGTTTTAGGTGACCTTATCGGTATAAACGCGACACCGACCGTGTTTGCGGTGGCATTAAGCGCGGGAGTATCGGTGTTTATCGGTATTCTGTTCGGATATCTCCCTGCAAGTAAGGCGTCAAATCTCAATCCTATCGACGCTTTGAGATACGAGTAAGTTAGTGAAAGGAAAAACAGAATGAATAAAAGAATTATTTTGTCGGCAATATGTGCGGTACTGCTTCTGGTACTGAGTGTGACCGCCTTTGCCGCCGACCTTTATACAGAGCTTGAGGTGCTCGGAGTGCTCGGCATTATGAACGGCGACGAGAACGGCAACCTGAATCTCGATAAAGCGGTGACTCGTGCCGAGTTTTCAAAAATGACAGTAAAGGCGTCAAGCTTTAAGGACCGCATTCCGACGGACAGTATATCAAGCGGCTTTACCGACGTTGAGCCGACTCATTGGGCAGCGCCTTATATAAGACTTGCCGCAGAGAACAAGTGGATATACGGCTACGGAAACGGAAGCTTTAGGCCCTCAAATAACATAAAGCTTGAGGAAGCGGTGACGGTCATTCTGCGTATGCTCGGGTACACCGAAAACGATATAAGCGGAGTATATCCGAGCGGTCAGCTCGCGCTCTGTGAGTCGCTCGAGCTTGACGAGAACGTGAAGGCGGTGAAAGGCGAGAGCATCACCCGTGAGGACTGCGCCCACCTTATATACAATCTGCTTGGAGCAAAGACCAAAACGGGTCAGGCTTACGCGCAGACCATCGGCTACTCCCTCGACTCAAACGGGGAAGTGGACCTCTTAAAGATAATAAATGATGATATCAAGGGTCCGTTTGTAGTAAAAACGAAATATTCTGCGCTCGGTCTTCCCACCGACGTAAGAGTTCTGTATAATGATACTGAGTCGGCTCTCTCCGAAATAAAAAAATATGACGTGGTGTACTACTCGTCGCTCACCAAGACCGTGACCGTCTATTCGCGTGCGGTCAGCGGTACGCTCGAGGCGATACTCCCGAACCGCGACACACCCTTGCAGGTAACGGTTGCGGGCAAGAGCTATCAGCTTAGCGGCACTGATGCCATGCGCTCGGTTTCGAGTCTCGGCAATTTCAAAGCAGGTGACCTCGTGACACTTATTCTCGGACGCAATAGTGAGGTTGCGGCTATCGTATCGACCAAAGAGTACGCCCGCGACGTTTACGGCGTGGTAATGGGTATCTCGCAGAAAATATATACCGATGAAAACGGCAGAAGCTACAGCGCGAGAACGGTAGACCTCACGCTCACCACGGGAGACTCGCTTTCAATAAAAAGCAACAAAACGGGGTTTGCCAAGGGTGATATAGTCAAGCTCACTTACTCTGATACCGCAGATGTAAGCGCGGTAAAGGAGAAAACCATCTCGGGCAGAGTCGGGGACGGCATGATAGGTGAGCGCGCGGTATCACCCGACGTAAACGTGCTTGAGCTCGGATACGACGAAGAAAACCCCGCACCGCTTTTTTTCAGCCGACTGACAGGAGCAGAGCTTGATAAGCGTGACGTAAAGCATTTCGTCACCGATTCAAGCGGAAGAATCACGGATATGATCCTCGGTGATTTTTCGGGCGACGCGTGTGAATACGGTATAATGTTAAATTTCACCGACGCGGCGGGCTACGTGTCAGACGAGGAGGATTTCGACTATTCGGAGCTTGAGTCTTCAAATTACGTTTACGAATATCAGATCGGCACAAAAAAGACAATGCTGAAGGCATTGACCTGTTATATATACGGCGGAGAGGGACCTTGCGTGTTCAAGTACAACAAGGGTAAGCTTGAGGATATAGATACGCTGATAAAAGTGAAAAACGTGGACGCATACGCCTCCTTCGGCGCGGTAGTCGGCGATGAGGTCTGGCTTTACTCCGACTCGGTCACCGTATACACTCCTAGCACCGACAAAAAGTCGGAGCTTGACTATGACGTGATGTCGCTGTCTTATCTGCTTGAAAACAAGGACGGCTACGATATAACCGCTTACGCGGACGATACTACCGATAACGGCGGCAGAATAAGAGTTATAATTGCAAACAAAAAATAAAAAAGCTGCACGGCTTTGATGCCGTGCAGCTTTTTGGCTATCGGTTATTCCTTGATCGAGAGATAGAAGTGTGTGGTTGCGGCGGTTATGTACGGAGCAACCCAAAGAGTTCCTATTCCAAGCACGAGAGCGCCTACTATTATCCAGCCGATAAAGCTTAAGTTAAGAATAAAGAGCTCCATTTTGTGACCGTTCATTATGCGCATGCTCTCGTTTATGCACTGTCTCCAGTTGTATTCGGGGTGATCGCACTTAACGTAGTACGCCATCGAATAAGAAAATCCCTTTATTATACCGGGAATCACGAAGAGAAGCGACCAGAGCGCCGTGAAGATCGCGGTCATAAGTCCAATGAGGAAGGAGTCGGAAAAACAATCGGTAAAGCCTCTGAACAGATCCTTGAAATTCATATTTTCATTGTCACGCGCCTGCTTTAAGAAAATAAAAGCGGCAGCATAGCTCATGGGACCCGTTACGAGTATTGCTCCGAGAGCGGGTATAACAGAGCCCGCGATAGCGGAGACAACGCTGATTATAACCAGAAACAGAACAGCCATAAGCCACTTGTTCGAGAAAATGTTCTTTTCAAGCTGCTGTTTTGCTCTTTCCTTGATTTCAATTCTTGTCATAAATAACTCCAATCTGCCGAAACGGCTGAATATTGCGGTGTATATTTCGTGCCGCACCCATATTATACACCATGCTTTGTCAAAATGCAATAAAAATCACTAAGGATATTTTTGTATTTCAATATTCCCGCAGGTCTTTTAATGTTAACAATTATGTGGTATAATATGTATATATGTAAAAAAACAACCAATTATTTGGAGAAACATAATGAAGAAATTTAATTTTCTGATAACGGCTCTGTGTGTGGCGATCGGCAGCATTGCCTTCTCTGTGTCGGCTTTTGCCGAAGAAATTACCGTGATAGACGATTTTAACGGCGGAGTATTTAACGTTGTGTGGAGTGGAGACGGTAACGTGTCCGATATTTCAATAACGGAAGACGGTTGTCTTGAGGTGCACGGAAAAGAGACCGACTCGACTGAGCTTAAGGCAGTCACGGCAGGCTTTGATACCCCGATCCTGATGGACGACGTAAGAAGTATCACCGCAAGGGTGTTTGCCGAGGCGGGCGGTGCAGACGGATATTTTGTCCGCATCAGGCTGTTCGGACAGTCGGGGGAAGAATGTGAGGGAATAAGTTCAATCGAGTCCGGAGTATGGAGTGAGGTCAGCCTTGATATAGCCGAGTGGAAGCATAAGGAGATAGTTACGGGGCTTGAGATAGGACTTATACCCGAGCACACCGATTCGGGAGTGTGGACGGGAGAGTTTCTTGTAGACGACGTAGCCGCGGTAAGCTTTTCGGAAAGCGAAACGGCAACGAGATTTCTTTTTGACACCGCCGACGTTTACGGAGGCGAGATAGTTTTTTCCGAGGGCGGCTCGTATTTCGAGCTTGTTCCCGACGAAGAGGCGGACGAGACGGTTATAGAGTTTGAGGTCAACGCCTCGTCGGTTGCCTTTGCAGATACGCTCAGGCTTAATATCGAAAACTTTTCATACAGCGATAAAATGATGGTGGCGTTTTCGGACGCAGACTCGTATGCCCGTGATATATACACAGAGCTTGAGACCACTACCGAAAGACGTATATATTATATTGAAACGGGACTTAGATCTCCCGTCAAGAGAGTACGGCTTAAGGTCTTCGGCAAGGGAAATATTCGCTTTAACGGTATATCTCTTACCGACGGATATTCGGACAAATCCTACATAACCTATGGCGATATAACCTCCGCAAGACTTTCGTCTGACGGGAAGCAGATAATAATAACTGGAGAGATCCCGAGAGAATACGTTACCGAGTTTGAGGGCTGTGAGCTTTATCTTTACGCGCTCGATCTGAGAGAGGATCCCAAAACGGCGGATTACGATATTATGCCCGTGCTTTCAAGACACGGAATTTCGACGAAATTCACCTTCAGACTTGACGTCGGCAAGCAAAGCGGAGATGCCCTGTTCAAAAAATACGTGGTGAAGATTTCGTCTACCCCCAAGGTCTTCGTTGATACTCCCACTTACGTGAGCGTTGGAGATATTGCAACGTCGGGACGCGGCGTATCGGTGGGCTATATCTCGCCCGATCCGTCGGGCGTGGCGGCAAGCGCTTCGGAAAACGGAATAGTGGAAATATGCGTAAACAAGCTCATATCCCCGTCGAACAGCGGATATATGCAGGCGGTTGCAGGTAAATACTACTACTTCGACAAGGAATACGTTGACCTTATCGATTCAAAAATTTCGGCGCTTTATTCCTCGGGCGCTTCGGTCACCGCAAGGCTTACGGTGGACGGAAAGGAGCTTGACGGTGTCTACTTTGAATCAAGCGCAGATACGGACGCTTACCTTATGAACGTCGCAGACGAGCGTGGCTACGCGTTGGTGCGGGCAGCAACAGAGTTCCTTGTTATGAGATATTCCGATAACCGCACGGGAGTTATCGACTCCTTCGTTATCGGAAGGGCGGTAAACTCGGGAAGAAGCATAAGCAGCGCCCCCAATATGTCGCTTACCGATCTTGTAAACACTTATGCCAATGCAATGAGACTCGTGTATATTTCGGCGATGAACTCGGGTAAGAGCGTCAGAGTATACGCGTCTGTATCAGATGTTTACAGAAACGATTACGTGGTGCTCAGAAATAACGAGACCGACACCGAGCTTTTTGTAAGATCGCTTGGAAACTATATTTACGATGAAGGCTATTTTCCGTGGGGCGTATGCGTTGAAGGAGTAAACGAGCGTGGCGGAGAATACATAAAAGCGGATAATGAGAAAATATTCAAGAGCTTTCTGTCGGATATGTCATCATTCTCGGGCGCGGCTGTTATGATAGTATCACTTGTAACCGGTGACGGTGCAGAGGCGGTCGAAGGACTTGTCCGTGCGGCAGGGCTCGGATTTTCGGGAAGGTACGTTTTTTCGGACGCTGACGGCACACACTCGGAAATTGTCCGCGCTCTTAACACGGGAGACCGCGAGCGCCTTGAAAGTGTCGGAATAAACACGAAGGCGTTTGGCGAGCTTAGCTCGTCGGGTAAGCTCGCAACGCGCAGGTACTCTGCGGCGGCTGCGGCCGAAGCAAAACCGGAAAAGCTTACGGGCAGCTATATTTACTACGATTTCAATACTCATACGGGTATAGGGAATTTTAACTCCTCGTTTTTCGCAAAGAGCGTAAGGGTTGCCGAAGGGTATACGGACACCCCCGTTCTGCTCACGGAGATCGATAAGGGCTTTTGGGGTGCGGATAGCGGTGCTAAGCTTTCGGGAGTCGGCGCGCGCTTTGATGCACCGCTAAGCTTTTCGCTTACTCCCGTTCTGTCGTTTGACGTAGCGGTGTTTGCTCCCGATGGCTCACAGACCGAGAGTGTTGACGTTATATTCAGACTCGCCTCGAAAAACGGTATTCTCGACTACGTAGCCAAGGTGGATACGGGCAATTTCAGTACGGTCTATATCGACCTCGGCAAGCACGCGGGAGAAGGCTTTGAAAGTCTGCAGGTGCTTGTCAGGGAAAATAGTGACGCAAAGCTTGAGCTTTGTGTCGATAATATAACCGGATATTCGAGTGAATACAACGATAGCGGGCTTTATCAAGCAATAAACTTGGCAGGCACGGCCTCCGATACGGACGCGGTAAACCGCGACCTTATTGCCGTTATCATAACCGTTTGCGCCATACTCTTGACGGTTGTGGCGTCTGTTGTTATAATAAAAAATACGGAGAATCACAAGAAACGCAATAACTGAACGAATAAACGGTAATTTTCGCTTTGGAAAGGATGGTCTTATGTTATTCAATGACGTTGAAATGAGAGTGTCAAGTCACGGCGATAAAAAAAGAATACTGACGGTTGGAAGCTCAAATATGGACCTCGTTCTCTCTATGAACAGAGTTCCCATGGCGGGGGAGACGGTTATAGATATGGGCTCGTACAAAAGTGTGCCGGGTGGAAAGGGAGCAAACTCTGCGCTTGCGGTTGCGAGGCTCGGTGCTGACTCGGTGTTCTGCACAAGGCTTGGCCGTGACGAAAACGGAGGACTTTTGTCGGAGTTTTACAAGAAAAACGGTCTTGACACAAGATTTGTCAAGCGTGATAACAAGCTCCCGACAGGACTTGCCGCGATAATGGTCGAGTCAAATGGAATGAACAGGATAGTTGTTTATCCGGGAGCGAATATGGCGCTTGACCGCGACGATATCGAGGAAGCGTTTATGTGCTATCCCGACGCCTTGCTTATGAATTTCGAGGTATCAAAGGAAACGGTCTATAACGCGTGCGAGTTTGCTGAAAAGAGAGAGATACCGAAATTTATAGACGGTGGTCCTGCAGTCAAGAGCATAGACCTTGAAAAGCTCGGCAGGGTAGAGATATTCTCCCCCAACGAGAGCGAGACTCACGTTTATACGGGTATCAGACCACAGAGTATGAACGATTGTCTGAGAGCATCATCGGTGCTTTATAACAAGATGGACGTTAAGTATGTAGTAATAAAGCTCGGCGACAGAGGATGCTTTATTTACGACGGGATACACTATAATGTCTGTGAGTCCTACGAGGTGGACGCGGTGGACACCACCGCGGCAGGCGACGCCTTTACCGCGGCAATGACGGTCGAATATATCAAGACGGGCGACGTTGTCAAGGCGTGCCGCTTTGCAAACGCAGTAGGCGCTATGGTGGTTACACGGGAGGGCGCGGCACCGTCGATACCCTGTCGCGAGGACGTGCTTGAATTTATAAGATCGAGAGAGCTGGTATGAATTATGGCAGAAAAAATACTCGGAGTTGACTTCGGAGACGCAAGAACGGGTCTTGCGGTAAGTGATGCGCTCGGATTTATGGCAAGTCCTGCAGGGTGTATTTACAGTAAGTATATAGTCGAGACCGCAAAAAAGGTCGCAGAGGCGGCAAGAGAGCACGGCGCGACCAGGATAGTCCTAGGTATGCCCATAAATATGAACGGCACAGAGGGGCCGCGCGCCGAAAGAGTGCGCGAGTTTGCAGAGCTTTTGCGCAGTGAGCTTGAAGGGATTATTATTGAGTTTTTCGACGAACGCTGCAGCACCATGGCGGCACATCAGATACTTAACCTCACAGACACGAAGTCCAAGCGCCGAAAAGAGGTAGTTGACACGCTCTCGGCACAGATAATACTTCAGAACTATATGGATTCGCACAAATAAAAAAACACCGCCTTATATAAAAGGCGGTGTAGTCTTTGGCCATCAGTCAAGGTTTATTTTTATACCTCGGCTAAGGTATCTTGCCGCTATCATATCGCTCGGTATAACGTGAGACCTGTAATAGTCAAGCTGGGTGTTGTACGCCTCTCTTGTGAGGTGAGCGCCGTCCGAGCTGAATTCGGGGTCTAATGTGTTGTTTTCAAGGCTGAACATATCCGAGCAGTCGAGCAGGTATAGCTGCTTATTGACGGCTATTTTGCGTATGATGTTGTTGAATACCTCGACGTTGCTGTTCTTTAGTTCATAAGGATTCATAATGCGCGAGGTCTCAAATTCCGTAGTAACGGGCATAATAAGCTGAACGTAAATGGGTCTGCCCCTGACCACGGCTGAAATGTCGTCGAGCATACGCGAGTATTCGCTCTCGAAGTTTGCAGATGCCCACCCAAGCTCGTTGAGTCCCGTGGATATATACACGGCATCGTAGTCGGTTAGCTCACGGAGCGCGTCGCGTACGGTGAGGTTATCCTCTCCCGATTTTACAAACGTAACGGTATCGTATGAGGCTACCGAAAAGCCTACTCCGCAGAAATTGATTGGCTCAATGTCGGTGTATCTTATAAGACCGAGCATTCTCGAGTCGCCGATGAATACGGCTTTGTTGAAGTGGCTCACGTCGACAGGCTCGCATTCGGCAACGGGTACGGAATAGTCGTACGGGTCGGGAGGAAAGCTTCCGACGTCCTCTCTTTCGGTGATGCTTGATTCAAAGGTCACGTCATTGTTTTCAAGGGGCAGAGAGATATTGGGCTCAATTCTGGCAAGATCCTTTTCGTCAAACTCGTCGGTCACGTTTGCGTGAAGAACTAAAAATACGGTCAGCGCAATTATAAGCGCGAGTAAAAACAATATGAAAATTTTTGATTTCATCGACTCTGCTCCTTTCTATAGAGTTACGGGGGAATTATGAAGGAAAATGTTAATTTCGGTAATATGTGTGAGGACGCGATCCGAAAGGCACGTGAGGGCGGCAAGCGTAAAAGCCTGTTGCTTCACGTATGCTGTGCGCCCTGCTCAAGCTACGTTCTTGAGTATCTGAATGAATATTTTGATATAACGGTCTATTTTTACAATCCGAACATTGACGATGAGTCGGAATACAAATACCGTGCAAACGAAGCCGAGCGGCTGCTCGGTGAAATGCCGATGTCAAACCCCGCGAGCTTTGTCCTCGGTGAATACGAGGTCGAAAAATTCTATGAGCTCTCGCGCGGTCTTGAGGATGCGCGGGAGGGCGGCGCGAGATGTATGAAGTGCTATGAGCTCAGACTGGAGAGCACCGCGAGATACGCCAAGGAAAACGGGTTTGACCTGTTTACGACCACGCTTTCCATAAGTCCTCTCAAAAACAGTCGCGCTCTGAATCTTATCGGAGAAAGACTTAGCGAAAAGTACGGAATCGACTATCTCTATTCGGACTTCAAGAAAAAGAACGGATATAAGCGCTCGGTCGAGCTTTCGGCAGAGTATAAGCTTTATAGACAAAGCTACTGCGGTTGCTCGTTTTCAAAGCGTCAAAGTGAGAATAAATGACTTATTGGGCTTCACCTGTTATTCGGTGAAGCCTTCGTTTTCTTCGTAGAGGGCGAGTAAGGTCTCCTCAAGCGAGGTCTGACGCTCGTAAAGCTCGGTTGCTATAACGTAGTCGCTTGCCTCGTCGCCGTTAAGACGGACGGATATCTCCTCAAGCTCCTTTTCTATGCGTATGATCTCGTCCGCGACGAATTTTTTGCGTTTTTCAAGCTTGCGCGCCTGTGCAGCCTGCTCCTTTGCGGCGAGAAACTGCTCCTTGCCTGCCGACGCTTTCACATTGACCTGCGCGGCACCCGTTTCTCTTGCACCTGCCTGTATGCGCTCGGCTTTGGCTTCCCTGTAGCTCTTGTACTCCTCGTAGCTGCCGTTGAATACCTTTTTGTCTTCTTCTCCGAGGTCGAGTATGCGTGTGGCAAGACGTTTTACGAAATAACGGTCGTGCGAGACCGCGATAATGGTTCCGTCAAACTGCTCGAGCGCGTTTTCAAGCGCGTGACGCGAGCTTATGTCGAGGTGGTTGGTGGACTCGTCAAGTATGAGAAGGTTTACTTTTAACAAAATGAGCTTTGCCATAGTAAGCCTTGCGCGCTCACCGCCCGAGAGATCTCCGACCGATTTGAAAACGTCATCGCCTCTGAACATAAACAGAGCGAGCGCATTTCTTATCTCGGTCTGGGTGAGGTTTTCGTAGGAATCCCAAAGCTCGTCGAGAACGGTTTTCTCGGACGAGAGGTTCTGGTTTTCCTGATCGTAGTAGCCTATCTTTACGTTGTAGCCGAATTCAAAGTAGCCGTTATAGTCTTCTTTGCCGACGAGGATCTTTATAAGGGTGGATTTTCCGCAACCATTGGCACCGCTAATAAAGAAGCGGTCACCTTTTTTTACGTCAAAGGTGAGATTTTTGAAAAGGCACTTGTCGCCGAAGCTTTTTTCAAGACGGTCGGCAAAAAGCACGTCGTTTGCGCTGTCGGGTGCCGATGAGAATTTCATAGATATCGCACCGGGCGCATTTTCGGGACGGTCTATCTTTACCATGCGGTCGAGTGCTTTCTGACGGCTCTCGGCGGCGATTATGTTTCTTTCTCTGTTCCATCTGCGCTGTTGCTCGATATACGCCTCAATGCGAGCGATCTCTCGCTGCTGATTTTTGTACGCGCGCTCAAGAGCCTCGCGTCGCTCCTCCTTGAGCTTTACGAAACGTGTGTAGTTCCCGGGATAAAGCTCGGCTTTGGTGTTTTCGATGTCGAGTATGGAGGTTGTTATCTTGTCGAGAAAATAACGGTCGTGGGAGATGACGAGAAGTGTGCCGCGGTAGTTTGCGAGCTGAGATTCGAGCTTTGTGAGAGTTTGCTCGTCGAGATGGTTTGTCGGCTCGTCGAGAATGAGTATATCAGGATTCAGGACTAACAGGCGGGCGAGGGCGAGTCTGGTCTTCTGACCGCCCGAGAGGGAGGAGATAAGCATTTCGTGCATAGACTCCTCAAAGCCCATATTTATTAGTATTCCACGGCAACGCGAACGGAATTCGTAACCTCCGCGGGCTCTGAAGCTTTCTTCAAGAGTCGTGTAGGAGGATATCACGTCGGGGTCGCCGTCTGACAGACGGGCGCTAAGCTCGTTAAGTCTTTCCTCGTCGCGTATAAGCTCGGGGAAGGTTAAGAGCATCTCGCCGATAAGGGTGTTTTCGCTTTCAAGTGCGGCGTTCTGCTCAAGAACGGCAAGACGCTTGTTGCCCGACACGAAAACGCTTCCGCTTGTAGGAGAATATTTACCCGATATTATTTTTATCAGAGAGGACTTGCCTGCGCCGTTGACACCGACGATACCGACGCGTTCGTTTTCGCCTATTCCGAAGGTAACGCCGGAGAGTATGGTTTTATCGCCGAATTCGAGGCTTACGTCCTTACAGCTTAAAATTATCATTTACGTACACCGTTAAAAATTGTTCTATAACAGTATTATATCACAAATTTGATGAAATGCAAGGGTATGGGCAAAAGATTGCCTTCGGCAACCTTTAGATTTTACTGCCCAAAAAGCAAAATGCGCGCATCGCCTGTCAGACGTCCCGACCGACGATAAAAAGGTGCAGACGTGAGTCCGCACCTTTTGTTTTATACTCTGCAAGCCTCTTTCAAAATGCCTATCGCTTTTTTGAGAAGCTCGAAATCAATATTAAGAGGAGGCAACAAGCGCACCTTGCTTTTTGCCTTCAGCACTAAAACGCCATTCTCAAGACATTTGTTTACTATCTCGGACGCGTCCTTCGCAGTCTCGATGCCGAGCATAAGACCCATGCCGCTGACGCTTTTGATGCCGCTTGCACCTGCAAGCTCGCTCTTTATATATTCCGACTTCGCCGCAACTTCGCTAAGCAGAGCATCATCTATTCTTTCGATAATACTTACCGCACCCGCACAGCAAACGGGGTTGCCGCCGAAGGTGGAGCCGTGCATGCCCGGCGCGAAAATGTCCTCGACCTTTTCGCCGAGCAGAGTCGCGCCAATGGGAAGCCCGCCGCCGAGACCCTTTGCGGTAGTCACGATATCGGGTGTAATGCCGTAGTTCATATAGCCGTAGAGCTTGCCCGTTCTTCCGTTACCCGTCTGCACCTCGTCGACCACTGTCAGCATATTATTTTCTTTACACAGACGGTCGATCTCAAGCACGAAATCGGTATCAAGCGGATTTACACCGCCCTCGCCCTGTACGGTCTCAAACATAATTGCCGCGCACTTGTTTTCCTTCACCGCGCGTCTCAGAGCGTCGACGTTGTTTGCCTCAACGTAGATAAAGCCTTCGGTCAGAGGAGTGAAGTGGTTGTGGAACACCTCTTGACCCGTAGCCGCGAGAGTAGTGATAGTTCTTCCGTGGAAGCTGTTCACAAGCGTGATTATATTGTAATATTCCTTGCCCTTTTGGTTTATCGCGTACTGACGCGCCGCCTTTATCGCGCACTCGTTAGCCTCGGCACCCGAGTTCGAGAAGAACACCTTTTTCATTCCCGTTTTCTCGCACAGAAGCCTTGCAAGCTTGGCGCAGGGCTCGGTGTAGTATAGATTTGACGTGTGAACAAGGGTGCTCGCCTGCGCGGTGACCGCCTTTACCCACTCATCGTCTGCAATTCCGAAAATATTTACCGCAATACCGCTTCCGAGGTCAATGTACTCCTTGCCGTCGGTGGCGGTCAGAACTGCACCCTTGCCTGAGACAAGCTCAAGCGGAAAACGCGCGTACGTGTTTGCAATATACGCCTTATCAAGATCAGTTAAAGTCAAGATAATAATCCTCCATTCCTTACGCCTTTGTAAACATAGTACCTATACCCTCGTCTGTGAGAAGCTCGATAACTATAGCGTGAGGTACGGTGCCGTCGATGATAAATACCTTTTTGACCCCGTTTTCGATAGCCTCTATACAGCATTCGACCTTGGGTATCATACCGCCGTTTATGGTTCCGTCCTCAACAAGCTTGGGTGCTTCCTCGGTGGTGATCTTCGAGATGAGTGAGGAGGGATCGTTCTTGTCGCGGAGTATTCCGCTGATGTCGGTCATTGAGATAAGGCTCTCTGCACGGAGCTCGGAGGCGATCTTCGCCGCCGCCGTGTCAGCGTTGATGTTGTAGATGTTGCCTTCCTTATCGCAGCCGATGGTTGATACCACGGGAATGTAGCCGCGGTCGAGAAGGTCTGTAATGGGCTCTACGTTAACGCCCGTGACCTCGCCGACGTATCCGAGTCTTTCATCAAGCTGCTTTGCTTCGATGAGATGACCGTCGGTACCGCAAAGGCCTATGGATTTGCCGCCGATATTTTCGAGATGGTTTACGAGATTCTTGTTGATCTTACCCGCGAGCACCATCTGAACTATGTCCACCGTTTCCTTGTCGGTCACGCGCAGGCCGTTTACGAACTCGGTCTTCTTGCCGACTCTCGCGAGCATATCGGTGATCTCGGGACCGCCGCCGTGAACCAGCACCACCTTGACGCCTACAAGTGACAAAAGCACGATATCGCCCATAACGGCTTCCTTGAGGTCCTCGTTTATCATAGCGTTTCCGCCGTATTTTACAACTATTATCTTGTCGGTGTATTTCTGTATGTAGGGAAGCGCCTCGATAAGCACCTTAGCCCTGTCTGCATTTGACATATTCATACTTAAAATCTCCTTATCAGGTCCTGTAATCGCCGTTTATCTTGACGTAATCGTAGGTGAGGTCGCATCCCCACGCGGTCGACGATGCGTCGCCGTCGTTGAGGTCTACGAGAATGTCGATCTCTTCTTCAAGCAGGATCTCCTTGGCTACGTCCTCGGAAAAGTCAACACCCGAACCATTCTCGCAAACGAGTATCTCGCCCTTGTTTGATTTGAACGAAACGTCTATCTTGTTTACGTCAACGTCCGCACCGCTGTAGCCTATGGCGCATAGGATACGTCCCCAGTTTGCGTCCGCGCCGAACATAGCCGCCTTAAGAAGTGACGAGCAAACTACGGATTTTGCAACGGTTTTCGCGCACTTTAGATCTTTCGCTCCCGAAACGACACACTCTATAAGCTTGGTCGCACCCTCACCGTCCTTTGCGATACTGCGGCAAAGGTAAACGGTAACAGTATTGAGAGCCTTCATAAACTCGTTGAACGCTTCACCCTCTGAATTTATCTCGGGGTTTCCCGCGCATCCGTTTGCAAGCACGGTCACCATATCGTTTGTCGAGGTGTCGCCGTCAACGCTAACCATATTGAAGGTGTTTTCTATATCCGACTTCAGCGCGCGGTTAAGCATCTCGCTGCTGATATTCACGTCTGTTGTGATAAACACGAGCATAGTCGCCATATTCGGATGTATCATACCCGAGCCCTTGGCGATACCACCGATCCTGCATTCAACGCCGTCTATTTCAAAGCTTACGGCGATGTCCTTCTTTACCGTGTCGGTGGTCATAATGCCCTCTGCGGCATCATCGCCGCCGTTTGTGTTAAGTCCCTTGACAAGCTCGGGAATCCCGTTTTTGATGGGCTCGATGTCAAGAGGCTGACCGATAACGCCGGTAGACGCAACCACGACGTCGCAGGAGTCTATTCCGAGAGCATTTCCGAGATGTGTGCTCATAGACTCGGCTATTTCGATGCCGTTTGCGTTGCAGGTGTTTGCGTTGCCGCTGTTAC